>JAQVJP010000140.1 GCA_028695145.1 Eubacteriales bacterium
CTAATTATAATCTCCTGTTTTGTATACATACTTATCATTCGTTATGAACGAAGTTGTTCCGTTCAAGTTTGTAAGTGGTATACTTTTCGATTGAAATGTGGGGTACTTCTTAATTAATATATACATCTTTGTTAACCTCTTCCTTTTGGATGTTTACATTGTAATTAACATGAAGTTCTGTTCTATATGAATCGAATTGATCTTTCAAAGAATCAGCTAGAAGTTTAAAATTCACGTTTGAATCCGCGGATAGGTCTATTCTTAGGATGAATTGGTTTATTTTGTTGTTCTGTAAAGTTCTCTCTGCATCCATAATTCAATAAATTGATAATGTTATATTCTATAGTGCAAAAATACAACTTAAAAACTAATTTATCGAATATTATTCGCTATATTTGTAGCATCTAATAAAGAATTTGTATGAAATTGAATAGAATAAAGGCTGTTTTAACCGAAAAAGGAATATCGCAGACATGGCTTGCTAAACAGATTGATAAAAGTTTTAGTATGGTTAATGCTTATGCTTGCAATAGGATTCAGCCTAACCTTGAGACTCTTCAACGAATAGCAGAAGTTCTTCATGTAGACTTGAAGGACTTGATAACAGATAAAGAAGACAGATAAGATGAAAGCATTCAGTGAAGCAACACGGGTGCAGATGCCAGCAATGGTTCATCTGACTAGAATTGGGTATTCATATTTCGGTAAACTCAATGAGGATATGAATGGCACTATCTATGATGGTGACACAAATATTCTTTTGCAAGTTTTTGAAGAGCAGTTCAAGAAACTGAATCCTGGTCATGAGGGTGAATATCTACAAGTGTTCAAGGATATAAAGAAGGAACTGAACGATGATGATTTAGGACGTGGTTTCTACAATCGTCTTAAATCGGTTTCTCCTGTAAAGTTGATTGACTTTGAGAATATCAAAAACAATGTCTTCCACTTCACTGCTGAATTCACTTGCAAGAATGGGCAAGATGAATTTCGCCCTGATATAACTTTATTCGTGAATGGTCTACCTCTTTGTTTTGTGGAGGTAAAGAAACCAAATAATCATGGCGGTATGGTTGCGGAAAGTTCACGAATGAATCGTGAGCGTTTCCCAAATAAGAAGTTCCGCAGATTTATCAACATTACGCAGCTGATGATATTCTCCAACAATATGGAGTATGATGCATTAGGTGGTATTGTTCCTATTCAGGGTGCATTCTATTGTACTGGTGCACGTTCATTCGCTCCATTCAATTGTTTTAGAGAGGATAATATCAGCCAACAAAAGATTGCTCCATTCCATCGAGATTATGTATATAAGGATATTAACCCTGCAGAGGAAAAGAAAATATTAAGTGATTATAACTGTCAGGTTATTCACACAAGTCCAGAATATCAGACAAACCTTGATTTCAATACTCCATCGAATAGAATATTGACCTCAATGTGTTCACCTGAGCGTTTCTTATACATTTTGAAATATGGTATTGCATATGTGAAGATGGAACGAGAGGTGGATGGCAAAATAGAATCTACCGACCAGAAACACATCATGCGTTACCAGCAATTGTTCGCATCGTTGGCAATTCGTCAGAAATTGTCCGAAGGCGTAACATCAGGTGTAGTATGGCATACACAAGGTAGTGGAAAAACTGCATTGTCTTACCACTTGACATATATGCTCAATGACTATTTTGCAAAGCAGAATAAAGTAGCAAAATTCTATTTCATTGTCGATCGTCTTGACCTTTTGGAGCAGGCAACACAAGAGTTTGAAGCTCGCGAACTTGTTGTCTCTACTGCAAATTCCAGAGCAGAATTGATGGAGCAGTTCCGAAATAATCAGGCACAACAAGGAAACAGCGGACAAGCAGAAATTACGGTGGTAAACATACAACGTTTTGCTGAGGACAAAGAAAAGGTGCGTATAAATGATTATGCTACCAATTTGCAACGAGTGTTTATTATGGACGAGGCACACCGTGGTTACAAGCCTGGCGGTTGTTTCCTTGCAAACTTGTTTGAAGCCGATACTGCTGCTATTAAAATAGCTCTTACGGGTACTCCATTGCTGAAAGAAGAACGTGCTTCATGCAAAGTATTTGGAGATTATCTTCATACATATTATTATGACAAGTCCATTGCAGACGGTTATACCTTGAAGATTATCAGAGAGGATATTGAGACCTCATACAAGGAAAAATTGTCGGATGTTTACGACAAGTTAGATACATTGGTGCAGAAAAAAGACATCCGAAAGTCCGAAATCATTGAACACCCTAACTATGTCAATGAATTGGCGCAATATATCAGTTCTGACCTTAGAGAATTCCGAAAAATCCAAGGCGATGAAACATTGGGTGGAATGGTTATTTGCGAGACCAGCGAACAGGCCCGTAGGTTGTATGAGATATTCCAAGAAGAGTGGGAGAAACATCAACCGAAACCTCAAATGTTCAAATTGCCAGATGGAACCTTATTGGCAGCAGAACCTGTCATTGATTATAAAAGCAAATACCGCCCATTAAAGGCTGGTATCATATTGCATGATACGGACGATAAGGAAACTCGTAAGCAAATAGTAAAGGATTTCAAGAAGAATATGACAATTGATATTCTGATTGTATTCAATATGTTGCTTACAGGCTTTGATGCCCCACGCTTGAAACGTTTGTATTTTGGTCGAAAATTGAAAGATCACAACCTACTTCAAGCGATTACACGTGTAAATCGTCCGTATAAAGATATGCGATATGGTTTCTTGATAGACTTTGCAGATATTAAGCGTAATTTTCAAGAAACAAACGAGGCATATCTACAAGAGCTGAACCGCTTTAATGATGTTGATGAAACAGGCGAAGGCAATTCTACGGACACTTTCACCCAAGTGATTGAAGACAAAGAGGAGATTCTCGAACAGATGAAGCAGATTCGCCAGATTCTGTTTGATTACTCTTATAATAATGCGGAAGAGTTCTCATCTGAAATATCAACAGAAGAGGACAAGGCTGTACTGCTTGACTTGAAGCATGCACTCACTGCTGCCAAGAATATGGCTAATATTGTCCGTACATTTGGTGATGATGACATGAAAGAAAAGTTTGTCAAATTGGAAATCTCCAAACTTCCGGAACTTCTTTCTGAGGTACAACACCGTATTGACATTATCAACCAAAAAGAAGCCTTTGGTTTGGGAGAAGAGACTAAAACTCTCATCAACGAAGCTATGATGGATATTGAGTTCAACTTCTCAAAGATAGGCTCTGAGGAAATGAAGCTTATAGCAGGTGGTGTTGAGCTGAAAGAAAAATGGCAACGAACGATTACATCGTTTACTCAGAACTTCGACCAAGATGATCCAGAGTTCATTTCTCTTCGTGAGGCATTTATGGAACGCTTCAAAGAACATGGCTTTGTGGTAGACACCATTGCCAAGTTTAATGAAGAAACCAAAGCTCTCGATGAGATTATTCAACGTTTGCAGGATTTGCAAAAACGCAATAATGCTTTGGTGAAAAAGTATAAAGGCGATGCAAAATTTGCACGTATTCATAAACGTATTCGTGAAGTGAACCAAGAGAGAAAAGAGCAGGGCAAGCAACCTATGTTCTCATTCCTTGATGATGAAATAATGGTCATCCTTAATATCATAAAGGATGATATCGATTCAAAAGTGTACGATAGAAATGACATCCTAAAACGAGATGCTTATTTTGGTCGAACAGTAATGAGTCTTATTGCCGGATGTTTGTATCAGTTCCCACAAATTAAGCCAGATATGGATGATTACAAATTCATTCAGTCGAGAATATCACAACAATATATTAACCAGTATAACGCAACATACGCAATATCATAAAGAATATGTCTACGATTAAAGAAAAAACAATCGAACTCATTGATGCCCTTAAAGCTACATGTAAGACCTATGGAATGGGCAATGATGGTAACGAGTATAAGATTATTACACAGGTATTTTTATACAAGTTCCTTAATGACAAGTTTGGATATGAGGTCAAGAATGCTAAAAGTGATATTGCAAAGAAGATTCGTGATGCAGAGAAGTGGGAAACGGCTTATGCCGAACTTTCAGATACAGATCGTATGCTTTTGCAAAGTGCGATTTCCCCTGACGTGCCAATGCTTGAACCATATCACTTGATTTCCAATCTATGGAACCAGCAAGGCAAGGGTGACTTTGATACGATATTCGATTCAACAATGACGGATATCGCAGAACAGAATGCTGATATATTCTCTACACAAACTACAGCAAACACAAAAATACCTTTGTTCGAGCCATTGACACAGTTTGTTACTGATAGTGCTCAGCGTGCCCCATTTGCACGTGCGCTAGTCGATAAATTAGCCAACTTCTCATTTGAAGAGGCGTTTGTAGAGAATTACGATTTCTTCTCAAACATTTTTGAATATTTGATTAAGGACTACAATACCGCAGGCGGTGGTAAATATGCCGAATATTATACCCCTCATGCTATTGCAACCATTATGGCCCGTTTGCTTGTAGGCGATAATAGCGATTTGCATAGTATTGAGTGTTACGATCCATCGGCAGGTACTGGAACTTTGCTTATGGCATTGAGCCATCAGATTGGAGAAGATAAGTGTACTATTTTTGCTCAAGATATTTCTCAGCGTTCAAACAAAATGCTGAAACTTAATTTGCTGCTCAATGGTCTTGTTTCGTCACTTGATCATGCTGTTCAGGGCGACACATTGGTAGCGCCATATCACAAGAGTGACGATAACCAACAGCTTCGCCAGTTTGATTTTGTGGTAAGTAACCCTCCTTTCAAAATGGATTTCTCTGATACAAGAGAGAAAATTGCTGCTATGCCGGCTCGCTTTTGGGCAGGGGTGCCAAAGGTTCCTGCAAAGAAAAAGGAATCTATGGCAATCTATACTTGCTTCATACAGCACGTTATCAATTCATTGAAGAAAACAGGCAAGGGTGCTATTGTTATTCCGACTGGATTTATCACTGCTAAAAGTGGCATTGAAAAGAATATCCTACAAAAGATTGTAGATGATAAGATTGTGTACGGTTGTGTATCTATGCCAAGTAATGTATTTGCAAATACAGGTACAAATGTAAGCGTACTGTTCTTTGATAAGTCTGCATCTGCTGAAAAGGTTATCTTGATTGATGCTAGCAAATTGGGCGAGGAGTACAAGGATGCTAACGGACTCAAAAAAGTACGTCTCAGCAATGATGAAATTGAACGTATCGTTACAACATTCTTGAACAAAGAGGCTGTCGATGATTTCTCCGTAGCTGTAACCTACGATGAGATAAAGGAGAAGGGTTATTCTCTTTCTGCGGGGCA
>JAQVJP010000141.1 GCA_028695145.1 Eubacteriales bacterium
TTAGCAATAAAACAGCATTGTCCACGCTTCTGTCTCCAATAAATCTGATTTATATTTGTTCAAGTATTATTATACGACTTAATGATATCTAAAAACGCCAAATAATCTGAATTGAGTAATTAATTATCAAGAATTCTTGATAATTACAATTAGTATATTTGAATCTGATAGATTTAGTCTGTGGTTACAGTAAGTTCTACAGATATATTTTAGGAGTCGGATATGCTGAAAATTGTACGTGTGGATGTGATTGATGATCGCATGCTTGATATTGAACTTAATAATGGGCATTTAATTCTGTTCGACATGCATCAGCTCATGATAGAAAATCAAAATTTTGCTTCTCTTGGCAATCATGAAGTTTTAGAAAAACCCAAAACAGATGGGTTTCAAATAATCTGGAGTGATGGGCAGAATTTAAGCCTTAAGAGAATATTAGCTTTACTCGAAGGAGACAACTGATATGTGGGCGTTTTTTGGAGTTATGACAGGCCTGATATTGATTGCAGCCGGACTAAATATCACAAATCATAATAAACACAGAATGTGGCACATTTTGACGATTTTGGGTATGACTCTATGTTTGGTAAGCGTTGGAATTTTAATTGCTACCGGAATGCTGCTAAACGGAATCAGAATGCAATTTCCGGATAAGCAAATTGAGACAGTCACCGAATTTGAAACCACAAACAATAATGAAATCACAATTAAACGCGAAACCGATGATCATAGTGAAACCTCTGATAATAACGAAGCACCTGCTTTGGATAATACGGATACCATTAACTCTGATGACTCTTTTTCGTCTCGTGAATATCAAAAATACGAGGCGCTGTCTCTTAACAATTTAAATTCTAAGCAACAGGATTTGTATTATGATCTTGCTGGCAAAATATTATCGTTTGAATCATTTTCATATGATGCAGCAACATACGGATATGATTTTCTGGACGAACTATTTATTGTATGGTCAGCAATTAGTGAGGATGAACCACTTATTGATACATATTTCCGATTTGAAGACGTTTGTGATGATAATGGTCTAACAGCATCTCTTGATTCTACCTATATTTGCACATGGACTGACCATCAAATAGTCGATTCAAGCGAGAATTGTGATGATGTTCGAGCTGGTTTAGATAAATTTTATGAGATTTGTTCCGAAATATTGACAGGGTTACCTTCACAGGAATCGACTTATGACAAATACAGATATTTGGCTCAATCACTATCGGACAGAGCAAGCTATGATTATAGTTTTATGCTTCCAGCTATTGAAAACTCATATGGCATTGTTACGGGCAAGCTTATTTGTCAAGGTTACGCACAAGCTTATCAGTATCTCTGCCAGCAGGCTGATCTATGGTGCCGTGTTGTTAGTGGTTCTTCCGGGGATACGGCTCATGCCTGGAATCTAATTTGGATAGACGGCGAAACATATCATGTAGATATAACTTGGGCAGATGAGCAAGGTTCTCCAGGAAGCAAGGAATGGCTCAAATATTTCATGTTATCACAATTAGAAATACTTAATGATCATACCATTCTTGATGGCACAGAAGCTTCAGGCAAATCAGGTTTAAATCGTATTCAGCAGTATGATATCAGTTTACAAGCACAAGTACTTGAGGAGGAAGCAATCGATATTGTTTCGAACATTGTTGAACGTTCGGGAAAACAGAATTACATCGTTGTTGCTACTGGAACTGACTTAATATATGGCGAAGAGTGTCAAATTTTTTCCGTCGGAGAATCTGCAGATGATAATCAGAGAACTGTTTATTCAAAGCATTATGCGGTCAGTGAATATGGACTTGTTTACTTTTTGGATCCGGTTAGTGGTGCTGACTGGAAGATATATGAGCAATAGCAGTATTTTAATCACAAAATTGGGAGGTAAGAACATGAATATTAAAACAACAAGAACGGTAAAAGCTATTAAAGCAGCAGGGTGCAGGAATCTACTTCTAATTATCTGTTTTGTACTTGCTGTCAGTGCTTTAAGCGCTTGCGGCAAAACGAAATTAGTAGGCTCGTGGTATTCGAGTAACGATGAAGATATTGTCTTCAATATTATGAAAGACGGCACAGTTGTGGCTTATGACAGCTATCTTGATGAGGCAATGTTTGGCGAGTGGAAATCAGATGGAGAGAAATGCACGCTTGTTGGACTCGAAGAAGACGATGTCATATTCGTCATTGAGAATGATGACAAGCTTTACAACAAAGACTATGCGATAACCTTAACTCGTGGTGATGACAAGGTACTTCCTTATGTTACTCAGGATGAACTGGCATCGTACTGCTGGTATACAACCGACGAGAGATATGAGCTTGAATTCTATTTTTTTGATGGCGAGTCAAATGAATGGAATCTATATGATTACTCAACAGACGAGTATGTATATGAGGGAATATATGAGATAGATGAGGATAGTTTGACCATTACTACAGAAGAAGGAAAGAAATTTAATTTGAAAATATCTCATGGAAGAGATGAGTTAAGTGGTCTTGATGACTTGGTATTTGAGCGTGATGAATAATGTTTACAAGTATCAATTTTTCATAATATATAAATATAGCATTGAACTGGAGGTAAGAAAGATGAAAATGAACACTTCAAAAAATGTTGAAGGCAAAACTAAGATTAATAGATTTATCCCTTTGATTATCAGCTTGGTACTTGCATTGGGTATAACAACTGCCTGCAGTACCATCGGATCAGCAATTGATCAGCAAACTACCGATACTACGAAACTGGAATCAGTTAAACCCACTGAATCCATCATTCCAGATAAACCGGACGATATCGATGAACCAGATAACAACTTGGCAATAGACAATTCCGGTGTATCAATTACTATGTTGGAACAAGATTACAATGATGGCAACATCGTTGAGATTCTCGCCGTTTCATATGACGAAAACGCTACTGGTCTTGAACAATACGATGGCAAAAATCCTGAGATTGATTCTCTTAACAATGCTGTATGCTCGAGTTTATTACAGAAGTACAACGACTATCTGGAAAGTGGATATTTAGAAGACTGGATCATGATCAAGTCTTATCCTTTTACCAGTGCAGATTATGTTCAGATAGTGTCGACATATGCACTATACCCTACATATGGATTCGAAGGTGAAGTCTACAGCTATAACTTTGATATGAAGAATAATCGCTTTATAAGTGTTGAAGATGTACTTAGTGAGCTTAGCACAAATGAATCAGCGATTTTCGGTGAAGTCAATGAATTGATCAAACAAGAGTTCGACGATGGTTCTGAAGCTTCGGAAGTGACTATTGGAGGTTTTCTGATTCAAGGCAACGAAGAGGATAAACATGTCCAGCTGCTTTTAGATGTTGAAATTATTCATCTAAGCGGCGATGCTGAGAGTCGGTTATATAGTTATATGCCACAATTCGGAGAACTCATTAAGTTGAATCCAGAGTGCCTATTTGATCCTGTTGATATGGATCAGATGAATCCGCCGCTATCGTATCAGTCTGATTTCGAGCAGGCCGATATTCCTGACAACGATTCACTTCAACTGACTATAGACTTAAGCGGTCTTGAAGAAATAATTCCTTCATACGAATACGCTTATGATGGAATGGTTTATTACACTATTGAACAGTTAGAGCGGGCAGCTTCTGATGAGAGATCAATAGTTGAGGCGATACAGGAACTCGAAGCTTCGGCAATTAGCATATCCAATGCTACGGAATCTATTGAACATCTCGGACTGCTTGGTTACCCCTGTTGGTTAGTTACTTATGATGAAGGTAGTAATGAAGATACAGTCAGTTGTATGGATATATATGTCCAGACAGATGATTATGATTACAGATTACATTCAAGTGTATCTGCTGATTTCTACCTGGATTATCATGATGAAATTGGGCAGCGATTGGGCTCAGTCCATTGGCTTGATTGATTTTCAAAGTCTGAAATGCGGAACTCCGGTTAATTGATAAATACTTATATGTGTTTTGATGCTATAATGGTTTACAACCAAAATTTGTCAATTTAGTGATGGTGTAAATTGGATAAAAGCAAAATTAGGAGTCAAAGAACCGGAAATTTTATATATAATTTCTCGATTAAAAAGATTCTTGTTATAGTCTTTGTATTTTTCATGCTCCTGGCACTAATGACTGATGGTGTATTGGTATATTCTCAGTGGTATAAATCAGCTGAATCAACGACTGAGACTCTGGCCTCTGATGTTAACGAAGATATATCCCGTCAGTTGACGGCATTTTTACATGCTCCTGTTCATATAAATGAAACCAATAGTCACTTCATTGAACATAACCTTATAGATTTATCAGATCAAACTGCTCGCGAAAAATTCTTCTCTGGTATAATTAAAAATCATGAAGGTGCTGTCTATAGCGTTGGTTTCGGAACAATCAACGGCGAATACTACGGCGCTCGTCGGAACACAAACAATGATATTGAGATTATGCGCAATGATGCCGGTACTAACGGCAATTCTATGTACTATTCAATAACTGAAGATATGACAGCTGCTGATTTGGCTGTAGAGGCTGGCCCGTTCGATCCGCGAACACGCGAATGGTATCAGGCAGCGGCTAATTTTGGCAAACCGATCTTCTCACCTGTATACAAGCATTTTGTAATGGACGATCTAACGGTATCTGCAGCCTGGCCAATTTATGATGATACGAACACATTAATCTGACAAATAACGAAAGCCAATTTCGTTTAAAAGGAGCAAAGAGTAATTTGTATATCAATGTCTCTGAAGTTAGCATAGATGGCATTGAGTGGATTCTTGTTTCAGCAGTTCCAGCCTCCCAGTTTATGGATGATATTGTAAGCAGCATGCTCTGGTCTGTCTTGGTGTCAGTGATTATATTAATAGGCCTGGTTCTTATTTACTACTATTTGGTCAGAAAACTTGCTAAGCCTATAAATCAATTGTTATATACCTCATCCGCTTTCACGGCAGGAGATTTATCCCAACGTGTTACATTTCTAAGCAAGAATGAGATTGGTATGATTTCCAGTAGT
Source organism: Eubacteriales bacterium (assembly GCA_028695145.1). Lineage (GTDB taxonomy): Bacteria > Bacillota > Clostridia > Saccharofermentanales > UBA5734 > JAAYFZ01. The sequence goes on from JAQVJP010000141.1 coordinate 5,040, forward strand.
TTTAATCATATGGCAAGTAAGATGCAGGCACTAATTGATAATCTGGAAGATAATGTTCAAGTTAGAACAGAAGAATTGAATGAGAAGAAAGAAGAGCTGCAATTGATCTTAAATTCAACAGCAGAGGGAGTCTATGGTATCAATTTAGATGGTGTATGCACTTTTTGCAATATAAGCTGTCTCAAACAACTGGGCTACGAACACCATGATGATCTTATAGGCAAAAACATGCATCAGCTTATCCATCACACTCAGAGGGACGGCAGTCCTTTTACTCTGGATAAGTGTAAAATATCTAA
>JAQVJP010000038.1:0-15800 GCA_028695145.1 Eubacteriales bacterium
CTCTCATTAGCCTTAATGCGGAGCTGAACGCTCTTTTGCTTCCAGACTCTGAGTTTTGCGCATTACGAACGACAGCGAATTCTCTGCCTAAAGCAGGGGAAGCCCCGTCTAAGCTCTTGGCTTAGGCTGGGAGGGTTCACTTTATCACTTACTACTAAGTTTAGTCCACTCCGCAAAAGGGTAGTTTAGCTATCAACCAGCATTTATTTAGGTACTAATTGGGAAAAACTCAATAGAAGCAGCAATTTATGGATTGAAGACTTCCGCGAAAACGGTAGCTATCTCTTCCACATTGTCATAAGCCTCGGATTTATCAAATAAACTATCAATATGATTACAAATAACAACGCAGTCATCATAACGCACAACATATTGATCAACATATTCGATTTTCCAAGCTGCCTGCGCCCTCCAAATTTCAGGATCTGCAACAGTCAGCTGCTCATCGTTGTACTGTTTCATCACCATTCGTAAATATTCATTTAGAAGATTATCAGATTTGCTATGATAAACATCATAAGAAAGCCAGCCGTCATTTTCTCTCATATCTGAATAATGCGAATTATACGAATACTCAGATGCGATAATAGTACTGTTGCCATAGACTGAATTAATAACCTCATTTCCCTTATCCGCATCCTGACGCTCTCCCTCATACTCGAAATCATTGACAACAAGAGGCATACTCCGCTCATTCAAGATTAACTCTCCAGACTGGCTATAAACAGACTCTGCCTTCACGACAGTCTCATAGTTGCTATCACGAGAAAACAATATCGCAATTATACTAACTATCACTACTATTACAACGGCAAAACCCAGTCCAACACTCAGAGCTATCACAGCAGCAGCTGAAATATCGAGCTTATTAATCATGTAGCTTACGGCAACAATCAGGGCAACTATAATAGTGATAACGAGCGAATAAAAAGCCATAAAATAGTCGCCATGAATCGCTCCGGCAACGGTAAAAGCTCCTAACACCAACACAATGATGGACAACGGAATTATCGCCTCAAACTTACGTTTCCTAAGCTTACCCAGTCCGACGTACGGTATGCTTTTGCCGGTGTTAACAGCATTTTTGGCGCGTACATACCACAAAACAAAGCCAACTATTTGAGTAAAAACAATTACAAAAAATATCAGATAGAACAAGATTGAAGCTATGGCTATATATTGTGTGGCAATGCGAGCAACAGAACGATTACTGATTAACTGCATGACAAGATTAAAAACGAATAGAACTGGAAGTACAAACCAATTCATGAAAAATGTCTTGAACGTCGCTCGCCTGATGTCAGCAAGCTTATCAGCGCTATCCGTAACAATGTCCGGCGCTTCTTCGTTTTCGGTACGAAATATGTACATCTTGCCAGCATTGCAAACAAACTCCCAACCAGCTTGCTCACACATATCAATATAATCCTGTGATTTATCTGAAATAGCATTGCTCACAGCAGAAGCAGTCTCAAGCAGCTCAGCAGCATAACGAACCCGCTTAGGTTCAGACCTACGAAACTCAAAAAGCGTCCGCACAGATACAAGCTCCCAACCCTGTTCTGACATCTCCTCAAGATACTCACAGACAGCCGTTAAATCTGTATAACGAAAGGTCATGAATTTTTTGATAGTTAATTTTTCATTTGTCGATTTTCCATTTATCGATTTTTTGATCAATTTATTCATCTTATTCATCTTATTCATCACCTCAAACCCTCCATAATTTCGCGACCATCAGCAGCCAGGCAGGCAATTCTGGCATACTCTTCCCGTAACATATCTACACCATAATCGCTAATGATATAATTCTTGCGTTTGGGTTCAACACTGACACATCTGATAAGGCCATTACTCTCAAACTTCGAGAGCATAGTATATAGTGTTCCCGGACCAATACTAACTCTGCCCCCCGATATCTCATCAACCCTGCTCATAATCTCAATACCGCAGCGCTCCTCAGTCAGAGAAAGCAAAACATAATACATCGGCTCAGAAAGAGTCTTAAGAGCTTCACGTGGCATCATTACCCTCCCACTCAAACACACAGAAAATATTCATTCAGCAGAATAAATATATCCGTCAAAGCACAAATATAACAGCAGATATATCGTTATACGATATATCCAGCACAATTATATATCGTGTAACGATACATTGCAAGATGGCGGATGCTGCTATATATGCTGTCGCATGTGCTGCTATATGTGTTGCTATATGTGTTGTCACATGTGTTGTTATATGTGTTGCTATATGTCGATATCAGTGTATATCTGCGCGACACACTTGGCTGCGTTTGACTACGTTTGCCTGCACTTGACGCCGCTTGGCTGCACTTGACGCCGCTTGCTTGCGCTTGGATATACCGGTAAAAGCGCCTATAACGCAGTGATAACAGTCGTTTTGAGCTGTTAGACTAAGAGGAGCAAGCGCAAATTCGTGCGCGCTTGCTTTTTTAAAAATATCGGCTGGAACGCTACGCGCCCAGCCGTTTCCGCTGTTATTTGTCAGATTGTTAGTTGACCCTAACTGGCACTGCGGTGCCAGCTTGGCTACACTTGCTTACGCTTGACTACGCTTGATTGCGCTTGACTACGCTTGATTGCACTTGCTTACGCTTGACTACACTTGATTGCATAAAACGATGCATAATCGGAAGATTGTGAATAAAGTCGCCAGTCAGGGTCAACTTGCTTGCGCTTGAATGTCGATATCGCAATTAGACCAGCGCCGCGTGACACATTTGACTACACTTGCTTGCGCTTGACTCCGCTTACCTTCACTTGCTTGCGTTTGACTACGTTTGCCTGCACTTGACGCCGTTTGCTTGCGTTTGAACGCGCTTGGGAAAACTGGTAAAAGCGCCTATAACGCAGTGATATCAGTCGTTTCGAGCTGTTAGACTAAGAGGAGCAAGCGCAAATTCGTGCGCGCTTGCTTTTTTAAAAATATCGGCTGGAACGCTACGCGCCCAGCCGTTTCCGCTGTTATTTGTCAGATTGTTAGTTGACCCTAACTGGCACCGCGGTGCCAGCTTGGCTACGCTTGGCTACACTTGCTTGCACTTGCCTACGCTTGGCTATCGATATCGTGTTTCGACCTACACATTCCGACCACCCGTTACTTCAGATGATCGATATGGAATTTACGAGCTTAACCTTAGGTACGTAGCAGAGCGGGCGAGCTTCCACAGAAGCGAAGCGACAAGGACGGGCGAGCCCGCACTGCTAATGCCGATCCCACAGAAGCGAAGCGATGAGATCGGGCGAGCTTCCACAGGAGCGAAGCGACGAGGACGATCGAGCTAACTTCGTCTAACCGAATAATCGCGGAGTTGTGTTGTTGTTTACGCGAATCATTCGTATCACGACGTGAGCGGAAACACCTCTTACTCAAACATGCCCACTCACTAAAACCACGTAATCACTCCGTCTCACCGAACAAGCTAAGAGGGTAACTGTTGTTTCAACGAGACATTCGTTGGAACGAAGTGACAACGACGCGAGATGAAACAACAGTTTCCCTCACTCCCATTCAATTGTTGATGAGGGTTTAGGTGTGAGGTCATAGAGCACGCGGTTAACTCCGGGAACTTCATTTGTTATACGGGCGGTCAGCTTCTGAAGTACTGACCATGGCAGTTCAGGGACTTCAGCGGTCATGGCGTCTATTGTATTTACCGCACGTAATATGACAGGCCAATCAAAGCTGCGTTTACCGTCTTTTACCCCGGTTGATCTGAAGTCGGGAACGACTGTAAAAAACTGCCATATCTGTCGATCCAGTCCTGCTTCTGCAAGCTCTTCGTGTAAGATGGCGTCAGATTCACGCACTGCTTCCAGACGGTCGCGTGTGATCGCACCGAGGCAGCGTACGCCGAGTCCCGGCCCGGGAAAAGGCTGACGATATACCATGCTGTCAGGCAGTCCAAGCGCAGAACCAACGGCTCTGACCTCGTCTTTGAAGAGCATTTTTACCGGCTCCACCAGTTTGAAATCAAGATCTTCTGGCAAGCCGCCAACATTATGATGACTCTTGACAGCTTTTACCGTTTTTGTACCGCTCTCGATAATATCAGGATAAATCGTTCCTTGTCCAAGGAATTGAATACCTGTTAGCTTCCGGGCTTCTTCTTCGAAGACTCGGATAAATTCTTTTCCGATGATCATACGTTTTTCTTCCGGATCAGTCACACCAGCAATTTTGTCAAGGAAGCGATCAACAGCATCTACATAAATAAGATCAACACCGAGCTGTTCGCCGAAGACTTTGATAACCTGCTCAGACTCACCTTTGCGCATAAGACCGTGATTAACATGCACACATGTAAGTCTATCGCCGATGGCTTTTGCCAGGAGCGCGGCAACTACTGAGCTGTCAACACCGCCGGAGAGAGCAAGCAAAACCTTGCCTGTTTCACCAACCTGCTGACGAACAAGATCGATCTGGTCTGATATGAAATTTTCTGTGTTCCAATTGGGCTGGGCACCACAGGTTTCGAATACAAACTCATACAGGTCAGCTCTGCGGGCTTGAGCATCCTCTGCCCAGGGAGCACCTTGCTTATGATCAGCGAGAAGCAGTGGCAGATCACTGGCATAAACCGCTTCTGAAGCATCGATTTCGACACCATCGATCACACGGTTGATTCCACCATTAAGGATTATTCCTCGTACATTGGGCAGAGCAGCCAGCTCTGAAGCACTGATATCATGCGGATGTATCTCGCTATATACTCCGAGCGCTCTTATCTCACGCGCCAATCTGGCATTCTCATCACTTCCGAGATCTAGAATAAGAATCATGTCCTGTTTCATTTAGTACTCTCCTTGCCTGCGATAAATTAAAAATCCCCTGTATTTTAGCACGATACAGGGGAGCGTACAACGTAAATGAAGGTTTAGATACTTCGGAAAAAATCACATTCCTCGTCGTTGCATATCCGGGCATCCTCACTTCTCATATTGCAGTGAAAAACATGCGGCAGCAGGTTGCTCTCGTCTCCGTAGATCTTACTCATATGCTTGATTCCCAGTTTCTCAAATACATTTACAATAAAACGCGGCTGATCTACCAGAAAATCTCCAGTCGAGGTCATCACATATGACGGTGGAAATTTCTCATTTATGTGCAGACAAGGCTCGATCAGCTCAAGCCGCTGAGGCGAAAAATTACGACCAAGCAAGTCTTTTACCAGTTTTTCCAGAAGTCCATTGTGATATTTAAATGATTCAGTCACACTATATATTCCACAATTAAGAGCCACTGCCTTAGGCACGAATCCCTCAGGCGACGAAAAACTATATTTAGCGGCATATTCCGTATTGGTACAGAAGCTGCAGTACAAAGCCAGCAAATGCGCACCGGCCGAATCGCCAACCATGAAAATATTCGTCTTGTCAAAACGATATTTTTCTTCGGCATTAAGAACCCAGGAAACAGCACTGTTGACATCTTCAAGCTGAGCCGGATGCTTGTCTTTTGGTGCCAATCTATATGAGAAGTTCACTACCGCGAACCCTCGCTGAGCAAGACTCATACCATAGAACTGATATACTTCCTTATCGCCGTAAACCCAGCCACCGCCATGAACTATCATGATTACCGGAAGCTTACCTTGTATTGATTTGGGCAGGTAAACATCAAGAAGATGCCACTTCTTGTGTGCTCCATAAGAAATATTATCAAAACGCTGTATATCTGATGGTGTCGTCAAGCCAGCATCCCGCTTCTTGTCACCTTTTGCGAACATGGTTTTTACAATCCAACTACTTATTGACATTTAATCGCCTCCGTCATAAATCCAACCTTATATATGCTCATTTAATTATGTTGTGGCTTCATTGAAATACCGGGAAGCCATCGTCATCGAAGAATATTTCTCGGACAAAAGTATGTCTGCCGGGATCATCAAGCGGATTACCACTGATATTACTCTTATTGCGTGCATGATAGACAATTAGGGGTGTTTGGCCATCTTCTGCAACAGTGAAGCCATTGTGTCCCGGACCGTAAATTTGTCGCTCCGGGTTGCTGGCAAAAACAGGTTCAACAACTTTTGTCCAAGATGCAGCATCGAGCAGATTACTGCTTATGTCGGCATATAGCAGGCCAACACAGTATTCAACACCAGTCGCGTTGGCTGAATAAGTTATGAAGACACGGTCATCATGAACAAGAGCTGCAGGCCCCTCATTAACAGGGATGACACTGCATTCCCAGTCATATTCCGGTCTTGTCAACATAACGGGATCAGTTTTCAAAGTCCATGGATTATCCATTTCAGCTATGTAAATATTGGAATTGCCTCTGATCGAGCCATCCTTCTGAGCCCAGATGTAATACACTCGGCCGTTAAGCTGCAAAATTGAAGCATCAAGGCAGAATGTATCAAGATGCGTCCTTATCTGCCCCTTCTCCTGCCATAAGCCGCACGGATCATCAGCTTCTATTACATACATACGGTGCTGATAGGTTTCATGTTCAGGATGACTCTCACCCGTATGAGCAGCGGCAAAATAGATGTACCATTTACCCGCGATAAAATGGATTTCCGGAGCCCAGATCAAATGACTCATGTCGCCCGTTTCATGTTTGCGCCAGACAACTATTGGTTCTGCTTCGGCAAGAGCTTCAATCGTGTCAGCAATTCGTAATTCAATTAAATCATAAGCGGGAACGGTCGCGGTGAAGTAATACTTCCCATCGGTATGGCGATAAATCCACGGATCAGCTCGCTTCTCTATCAATGGACTTCTAAATTTGAGACTACTCATTTCTCTACTCTCCTCACAGTTATACTACCTTTTAAAACTCATTTTAATACTAAACCACAGAAATGTTCAAATATAATAATGGTTCATAGAACTAAAAAGAAATTATCTGCGATAATTCTTCGAAAACTATATGCCTGTGATCCAATAGATTCTTAATAACACGTGATAACACGTTCTATTTGACATATGCTCATATCAGGAATATATTTTTCTTTAAGGTCATTTTTGAAATGGTGATTACCTAAAAAGGGAAGAAGGTCAAAAAACATGAGTAATAATCTAACAAGTAACAAGCAGGAAGCTCAAATGAAATCTTGTCTTCAGCCAGCGGCCAAAATTCTGGTTACCTGCAGAGGAGTTCATAGCAGATTGTCCGGTAAATATTGAATGTACTATCGTTGATTCGATTGTTACTGGTTCACACGAGATGTTCATAGGAAAAATTGAATATGTGCACGCTTCGTCTGATCTTCTTAACGAAGATGGTTCAATTGATTTCTCTCAGATTAACTTCCTTTGATATCAGAACAATCGGCATTTTGTTTTTGACATATGCCTGTATTAGCAATACAATATAAACGTGTACGCATCGATAATTTAACATACTTTATCATGGTAAAAGATGTTCGCACGCAAATTATATTTAATGCACATTGCTCTACGCAAGTGAAAGGAAGGCCATTACATGAGTACAAATTTTGAAACACTGATTAAGAGCCGTATGTCTGAAGAGAGCTATAGCAAGCTCGAAGCTCTCAAGAACCCCAAGATAATGGAATTTGTTGGTTCTTTTATCGACCACTGTGATCCTGAGTCCGTATATGTCTGTAACGATAGCGAGAAGGACGTTCAGTACGTTCGTGATCAGGCGCTGAAGCTCGGAGAAGAGAAACAGCTGGCCAATAGCAAACAAACAATCCACTGGGATGGTTATGGCGATCAGGCTCGTGACAAGAAGTCAACCCGCTTCCTGGTGTACAAAGAAAATCTTGAGAAGATGAAATCTCTTAATTCACTTGATTACGATCAAGGCTACGAAGAGATAATGTCTATTGCCAAAGGCATCATGAAGGGTAAACCTGCCGTTGTTCAATTCTTCGCGGAAGGTCCGACAGAGAGTCCTTTTACCATTCCTTGCATACAGTTTACAGATAGCTTCTATGTAGCTCACTCTGAGTTTATTCTCTACCGTTCAGCATATAGCCACTTCTTGCAAATGAAAGAAAACGAGAAGGACCAGTTCTTCCGTTTCATACATTCCGCAGGCGTTCTTGATGAGAGAGGTAACTCTGTAAATCTTGATAAGCGCAGAATATACATGGATACACAAAATAATATTGTTTACTCCATGAACGCTCAGTATGCCGGTAACTCTGTCGGTTTGAAGAAGCATTCCATGCGTCTTGCTATCAATAAGGCTGGTCAGGAAGGCTGGTTATGTGAGCATATGTTTGTCATGGCAGCCGTCGACAAGGAAAAAGATCGTAAGACTTATTTCTGCGGCGCTTATCCTTCAGCTTGTGGCAAAACTTCAACAGCAATGATTCCGGGCGAACAAATCGTTGGTGATGACATCGCTTATTTCCGCAATATCGACGGTGACTTCCGTGCTGTTAACGTAGAGAACGGTATGTTCGGTATTATCAAAGACGTAAACGCTGGTGATGATCCGGTTATCTTCGAAAACCTTAAGAAAAACCAGGAAGTTATCTTCTCAAATGTTCTGATGGGACCTGATAATAATCCTTATTGGCTCGGCATGGGCGAAGAAACACCAAAAGAAGGTTTGAACCATTTTGGTAAATGGCATGAAGGAATCAAAGACGAAAAGGGCAACACGGTAGGCCTGGCACATGGCAACGCACGCTATACAATGCGTCTTGATTACCTCGATAATATTGACAGCGAAGGCTTCAACGCCAAGAACGGCGTCAAGGTAGAAGGTATTCTCTATGGTGGACGTGACAGTGACACAACCGTACCGGTAGAAGAATCACCCAATTGGAAAGATGGTATCCTGCTCAAGGCTGCTACTCTCGAGTCGGAAACAACCAGCGCGACACTTGGAGCCGAAGGCGTCCGTAACCCAAGCCCCATGGCCAATCTTGACTTTGTTTCCTATCCTCTTGGTGAGTACACCATGAATAATATCAAGTTCGGCGAAGGCGTTAAGGATACACCTAAAATCTTCAGCAACAACTACTTCATGCGTGGAGCCGACGGTAAATTCATGACCAGCAAGCTGGCTAAGAAAGTCTGGCTGCATTGGGCAGAAGGCCGAATCCATGGCGAATATGAAACATATGATACGCCTACCGGTAAGATCCCCAAATATGCTGATCTGGCGGTTCTCTTCAAGAAACATCTCGACGAGACTTTCACAGAAGAAGATTATACATATCTCTTCACATTCCGTTGCACAAAATGGATTGAGAAGCTCGAACGCACGAAGGCATTCTACACCAAAATGGACTCAAATACCTCAGCCGAGATATTTGAGTACTGGGATGCAGCGATCGCCAAGATCCAAGCCGCAAAAGAGAAATACGGTGATCTGATTAAGCCAGGCGATTTCAAAGGCTGATAAATAACAAAATTTAAATGACAACTTCAGGAAATACTAATTATCGGACACGATCCTGGTGTTAGTTGACAAAATTTAGAAAGAAAAAAGAAACCTCATTTTAGTAATGGGGTTTCTTTTTATATTGCGCCATGCATGGCACTTCACCATCAATTAATATAAATCATTGTTTGAAGATTTTTCACAAGAAATAAATTGAGACCACTCAAGGTATTGTTTATACAGATTATGATATTTGCCACTTCTCATCAGATCAGGACGAATAATATCCCCATTAAGCTCATTATCCGACATTTTCTTAAAACCGCTTAGCATCGCTGCCCCCAGACAACTGCCATCTATAACATCAGAGACTTCAATTTCACGCTCGAAAACATCAGTGACAATTTGACTCCAGACCTGACTTCTGAGGAATCCTCCGGACGCAGATATTCTCGTACTTCTCCCCGCTACTGATTCAAGCAGCTGCCAGACCTCGCGCAGGTTGAAACTTATGCCTTCAAGCGCTGCCCGCAAGAAATGATCTTTCGTATGTCGCGCAGTGATTCCAAGATATGACGCGGTGAGACTTCCATCCCAACGCGGAGCCCGTTCACCAAAAAGATAAGGAACAAACATAAGCCCTTCACTACCTGGTTCTATACCACCAACAGTCTGCTCAAGCCGCTGATAAATATCACCGTTGCCATTATCTATAATACTATCAAGATAGGCAATCACATTACCACCATTATTAACAGCACCTCCGATTATCCACTTGTCGCGAGCAAGATAATAGCAAAATGTACGTCCCTGTGCATCAAGCAGCGGCTCGTTGACGGTCATCCTGACAGCTCCACTCGTCCCTATTGTCAGAGTTGTCTCCCCTCTCGCCAGAGTACCACTGCCCAGATTGGCAAGGCAGCCGTCCGAAGCACCAAGAATCAATTTAACATCACCGGCAGAAGCAAAGCGCTCTATTAGATCTTGATTTGTTACTTCCAGTTCAGCATCTACATCGGCCAGTTCAGGCAGTAACTTCTCACTAATATCCAGAATATCCAGCGCCGTCTGATCCCATTTCAGCGAATGAATATTGAACATTCCTGTGGCAGAAGCAAGCGAATAGTCTGTAATATAACGTCCCGTCAAGTGATAAATAATATAATCCTTGATACTGATAATGTGCCCGGCTTTTGCCAATATTTCTGTATTATTTTTCAGCCACATGAGTTTAAAAAACGGACTCATTGCATGAATTGGCGTGCCTGTACGCTGATAATGAGCAAGCCAGTCATTTGTGTTTATGAACTTGCGAACTTCGCAGGCCGCACGATTATCTGACCAGAGCAGACAGCGAGTCAGTGGTTTATGATCACTGTCAACTACGATCAGACTGTGCATGGCACTTGAGAACACTATATACTCAACGGATAGTGGATCTTCAAGAGTGCTCGTGACCGAAGCAAGAACATGCACGACGGCCTGCAATATTTCATCCGGATCCTGCTCAGCCTGACCGGGTAAATCGCGATATGTGTTGCAGCTCTTCTGGGCAGAAGCCACAACGCTCAGATGCTCATCAAACACCACAGCTTTTATATTTGTCGTACCAAGGTCGATCGCGATCACATGTTTCATAAAATTATCCTTCTGTGTGCAGCTCGAGTTTTCTTCTAAGAATCAGCCCTGCCGCGAAGAGCACGAAGAGCGTAATCCATGTAAGTTGTACAGCAATCTGGAAGCCTGATACATCAGCTATTTTCCCAACAAGCCAAGGGAAAACCATCGTGGCAAAAGCTCCCGAAAGGAAGATCATCGATGATGTGGTACCTGTATGCTTCGGATAACGGTCGGAAGCGATAGTGACAAGAAGTGGTATCGTTGCGCCATTGAAGACACCGGCTAAACCAAGGCAGATTATAAGAATGACCGGTTGGGTCAGCAATATACCAACAGCAGTAAAAACAGCCGCCAACAAATTGCCAAAAACAACTATTTTTATTGGTTTAACACGGTTAGTAAAATATGCGCTGGCCATTCTGCCAAGAATTATTCCAAGCCAAAGCACTGACAAAGCAATATTGGAAATTGTCGGGCTGACAAGTAGATCTGTTTCCATATACATAGGCAGCCAAACTGTCAGAGATGCTTGATGAGCAAGATATAAAATCATAATAAGGCAGAGCAGCCAGATAACTGAACTTCTGCTGATGTAGGCAAAATGATTGAGAGGTTTTGTTTGCACAAGAACACTATCAGCATGGTCTTCTGATTCAACAGCATAAACCTGTGTCAGATCGTGCGGGTCGATAACGCCCATTTTCTTGGCAGCCCGTCTAAGAGTTATTGGCAGCAACAACGCGGAAATTATACTGACAATTCCCAGCAAACTGAAAACAAAAGTCCAGGAAATGTCCTGTTCAAGAATGAAGCGCACATAAACCGGACCAATCAACGCTCCTATACCAAAATACATGTGCAGCAGGTTCAGATAGTAACCTCGCTGCTTATTGTAAAGATCCGAAACATAAGCATTGAGCAGAGTGTCTGCCATACGACTGCCGGCACCAAAAACGAAGAACACCGCAAGCAGTACAGTATAAATGTCACTGAAGCTAACCAGTAACAAAGACGCGCCAAAAACAAGAAACGATAGAATGATCAGTTTTGTTTTCTTAAATCTGCCAGCCATTACACCCACGAACAAAACAGCCAGCATTCCACCAATACTCTGAGCAGTCATCATTAGACCACCCTGTGATAAATTGATTTGATAATCTTCAATTACACTTGGCATAATCGGACCGATCATCGTAATTGAGATTGCGTATATTCCCATAATTAGAAACAAGGCAGCGGTCAAATAGAACGGCACCTTAGTTTGCTGCCTATTGGCAGACTTGTCTTGCACTTGAATTGTTTTAGTTCTTCTATACTTACTCATGCTTAGCATTATATGCGAAATATCTTAAGAGAGGTTAAACTTTTTCTTTAACTATTTGCTTCTTGATAGTAGAGGTTAGTGAAAAAAGACAACCTAAACTCATAGAGAACACAAAAAAGAGGTACTTGTATTTAGGATACCAAACTACGCTGTAGTAGAAGTAAACTCTATTCAGAAACTCTCCGAAATCGACAGTATATGAGTAATCTCTATCACTCTTAATTGCATTAAGAAACCGAAATCTATGTATAGCAGCACCTGCAAATCCAATCATATATGGCAACATGAAAATAACGTATGTAACGATAAACCCAAGCGAAAAATAGTGCACAATCTTCTTATACTTGAATTCAAGTGGTTTACCAGCTGCAATTTGAATAATCAGCCTTACTACGAAAACTCCTATAGCAAACAAACCTACTGGCAATAGTGGCGAGATTGCATGAATGACCTCAATTAGCTCAATAACATGTTTCCCCGACGACATATAAGGAGTGCTGTTCACTCGGTCAATAAACATATACAACATAACAACTAGTATTAATGAAATAGCAAGTAGCACTGAAGTTTGGATAATATATTTATTACTTACGCGTTTTCTCTCGCCATAGATCATACTATCTAAATCTGTACCAAACACTTCTGCCAGCTGCTGGAGCGTTTCAATATCCGGGTTGGACTTACCATTCTCATAATTAGATATAGTCTGTCTGGTAACATAAAGTTTGCCCGCAAGCTCTTCCTGCGAGATTTTGTTTTTCTTCCTAAGCGACTTAATGTTCTTGGCGATATCAGACATACTACCTGCCTCTTCAAATCAGTGACTTCCATACTTACAATTACTATATCTTCTTACATTATCATAAGTGATACACAGGACCCAAGTCACGCAAAGATTCTTTGCAGGCCTGTAAACAGGCTATTTCAAGTAGTGTCGTTTTAAAATTACATTTGGATAACCATCATCTGGCACTGATCCAGGCCAGCACAGGCTCCAGATTTTCTTCCTTCACGCCATCATAAACTATAATCATATCTGTCATCCTCTCTGAGGTCGATCTATACTTTTTCATTGTCCCGATCAGTTATCATACTCGAACGCAAAACGCTTATAGAGCCAGGCATCACATAGCGGCAGCCACTTCCTGGCATCCTGATCCAGCTGCTGTCTATTCTCAGCAGATGACTGGGTCGCTGTGCTCAAACCATGCGGGCCATCCTCAAAAACATGTATCTCGAAGGGAATCTTGTTTGCCGCCAGTGCATTGGCATAGAGAGTACTCTGTTCGATCGGCACAAGAGCGTCAGCTGCCGTCGACCAGATAAATGTCGGCGGCGTCTGCTTCCCGACCAGCCTGGCAGGACTGGCTTGAGTCAGCAGCTCATCATCGGGCTCAGCAGTACCGAGAAATGCAGTATTAGCCAGGCCAAACAAACCGCCCGCCTCCGGGTCTGCTTGCACACTTGCTTTCATCGCGACATAATCAGTCAGCGGATAGCCAAGGATCGCAGCAGCAGGGCGTAGCTGTTCAGCAGCAACACCGAAATAGTCAGTCAATATCGGATCATTCCAGTAAACTGAGTACATCGCGCAATTGTGGCCGCCTGCAGAAAAGCCGCAGATCGCAACCTTGTCTGCATCGACAGCCCATTCATCTGCATTTTCCTTGATCATCAGCATAGCACGACCTATATCTCTCATCGGCGCAGGAAATACACTGTCGGGATTAACCGGGTACTCTCTCCCTGGCACCAGCTCTGTCGGCTTACCTGCGAAGAACACGGAATACCTAAGCACAAACACCTGATAACCCATATTGGCAAAAGCCATAGCGACCGGTTCGCCTTCACGGTCAGAGCAAAACAGATAAGCACCTCCGGGGCAGACCAAAACAGCCCCTCTCTTGCCATCCTTGCCTGCTCTCGGCGAATCATCAAGCAAATAAGTCGTCAGAGTTACATCATCTCTGCCCTCATACAATTTGATCTTTTCTGATTTCATAATTGCATTCCGTCCTTATTTCGTCCTGCTTCGGCGAATAACTACTATTAGTATGATAATACTAATCAGCAGCAAAACAACAACTATAATTATCACAGCAACTAGAATCTCATTTTTTAGTCCTTTTGATGCTGTGATGTTCTCCCAGCTCTTGATTTCCTTATCTATATCGAATGTTTCAATCTCCCCCAGACCTTTGCTATCAGCTTTTACCATCTGGCCACTTCCTACCATGACAGACTCACCAGTGACCAGAGAGGTATACTCAACTTTTCCTTCAATAACTTTTAGGATAGAAGTTTCACCATCATCCTCAGTGACAAATGTCGTGCCTTTGGCACCAGCAATAGCCTGACTCATCTCAACATCCAGCGTGCCGTCTTTTACCATTTTTTTGAAATTGGTCCAGACCTTGCCGGCCAGGAATATAAGCTTGTTCTCCTCCTCTGATTCAGTATTCATGAGAATCTCGGATTCTGCCTTCATTTGAAATGTTGTCATATCATTTAGTGAAATAATTGCTGAGGAATCTCTTTTTGTTCTAATAACATCACCAACATATATGATCATATCAAGCTCTGCGAAGTCCCAGCCCAGGCGATCGTCGCCATGTCTAATCTGAACTTCGCCCGAGAGGTCACTAAATCTACAGCCGGAATCAATGTATTTGCCATCGGCTGTTTTCGGAACTACATAATCTCTATAACTTGATCTTGTGGTTGTTGGAGTTTGCTCTTCACTGGTGGTTTCACTTGGCTCAACACTGGTTTCTGTAGTTTCGTCAGTTATTTCCGGATCGTCGCCCAGCTTGCGCCATTTATAGACATATGTTGTGCTCATAGTGAAGCCCTGAACCAGCTTAACAGTAAGCTCCATAGTCGAGCCTTCTGCTGCACCATTACCGGGTTTAACCGTAAGCTTTTCATTCCAGGTTTTATAATCATTACTCTGAACTGATTTAAATGTGTCGCTGCCTTCCGAATTTACGAGATAATTATGATTGTCGATCCAGGCATTCGCATAGCCGCCGAAATCAAAATAGGAAGTAGCTGGTTTAGAGCTTAGTGACAGTGTTAGGTTAAGCTCTTCTCCTGACCCGATCATTTGCGGCGGCTCACTCCAGATTGCTGTTACCGCATTCTTCTCGCCGTTTATTTTATCAGGATCATAATAATCATCTGTTTTACCTACATAGGTCTGCTCTATCGTGAAATTGCCCCGGCCATAAGATCCACCATATTGATAATCACCTTCACTATCCCTGCTATCCTGATTGTACTCTTCAATATCCGCAGTACAATCATTATCAACGATCTCGGATAGTACCCAGGCATATTCCTCTTCAGCAAAAACTCCTGATGATAACAACATGGGTAAAAATAGCAAAATTGCTAATATCACAGCAATGTGCTTATTCATGGCTATAACCTCCATTAATATAAGATAATTGCCTATATTTTGATTATATATGCTAGATCTGCAACTGAGAATATGGTCGGTCATATTTTGTCA
>JAQVJP010000038.1:15900-23358 GCA_028695145.1 Eubacteriales bacterium
AAATTGCTAATATCACAGCAATGTGCTTATTCATGGCTATAACCTCCATTAATATAAGATAATTGCCTATATTTTGATTATATATGCTAGATCTGCAACTGAGAATATGGTCGGTCATATTTTGTCATGAAATGTTATAATTAAGATAATAAGACAGCTGCCAGTTTGTCTTATCAATAGTAGTCCGGAGGTTAGGAAAAATGTATTGTTATAACTGTGGTGCTGAAGTTGGAAATTCAAAATACTGCAACAATTGCGGTACAGACACACAACCGCCAAGAGACGTATACTTCGTTGAGGAAGATTGTGGTGATTGTAATACTCCCTTACCTCGCTGGGCAAGAGCATGCCCTAAATGCGGTAAAATATTCGGTTTCACTGAGCCGACAGACAAGAAGCTTGTTGCCAAGCGCAATCGAGGATTGGCTACAGCCGCCATAGTTTTCTCAATTTTCCTGATTTTTATTGCAACCATTCTCTCACTTGGTGAGGATGCGATACCGTTTAAGTATGCGATGATAGGTGCAGCTATACTTATTGCGGTTATCTGGTTCTTTACGATCATTCGATGGGAAAGAGGCAAGGCTAAGGACGGAACTGTTATAAGACACTTTTCCGAAGAGCGAATTCGTTCTGAGAAGGATATAAACAGTCCGCCAACCATAACGGGTAGAACAGCCAAACGGAATATCAAGTTTACACTGTATTCCACTGAGGTCCAGTTCGATGATGGCTCAAAAGAGATCTTCAACCTGGAAAATCCAGCAGACCATATTCAGCTGCCCATCGGCAGCAGAGTACGCTACTATTTATCGACTCAGTCTTATAGAAGGATTTAATTATAGTAATAAGGGGAAGCTTGTTTATGAAAAGATTATTGATGATTTTTTCAATTATCATTTGTCTTGCTATGCTTACAACATCTTGCGCTAACAGCATGAGCAAAAACACTGAGGCAAATGCAGATAATCTATCGACCACAACCACTCTCGCTCCAACACCTACACCAATTCCTACACCGACACCTGTCCCCACACCTACACCAACTCCGGAACCGACGCCAACACCTGCACCCGAGGTAGATAGATCAGCGGCATATATCTATGAGGCAAACGAAGATTTAACGCCTGTAAACTATGATTCACCAGTCATACTGCCACCAAGCGAAGACATGGGTGAAGATTATATTGGAAGACTCACCTTTATCTGCGACTCACCAACCTACTGGCTGGGTCCAAAAGGCTTCTTAAAAAACGGAAGAGATACCACTCAGATCTGGACCGGTCCTGAAGGAACTATGACTCTGGCATATCAAAGCACGTACTATATATTGGATCCCTTCGATAAGAAACAGAAACCCATCCGGGATGTAGTCGAACAGCATAAGCCGGATATTCTCATAATCGCCCTTGGTATCAATGGCATATCCTTCATGGATGAGGCCTACTTCGTAAGTGAATATACTGATCTAGTCACAGATATTCAGGAGATCAGCCCGGATACGATCATGATTCTTCAGTCGATATATCCAATAACACATCGCTATAGGTACTACGGCAATATAACCAATGCGACAATAACCAGAGCTAATAGCTGGATACTGAAAATCGCAGAGGAAAATGATTGTGCATACCTGGACACAATTTCAGTTCTATTGACTGATGAAGGCAACGCCAAGGATGAACTGATGCTAAAAGATGGTCTTCATCCGAATGAGGATGGCTTGCAGGTCATTATTGATTACATCAGAACACATGGCTATATTGAGGAATAAATACTTATTTCGCCTTCGCCTGTGACTTGATAACTTCAAACCCCAGAGCAGTTATCGCTTTTTCGACATCTTCAAGCGAGATCTTATCGGCGTCGAAGTCAAACTTGACCTTGCTTGAGTTGAACATTACCTTAACACTGTCTTGATCGACTCCACTGAGTCCTTTTGTTGCTTTTTCGATTTTCTGAACACATGATGGGCAAATCAATGCCTCCAGTTGAATAGTTGCTTTATGCATAATTATTTCTCCTCTCTTGTTGGCCTGAGCTTATAGCGCAGCAGCCTCATTCCATTTAATATTACGACCAATATACTTGCTTCATGTACGAGCATGCCGATCGACATGTTCATCCATTCGCTGAAAAACAAACTGAACAGCAGAACCAGAACTACACCTACAGCTATTATTATATTCTGACGCATATTTCTTGCGGTAGCTTTTGCCAGACCCAGAGCATGCGGCAGACGGCTGAAGTCAGAATTCATCAGTACAACATCTGAAGTTTCGATCGCGACATCAGTGCCGCTGCCCATCGCGATGCCGATCTGAGCCAGCGCCAGTGACGGACTATCGTTCACGCCATCACCGACAAAAGCAACGATCTTGCCTTTTCCAATCAGCTCTTCGATGAAGGCCGATTTATCCTCCGGCAGCATGTGTCCATGAGCCTCTGTCAGTCCCAGATCCTGAGCTACCAGATCAACTGTTCCCTGATTATCTCCTGAGAGAACGACCAGATTCTTAACGCCAAGCTTCTTCAACTTCTTAAGGTCATTTTTCACTCCTGGACGGATCTGATCGCGGATACCAAGCAGTGCTTTTAGCTCGCTGTCGATCGACACCAGAACCAGTGAGTTGCCCTTCTGCTCAAAACTCGCGATATCCGCAGTCACTTCCTTGGACATATGGACATTTTCCTGATCCATGAGCGCGGCATTTCCGACCGCGACTCTGTGACCGTTGACCTGAGCAACGATACCGCCGCCTTTTACCACATCTGTATTTTCGACCGGGTAAAATTCTGTACTGCCTATATGCTCGACGATGGCTTTTGCCAGTGGATGATCTGATTCGCCTTCAACGCTTGCAAGGTACGCCATAAGCTCTTCTGAATCAGTACCATAGATTCTCTCATCAGCGACCTTGGGGTTACCGACCGTCAGTGTGCCTGTCTTGTCGAAAACGACTGTATCAACACGGCTGAAATCACCAATTACCTCACTGCCCTTGAGCAATACGCCATGTCTGGCGCCATTGCCGATACCGGCAACATTTGAAACGGGTACGCCGATAACCAGAGCACCGGGGCAGCCAAGAACCAGGATCGTGATCGCCAGCTCAATATCACGCGAGATCAGCCAGACTATAAACGCGAGCACCAGAACCGCCGGTGTGTAGTATTTAGAAAATCTGTCGATGAAGCGCTCTGCCTCAGATTTTGAATCCTGTGCTTCCTCGACCAATTCAATTATCCTGCCAAAAGTCGTGTCTTCACCGACTCTTTCGGCTACGATCTGCAGTGTGCCATTGTCCAGGATCGTACCGGCAAAAACGCTTGAGCCCTTCTCCTTACCTACGGGAACAGACTCACCTGTTATGCTGGCCTCATTGATATAGCCCTCGCCTGATAAAACAGCACCATCAACCGGAACCTTCGCTCCTGTTTTGACCAGAAGAATATCGCCTTCATCAACTTCATCAACTTCAACTTCTACAAACTCGCCGTTTTCCATCTGCTTAAGCGCGCTCTCTGGAGCCATCTCCGTCAGCTCTTTTATGGCAGAACGAGTTTTGTTGATCGTCCGCTGTTCGAGAAACGCACCGAACAAGAACAGAAATGTAACAATAGCCGACTCTTCAAAATTCCTGATAAAAAACGCACCCGCTACAGCAATCGTAACCAGAACATCAATACTGACGACTCTAACCCGGAGAGCCTGATAGGCCTGTATCGCGATTGGGGCAACACCAAGGACAGAAGCGATAGCCAGAGACCAAACCGCCACGGTTTCATTATGAAAAACCATAGCACTCGTGAAGCCCAAGACGATCAACACAGCTGATATCACAATTATTGGATTTTTCTTGCTTAAAATATATCTCTGCATACTCATTACCTCCTCCCTGTTTTTGCCAGTTTATGCTTTATATGATTCTTCGATTTCAGCCAGCATGCTGTAGACTGCTTCATAGCTCTCGCAGACATCATCCGGCACGGTGTAATTATCTGTAATCTGACGCAGCTGCGCAAACTCATCATTCAGGTTCAACTCATCGCTGCCAGCTGTGGTCGTTTTCTCAAGAATGGTTTCAAACAGCGCACGCACATCATGAAATTCCGGATGCGCAGCACCATGAACCCGGTCAACCACCGGAACATACTGCTTAAGCGTCTGCAGAACATTCTTATTTGCCTTGTAAAAATCTGATCCTTGTTTCATTTTATTCACACTCCTATAAATTTGCTAAATGCCTGCATAACTAATGTTTTTCAGGCATTTGTTATTCCTTGTAAGCAAATTTTCGCATAAAAAGAAATTGGTTTCCTTGACGCAAATCAATTTTCGCAAATTCTATCGTTTTTCATACTGGCAAAAGCCTTGCTCCAGCGGGTTGTATGCGTATTATTGACTAAACGTTAAGCAGTCCGTCCAAATCAAGAATTTTTATTTTCTTGTTTGAAATTTGCTCAATCAAGCCGACCTCTTCTATCTCTGTCAGCTTCCTGCTGATTGATTCAGGCGTCGTCCCCAAATAAGAGGCCAGGTCTTTTTTCGACATCGGCAACTCGACTATTTGTGATCTACTATCTTTATCCATGCATTCGATCAGGAAGAGCGCGATCCTGGTTTCAACTCTCTCAGTCGCGAATCTGGTAGTTTGTTTCTCTGACTGTTCAAGCCTATGTGAAAACTCCGATAGAACCTTCAAGGATATCGAAGGGTATTTCAGTAGGAGCTCATTAAATTCCGAGCGGGTGATAGTACAGACACTGGTATCCTCGATTGCTTCCGCATATGCTTCATGCACAGTATCGCTGAACAACGCAAGCTCACCGGTAAAATCACCCGGCCGCAGGAAACGAATCAGCTGTTCTTTGCCCGATTCCGAGAGTCTGTAAATCTTAATTTTCCCCTCGCTGACAATATATAGTGTATTCGCAGGGTCGCCTGGACTATATAGATTTTCGCCTCGCTTGAACTTTAGCGAACGAATCAGTGACATGATCTCATCCATTTGCGCAGGCTCAAGATGATTGAATATTGGCACAAGTGAAATGCAGCTCTCGTCATCCATACATGTACCGTCTGAATTACAGTGATGGAACTGATGCTTATGGTTACATGTTGTTTCACTATCTACGCTCATGATGGTTCCTCCCGCGTCAATCATCTACTAAATCAAATAATAACATAGCCTATAGCTTTCGTCGTGCTCGCCTTTTGCCAGGATATCAAGTGATAATCAAAGCTCTTGCTTAAGACAGGCTGAAATATTGAAGAATATAGTATACAATCTATATATTGAGATTTGAAATAATTATCGTTGCGGAGGATCATCTTATGCGTTATCGTGAAATAGGCAAAACGGGCGTCAGTGCCAGTATCATCGGGCTTGGCTGTGAGCATCTGGACAATAAGCCATATGAACAGGTAAAAGAAACGATCGATGCTGCGCTGGAGAGCGATATTAACCTGCTCGACGTTTTCATGCCTGGCAAGGAAGTTAGGGAAAACATCGCCAAGGCTCTGGGATCGCGCCGCAAGGATGTATTGATCCAGGGACATATCGGCTCGACTGATATCAATCAGCAATACGATATTTCCCGTGATCTGCCTCTGGTTAAGCGCTACTTCGAGGATCTGCTGCGTATCTTCGGACGCATAGATTTCGGCATGATGTTTTTCATCGATTCCGAGGATGATTACAAGGGCGTATTCGAGACCGGCTTCGCGGACTATGTGCTTAAGCTCAAAGAAAATGGCGATATCGGCCATATCGGCTTCAGCTCACATAACCCACAAACCGCGATCAGAGCGATCAATACAGGTCTGCCTGAGATGATGCTGTTCAGCATAAATCCGGCCTTCGACATGCTGCCTGTTGGCGAGAATATTTTCGATCATATCGAAACCGGCTTCGGCTCGAACCTGTTCAGAGGCTTCGATCCCAAGCGTACCGAGCTGTACCAGCTCTGCGAGCAGAAAGAGATCGGTATCACCGTCATGAAAACACTGGGCGCCGGTAAACTGATATCGCCTGTGCATACTCCGTTTGCCAAACCGCTGACTGTGCAGCAATGCATGCACTACGCGCTCACGCGTCCTGCTGTTTCAAGCGTAATGCTTGGCTGCAAGACCAGAGCGGAAATGCTGGACGCTGTTCGTTACCTCGATATGAGTGAAGAAGAACTTGACTACGCTGAGGTTCTCGGTTCGCTGCGCAATGACTTCCGTGGCAACTGTGTCTACTGCAGCCATTGCCAGCCCTGCCCGGTCGATATCGACATCGCGACAGTCACCAAGTATCTCGATATCGCCAGACTGGACAAGGACAATGTGCCACCCTCTATAAAATCTCATTATCAGGGATTAAACGCTACCGGCAAGGACTGTATCGCTTGTGGCAGCTGCGAGGAACGTTGCCCATTTGGTGTTGAGATCATTTTGAACATGGCAGAGGCTGAGCAACTGCTGGGCAGATGAACCACTTAGTATAAGATGAAGTTTACTGTTCTTCCATTCATGATCACAAAAACGCTTTAAAACTGAAGATATTTCTGGAGCTGCTCCTGCCAAATATGGATATTCATCAATGATAAACAAATTTCCTGCAACTCATTTATTCTGCCGATAAACTTCATATCGCTCACCGCCTATATTACTTCCTAACGCAAGCATAATCTACAATAACACGATTTGCAAGATTATGTTATTGCAAATGTGATCTTGTGGCAGAAGATGAGAGATAAACTAATAATTGTGCTTTTTGCGATAATTCATTGGTGTTACTCCGTATTCCTTCTTGAATAAGTTTTGGAAATACGATTGGCTTGAATAGCACAAATAGCTACTAATCTCAGACAAACTCATCTGCGTAAAAACCAGCAATTCTTTCGCGTCTTCCAGTTTACACTTAGATATAAAAGCTCCCATACTTATCCCAACTTCATTTTTGAATTTTCTCAAAATATAGGCAGAACTTCGATTAGTCTGACTAATGACATCTTCAATTCTGATATTTTCGTTAGTGTGATCTCTGATATAGCTAATACACTTAAGTACTTCAGAAGATATATTCGCCGGTATGCTGCATGCAGCTACTCTTCTACAGAAGTCCATCACACAACTATAATTCAATCTGTCAATATCAGTCAATGAAGTTGCTTTCTCGCACTCTTGGACGTAACTGTCAATTAGCTGATATGCTAACTCAATATCAAGCCCCCCAGGAATCGCACCCAATACAGCAATTTTTGTGATCGATCCAATAAACAGATTCTTTGCCTGCCGCAACGGAGTATCAGCCATTGTCCCAGGAGTTAGGTGCATAACAAATGCGCCTTATGGATATCATTGCGCTGTATCCAGGGCCCAATCTTAGCAAGCGCTATCATGCGAAGTATGTCAGACCCTATCTTCTACGCAATCTCAATATTGATCACATCGATCATGTCTGGGGT
>JAQVJP010000039.1:0-6901 GCA_028695145.1 Eubacteriales bacterium
ATACTAAATGTACTGTCTTAGGAGGGGCAATGGCATGCCCTTAGCTTGGGGTCATACTCGTCTGCTGGAAACAGACTGGCGTTTAATCACCCAAGAATCCCATTGCTTTAGCTGTGGGAGTGTCAAATAAGACAGTTTGTTATCTGAAGAGGTAGCCGGATGGTTGGACGCGCTTGATTGTTTGTGTCGATATCCGTGCATAACGGCGCGACACACTTGCCTACACTTGGTTGCGCCTGACTACTGGTGTCGGTGTCGTGATTAAACTGCTGCTGTAATATCGCTTGCCTACTGGTGTCGAAAATAGAGCTGTGCAGCGTGACACGCTTGCCTACGTTTGCCTACACTTGCCTTCACTTGACGCCACTTGACTGCGCTTGGATATACCGGTAAAAGCGTCTACAACGCCTTAATGCCAGGCTTCTTGAGCTGATGGATTGAGCGGAGCAAGCGCAAATTCGTGCGCGCTTGCTTTTTTAAAAATATCGGCTGGAACGCTACGCGCGCAGCCGATTCCGCTGTTTTTTATCAGATTGTTAGTTGACCCTAACTGGCACCGCGGTGACAGCTTGACTGCACTTGGTTGCGTTTGGTCACACTTGGTTGCACTTGACTACGGTTGCCTTCACTTGACGCCGCTTGAACGCGCTTGGATAACGATATCGCAGTTCGATATCGACATTACTTTAGATTCTCTATATGGAATTTGCGAACTTAACCTCTCGATCCATCTCTCTCTCTCTCTATCTTCATTTGGTTGCTGTTCTTTCTTCGGTGGGGGTGAGGCCGGTTAGTTTCTGGTAGACTTTTGAGAAGTGCGAGAGACTACTAAATCCAATTTTGGCTGCGATCATACCTACTGGAAGGTTTGTTGTACGCAGCAGACCCTTAGCTATGTTTATTTTTTCTTGTGATATGTAGTGTTTTAGTGTTTGGCCGGTTTCGTTTTTGAAGACCCTGGCCAGGTAGTCGGGATTGAGGTGAAATTGCTGGGCGAGATCTATGCGGCGAATGTCTTCTTCGATATGGTCGTGAATATAGTTTATGATTTGTTCTATGCTGAAGTCTTGGTTGCTGTTATCAGTGATTAGTATTTGGAGCTGGTTGAAGGTGTTGGTGACGAGTTTTCTTAGTTGATTCAGGGATTTCCAGCCGTCTTGATATAGAGCGAATGATTCCTGGTCGGGGTATAATTCTTCTATTGATATTTTGTGTTTGCTCATTGCCTCACCTAACAGCTGAATAATGGTTTTGTAAAGTCCAGTGAGGGTGGCTGCGTTGAGATTGCTTTGCTGCTGATACTCTATTATTCTTGTTATTTCCATTTTTGCAGCATCGAAGTAACCAGCTGTGATGTGCTGACGGAGTCGACTGTATAGTGGTTGACTAATGACATCGTTTGTTGGGTTTGAGAGTTCTGCTTCATTCTGTGATATTAAGAAAACGCCGCTTTGCATTGATACGTTGTCATTGCTATGTTCTTTTAATAGAGTTAGCTGATCTGGGAGTTGGCTGATTGATATAGCATAGTCTGTGTAACTGGCAAGAATGCACTGTAGGTATTGGCGACTGAATCCGTTTAATTGTTCGAGTTGTCTTATTACCGCATCCGTAGGTATCTGATATTCGTTACTGAATATCAGATAGTATAGTGCACCGTCTTCTTGTCGTATACAATATGTTTTTTGTCCGTATTCTGAGAAAAGTTCGTTTATTATGTTGTTTATGGCGAAATCAAGTGTAGGTGTATCGAGCTGCTCCAGGCGGCCTTCAAGGCGCAGTGTTTGGATTAGCACTACGTGACATGCTTGATCATCTGCAGGCAATTTCCCAATTTTTTGAGCTTCTGCTAAACCAGTTTTTTCGCCGGAATTTAGGAATCGGTATAATAATCCTTCGACAAAAGTGTCTTGTTGCTCCTGCAGGATCTGACCATATTGTGTTAGTTTTTCGCGTTCGTTTTCTGTGTTTATCTCCTGGACTGCTTTGCGCACTGCTGCTTGGATACTATTGTAGGGTGCTGGTAGTACAAGATAGTCGACGCTGCCAAGTCTTAGAGCTCTTTGGGCATATTGGAAGCTCATGTGACTTGTGAGGAAGATACAGCGTGTATAAATGTTTTGGCTTCGCATCCATTCTACTAAATCAAGTCCGCTCTCAACAGGCATTTCTATGTCACAGAGCATAACATCTATTGGATTGAGGTTTATAATTCTGCGTGCTTCTGCTGCGGTATAAGCAGCGTAAATATTGCTGAAACCTTCGTCATTCCAGTTTACACCGGATAGCAGCCCTTTTACTACTTGTGGCTGATCATCAACTATTAGCAGATTCATGATTGATCACCTGACTGGTCGTTAAGAGGTATAAATATCTCAACAACCGCTCCATTATTATTTGAAAATACAATACCACATTCATCTCCGTATAATAAGTTTAGCCTCTGATAGACGTTATTGATACCAATGTGTTTGTCATCAAGTTTGGCTGTCTGCATATTATTTAGTTTTATAAGCTGGTCTTCGGAGAAACCCAGTCCATTATCAGCTATTGTTAGCAATAAAATCTGGCCGGTTTCAGATGGTAGCATTCTGGCACGGAGACTGATTTGTAAAGGTTTGTCGGCTGCCGCATGTTTTATACAGTTCTCGACAAAAGTGAGAACGGTGATTGGTGGTATTTTGACATGGAGTGTATTTTTATCCACGCTGATCGTGCAGGTTGGCGGATATGCCTGATTATACTGTTGAAGTCTTATATAATTACTTGAGTTTTGCAATTCTTCTTCTAATGTGACCCAACTAGTATTGCTGCTCATCATATAGCGTAAATAATTGCTCAATACTATAAGTACATCTTGAATCAATTCATATTGTTGCTCCTGAACCATACCGTAGAGATTTTTCAGGCAATTCAGATAAAAGTGAGGTCTGATTTGCAGCTGCAGAAAACTAAGCTGTGTTTGCCGATTGATCAGTTCTCGTTCATAACTCTCGATCTTCAAATCTTGAATCTGCTGAAGCATATTATTGAAGGTTAGTGCCAGTGTATTGAATTCGCGGTCGCGATATTTTTCCGGCGCTCGAACAGTGAGATCGCCAGAAGCGGCCTGTTCCATCGTTGAGACAAGGTCTTGAACGGGATGTAGCAATGTTCGTGTTACCCAGCTATAACCAAGTGGTACAAATGCTATGGCGCATAAAGATATCGCTAACAATATTAGTCGAAAATTTTCCGATCCAGCACGAATATCATCATATGGTATCAGATATACCGCATCTACGGAGGTTTCAGAAACTGGCCTACTCATTATAACGTATCTATCATTGCTACCGGCGGTGATATAACTGGCGTCGGCAGGTGGAAGCGGCAGCTCGTTGTTTACGACAAGATCTGTTCCTGTGATATATTGATTTTCGTATATAAAATATGCGTTCCTGTCTGCGGTATGTCCAAGTTTGTTTAACTGAATCAAGCAGAACAGATAAACTCTCTGGATGGTACTCTGCTGTACTACTTGACTGTAAACTGAAAGACAGAGATAAGGCGTATGGTCAAACTCGACCATTTTCCACCTGCTTGGTCTATCATTCCATTTTCCTTGATCCCAATTGACAACAAAATCTCTTATTTCAGCTTTGGCTTCTGTTGTAGCTACGTTATCAGCCCATGCCGGCATGTACTGATCATTTAACGGACTGTACAGTATAAGACCACTGATATTTTCTTGTGATGCGATAGCGCTTTTTAGTGTCAGGTGAACATCGTAAGCCGAATTATATGCCTCAACTTCAGGTAGTTTACGTGCCAGACGCCGGAAGTTGTAATCTGTTCCTACCATATCAGTCATAGTTCCGGATACTGTTTTTAATATATCCGATACTCGATTGACATAACCCTCGAGTGACACTTCATTCAATTCTGCTACGCGACTGGCAAAAGTAGAATTGATGTAGGCAGCGAAAGCGTTAATGCCTATCACCAATGGAAGAAGTAAAGTGAGTAATATGAACATGATTCTTGACTTCAGTGATTTTCCTCTATTCATAGTCCTCTTCCTTCTAAATGTGTTTGAGTTGATTTACCAGTGCTTGAATTCAATTATCTATCGTCAGTTTAGATTAAGTCAACTAAACTAACGATCTTGCCGTTATTTAGTCTGTTTTTTACAATAGTAAGTCCGTTTTGTTCAAGTGTTATGATATAGCATGAAATAGAGGTCTGGAAATGACAAATTTACGTCTAACAGAGTGGTATTTTTTCACTTGTGGCGGCGATATAGTGGCAGTACAGGAGAACGGTGATGATTGCCGTTCACGTTCATAAGCGATATGAAGGAGGATTAAAAAATGAAAAGAACAATTGCTTTGCTGATCGCTGTTATGCTTGTTGTGGGCTTGTTTGCAGGCTGCGGTGATTCAGAAACTACTACTAAAGCAAGTAGTGGAGATGGTGAAACGACAACAAATAAAGACGCGACTGGTGAGCCAACAGACGGTGGTGAGACTGATTATTCCAGTCAGGAACCTTATACTGTAACCCTGATGTATTACGGTGACGCGGCTACTGAAGATGTACAGGAAGTATCCGCAGCTTTGTCGGAACTGTCTGTTGCTAAGTTTAATACTACTGTTGAAATATCAAAAGTTGGCTTCGGCTCATATTTGCAACAGCTTAATCTGGCACTATCATCAGGTGAGAAGCTGGATGCGTTTGGCAACTTCGGCATGATGACAACTTTTGCCGGCAATGGCCAAATCCTTGCGCTTGATGATTTGCTGGCAAATCATGGACAGGATACTCTCGAAGCAATATCCGATACGGATTGGGCTTGTACAACAATAAATGGCAAAATTTATGGTATACCAACCAACAAAGATAAAGCAGCGAGTTACGGAGTAGCTTTTACCAAGAGTATGGTTGATGAACTGGATGTAGACGTAAATACTATTACTGATCTTGACGATGTTTATGAGGTATTAAAACTGGCAAAAGAAAAATTCCCGAACGTTTATGGTATGGCTTCAAATGTCGGCGCGATGTGGAGTAGGCTGCCATTTGTCGATACTCTCGGGACATCAACAACTTATCTTGGCGTTCTTATGGATCCTTACAATAATACTGAGTTAAAAGTAGAGAATGTTTTTGCCAGTGATGAGTATCGCGAAGTGGTAGAGACAATGTATAAATGGAATCAGGAAGGGCTGCTGATGCCTGATGGCGCCACAAATACAGAAACTCATATCAGTATGCGCAGCAGCGGCATGATGTTCGCGAATTTCGCAACTATGAAGCCTGGTTTTGATGAGCAGGAGACAAGGTCGAGCGGTACAGAAATTGTAAGCGTGGAACTCTGGCCGGCGATTTCTTTTACCGATAGTGTATCTATGGGTTGGAGTATTGCTGCTCAGTCTGAGAAGCCAGAACGCACAATGCAGATACTTGATTGGCTTTATAACGATTTTGAGGCATCAAATATTACTCTGTATGGTGTTGAAGGTAAGCATTGGGAAGTAAAGGATGAAGCCAAAGGTCTCGTTGGTTACCCAGAGGGCACTGATTCTAAGACCTCTGGTTATCCACTGCTAACATGGGGTTGGCTCAATCAGCTGAACAGTTATGTATGGGAGAATGATCCTGAAGATATTTGGGAACAAATGGATGAATTCAATCAGACTGCGAATCAGTCACCGGCAAAAGGTTTCACCTTCAAGCCTGATGCAGTTATCAATGAAGTAACCGCTTGTACTAATGTTGTAGAGAAATACCATGATGCTCTGATGAATGGACAGCTGAATCCTGCTGAAACCATACCTCAGTTTGTAAAAGAACTTGAAACCGCTGGTCTTGAAAAAATCATCGCGGAGAAACAATCGCAACTTGATGCCTGGGCTCAGAATCAATAAATATTGGTTTATGTTTCTTAAATCGAAGTGGCCCTCATGGGCCGCTTCTGTTTAGGATTGTCAGTTATTAAGAAGAGGAGTAGTGTTATGCCCGAATCAAAAAATAAAAGCGTGAAGACGCTTGGCCAAGGGAATGCTCGGTTGCGACGTTACAGACGATTTATGCCTTTGTACATAATGATGATTCCAAGTTTGTTATATCTGCTAATCAACAATTATGTACCTATGGCCGGACTTGTTATCGCGTTCAAGAAGGTTAATTTTCAGCTTGGTATACTGAAGAGTCCGTGGGTCGGATTCGATAATTTTAAATTTTTATTTTCCAGTCCTGATGCCATGATAATTACGCGAAATACTATTTTTTATAATGTTTGCTTTTTGTTAATTGGTCCAGTGGTTGCTATTACTGTCTCTATTCTTTTGGATGAATTACGTTGGAAAATGGGCAAGCGGGTATATCAAACAATAATTCTGATGCCTTATCTCATTTCAATCGTTGTTGTTAGTTATCTTGTAAATGCTTTTCTGAATTCCAATAGTGGTTTCATAAATAATTCTATACTCGGTCCTGCTGGTTTTGATCCGATAAGCTGGTATTCTGAAGCTCGCTTCTGGCCATACATATTGATATTTGTAAACATCTGGAAAGGCTTTGGTTACTCTACAATTATATATTACTCAACAGTTGTCAGCATTGATAGAGAGCTGTATGAGGCAGCTTCAATTGATGGTGCCTCGCGCTGGCAGCAAATTAAGAGTGTTACCTTGCCAGGGCTAAAAACTACTTTTATCACATTAACACTGCTTGGTATCGGTAGAATTTTCTATTCTGATTTTGGCCTCTTTTTCCAGGTTCCGATGAATTCTGGAGCTCTGATCGATGCTACCAATACAATCGATACGTATGTCTATCGTGGGCTCATTTCATCACCGAATATTGGAATGACCGCGGCCGCCGGTTTTTATCAGAGTGTTGTTGGCTTCAGTCTGGTATT
>JAQVJP010000039.1:7001-16496 GCA_028695145.1 Eubacteriales bacterium
CTTATGATGAATGCTTTTTTTGTCATGATAATGCGCGCATTTTTCCAAAATAGTATTCCTGATAGTGTTATTGAGGCAGCTCGCATTGATGGTGCTGGGGAATGGCGAGTTTTACGCGTTATAGTATTGCCTATGGCTAAGCCGATGGTTGCGACGCTGACTATTATGGTTGGATTGATGTACTGGAATGATTGGATGAATGGTCTCTATTATGTTAATAAGGATAGTTTGTACAGTATTCAGGTTTTGCTTAACAGGATGCTGATGGATGTTCAATATTTGATGACAAACGCAAATATGTCCGCTTCAGATATTGGTGGTAATCTACCTGCTGTTGGTATCCGAATGGGTGTTGCTGTAATAGGTGCACTGCCTATAATGGTGGTCTATCCCTTTTTTCAGCGTTTTTTCGTAAAAGGTATTGCAATTGGTGCAGTGAAAGGATAATTAATTTATGAGTTCATATATGTTATATCCCAGAAATACCTCTACAAGAAGAGTGTTAAGTCTTGACGGTATGTGGCGATTCAGCTTCGATCCGGAGGGGATAGGAACGGAGAAGGGATGGCAAAATGGCTTGCCTGCTACGTTAACAATGCCGGTACCATCAAGTTTTCAAGACTATTTTACAGATAAGGATAGTCGTGAGTTTTCGGGTGATGTCTGGTATGAAACTGATGTTTTTGTGCCTTCAGAATGGCAGGGACAATCGATAAATGTAAGATTTGGTAGTGCTACACATAGAGCAACTGTGTTTTGTAATGGTCAGGAGATAACCAGCCATGAAGGTGGCTTCACCCCTTTTTGCGCTGAAATATCAGATGTTGCTGTTTATGGACAATATAATCTAATATCAGTTTGTGTTAATAATGAGCTTCATGAGTATACTCTGCCAGCAGGGAATACCATTTTAGCTAATGGTAAGAAGCGAGTACGCCCATATTTCGATTTTTTCAACTACTCTGGTTTACAAAGATCTGTGATGCTGACTGCTACTCCAAAACTTGCTATACAAGATTTTGAGGTTGTACATAAATCTGTTGATCAGGTAGTTTGTACTGATTATAAAGTTAAAGTTGATGGTGTCGGTTTTACGGCTTGTGACATACAGGTTTTAATATTTGACGAGGCTGGTGTTTTGGTTGCGCAGGCAGAAGGACAAACCGGCAATATTTGCATACCTGATGTTAAGCTGTGGGAAGTCCATGATGCTTATCTATACAAATTTGTAGTTCGCTTGTCGGTTGATGATGAGATTATCGATGAATGGTTTGATTACATAGGTATTAGAACTATATCTATCGATGGTACAGATATTCTCCTAAATGGTAAGCCGGTTTATTTAAAAGGATTCGGCAAACATGAGGATAGTGATATTGCAGGACGTGGTTTCAGCTTGCCGGTTCTTAAGAGAGATTTCGAACTTATGAAATGGATTGGTGCTAATTCATTTAGAACTTCGCATTATCCGTATAGTGAGGAAACATATTATCTTGCTGATCGTGAAGGATTTCTTATTATTGATGAAGTAGCGGCTGTCGGGTTCATGGCCAGTTTCGCCAATTTCCTTGGTCAGATGGGTAAAAGGGATTGTTTTTTCGAAAAGAAAACAACACCGAGGTTATTAGATAATCATCTGCAAGCAGTACGTGAATTAATTCTCAGAGATAAGAATCATGCTTGCGTAATAGCTTGGAGTTTGTTTAATGAGCCTGAGTCAAATCATGAGAGTGCCTATCCGTATTTTGAAAAGATTTTCAAGGAAGCTCTGCTCTGTGATCCGCAAAAAAGGCCGCGTACTTTTGCCATGGAACGTAGCTCTGATTTCGCAAGCTGCCATTGTCGTCAGTTATGCGATTTGATTACGCTCAATCGCTATTATGGCTGGTACATCAGTGGCGGTCCAAATATCGATGATGCTGAACGAGCATTCGTTGAAGAGATGGAAGGCTGGAAAAACTCCGGTATTGACGTGCCTGTTGTGTTTACTGAATATGGTACTGATACTGACAGCCATATGCATAAACTACCAAGTGTTATGTGGAGTCAGGAGTATCAGCAGGAGATGTTGGAGATGAATCATCGAGTTTTTGATAGCTATGATTTTGTAAAAGGCGAACAGATATGGAATTTTGCTGATTTTCAAACTACAGAGGGTATCATGCGTGTTGATGGCAATAAGAAAGGCATTTTTACAAGACAGAGACAACCCAAGAGCGCTGCTTTTGATCTAAAACAGCGCTGGGAAAGCTTGCCGCGCGATTACAAGAGCACCGGAGGTTCGAAATGAAGAAAAACGAGTTATCAGAGTTACTTAAGAAAATGAGTATAAAAGAGAAGGTAGGACAACTATTTCAGCCGATTGGTTTTGCCATGATGGATGATCCGGCGATTACCGGACCCCTTCTCGAATCGTTCAAAATGCGTCAAGAGGATGTGAACATCTGTGGTACTGTTCTCGGCATGGCCGGAGCGAAGAATGCCAGGAAGATTCAACAGGATTTCATCGATCAGCACCCACATAAGATACCTCTCATATTTATGCTTGATGTAATCAATGGCTTCCGAACAATATATCCGATTCCACTGGCACAGGCGGCTTCTTTTTCTCCTGAGCTGGCAGAAGAATGCGCCCGGATGGCTGCCAGAGAAGCAGCTGCGAGCGGTGTTCATGTAACTTTTTCACCTATGGTGGATCTGGTACGTGATGCCAGATGGGGGCGTGTAATGGAATCAACCGGTGAAGATGTCTGGTTGAGCAGTCAATTTGCGGCAGCGGTGACCAAGGGATATCAGGGAGAAGATATCGCAGCTGCAGATAAACTGGGAGCTTGTGTTAAACATTTCGCCGGCTATGGCGCGCCGGTCGCCGGTCGTGATTATAATACGGTTCAGCTGACAGAGCGTACACTGCGTGAATACTATTTACCTGCGTATAAGGCAGCGATTGACGCTGGTGCCGCTTTGGTCATGACTTCCTTCAACACAATTGACGATATTCCAGCTACGGGCAATAAGAAACTGATGCGTGACATTTTACGTGAGGAAATGCGGTTTGATGGTGTGCTTATCAGCGATTTTAATGCTATAGGCGAGCTTGTGAATCACGGTCTGGCAGCCGACTTGGCAGAAGCGGCGCGCATGGCTTGCGAGGCCGGTGTTGATATTGATATGATGTCGAGCGCCTATATAAATAACCTTGAAAAACTAATAGAAGATAAGGTTGTCGATGAGAGCTTGCTTGATGAGTCGGTTATGAGAGTTTTGGAACTGAAAAACAAACTTGGGCTATTTGAGAACCCTTTCAAAGGTGCCGATGAGAAGCTTGAGAGTGAGCTGATTCTCTGCGATGAGCATAGAGCACTGGCCAGACAAGCTGCGGAAAAATCGTTTGTCTTGCTGAAAAATGAAGGTCAAATACTGCCCCTGTCAGAAGATGAGAAGATCGCTTTTGTCGGTCCATATGTTGATAATAAAAACATTCTCGGAGCTTGGTCTATTATGGGCAAAGCCGAAGATGCTATCTCGGTACAAGAAGCAGCCGAGAGGATTCTGTCAGGATGGGATATTTCTATAAATCAGGGATCACCACTTCTGGATGCTGATGTTAAGCTCGAGGGTTTCCGTGGTCATGAGGATGAAGTGTACGAACAGGCCGCAATTGATAAAATGCTTGAAGAAGCTGTCACAGCAGCCCGCACAGCTGATAAGGTGGTGCTGTTTCTGGGTGAGCATGTGCTGCAGTCTGGCGAGGCGACCAGTCGCGGACAACTTGATTTGCCGCATGTGCAGCTTGAACTGTTGCAGGCGGTGGCCGAGGTCAACACAAATATCGTTGTAGTTTTGTTTAACGGCAGACCGCTCGATCTTCGAATGGTTCAAGCAAAATCAGCTGCGATTCTCGAAGTCTGGATGCCCGGCGTCGAGGGTGGAACAGCCATCGTAAATACACTTACTGGACAAAATGAACCTGTTGGTCGACTGCCGATGACTTTTCCATATAGTGTCGGCCAGGTGCCGATACATTATGACACTTACTCTACAGGACGGCCGCATCGTCCGGGTCAGGACAAGGATCGTTTCGTCTCGAAGTATCTTGACATTCCTAACAAACCATTGTATCCGTTTGGCTTCGGCCTTAGCTATACACGGTTTGAGTATTCCGAGGTAGTGTTAGATACAGATGTAATTGCGGTTGGTTCGACTATTACTGCTGCAGTCAGAGTTACAAATATTGGTGATACAGACGGAACGACATTGATGCAGCTCTACATTCATGACGTGGCTGCAAGTGTCGCGCGTCCTGTGAAACAACTGAAGGATACGCAGCATGTGCGTCTTGCGAAGGGTGAAACGCAAGAAATTTCTTTCCAGATAACTGAGGAAATGCTCAGATTCAATACTGCTGATGGCAGATTTGATAGCGAGGCAGGCCAGTTTGAAGTCTATATCGGCGATAGCAGTGAAACTGAAAATGTCGCTACTTTTAGACTTGAGAAATGATGATGAAGCTGAGAAAATAAGGCAAGATCAGCGAGGTGTAAATATGGTTATATTAGTACCACCCGTACAAGAGATGAATATTGAAAATGAAAACTGGGAGTTCAACCTCCCAGTTTCTGTATATTTGAATGAAGTAAAAAACGCTGAGCTTATGAAACTTGTTGCGCCGCTATCCACCAGCTGGTCGGACTATTATATGATCAGTAACTCAGAACCGGCAGCTGTGGTTTTTACCTCGAAGAAGAATCTGCCTGCTGAGGGTTATGAACTTAGGATAAGTAAAGAAGGCGCGCTGATTGAATATTCTGATACCGCCGGCGCGTTTTATGGCCTGATGACTCTGAGGCAACTGATGATGCAGTCACCTGTTAGATGTTGTCACATCACAGATCAACCTGGCCTTAGCGTGCGTGGCTTCATGCTGGATATCAGCAGGGGAAAAGTCCCTACCTTGCAGACTCTCAAAGAGACTGTCGATCTGCTGGCTTCGCTTAAGTATAATCACCTTGAACTCTATATAGAAGGTTTCTCCTTCGCCTATCCATCTTTTGCTGAATATTGGCAGGAAGACTCAGTTATTACTCCAGAGGAAATACGCGAGCTAAATGAATATTGCCGGCTAAGATGTATTGATCTGGTACCAAACCAGAACAGTCTGGGTCATATGGCTTCATGGCTGGCCAAACCCGAGTTTGCTTCGCTTGCTGAGCTCGAAGGCGGCATGCAGATTCATGGTATACAGGTACCTCCGACCACACTTGACAGCGAAAATCCGGCCAGTCTTGAGCTTGTGGAAAAAATGATGCATGAGCTTCTGCCAGCGTTTTCTTCAGCGTATTTTAATGTGAATCTCGATGAACCGTTTGAGCTGGGCAAAGGCAAAAATTCTGCGCTAACTGAAGCCATTGGTGTAGATCAATTATATCTTGGCTACATCAAGAGGCTTCATCAAGCAGTAAACGCTCAGGGCAGAAGGATGATGATGTGGAGCGATATAGTCAGTAATTATCCGGAAATGGTACGCGAGATTCCGCAGGACATCATCATGCTCGAATGGGGTTATGAAGCCGAGCATCCTTTTATGAAACGTGCTGAGGTTCTTAGTAAAGCAGGTCTCAAGTTCTGTCTGTGCCCCGGTACCAGCAGCTGGACATCAATCAGCGGTATCACTGACAATATGATCGGAAATATACGTTCTGCGGCTCAGGCTGCTTATAAATACGGAGCAGAAGGCATGATTCTGACGGATTGGGGCGACATGAACCATATGCAGTTCTGGCCTATAAGCTGGCCGGCTATTGTCTTATTTTCGGCTGCCGCCTGGAATGGTATCAGAGATGGTGTCGATGATGGTGTAGTAATGTCTGAGGATGAGCTCGCTCTTGCGCTTAACAGGTTACTGTTCCAGGATGCAAGTGAACAGATGGGCGGGGTTGCTCTCGATGCAGGGCGTTATTGCCAATACGAAGAAATGCTGCTGGGCTGTCGAACTCTTGCTGTTCTGCCACTGTGGTTCGGTCCACTTGGAGGTGAACAGCTGGAACAATATTTGCAATTTTTGATATCTTTTGCTGAGAGCACGGTACCAATAGAAGTGGCAGAATCAATACGGGCAAGTGTCAGAAGCCGCAAGCCTCTTAACTTGTCTGCTATAGATCACTGGTACGAATATCTTGACCTAAAACTCGACAACATATCACTTGGATGCAATGATAGTCAGCTTGTAGTGGCGGAATATCAACTTTCAATTAAACTGATAAAACTACTAAGCCACGCAAGAATATGTTTGGCAAAAGTACTGAAAAATAAAACGATTGCCGACGAATTATTTATAATAGCAGATAATTATCAAGATATGTGGCTTAAGAGAAATAAGAAAAGCGGTCTGGAAGACGCGCTGAACAAGATAAGAGGCTTGGCAACAGCTCTCCGCTGACACCAGCGATCGCCAGCGCGCTTGGCCACGATTGGCTGCGTTATTGTCGATATCACATTTAGACCGATGCTGATCGCCGCCCGCCGTCCGTTCTCCGCTTATCCACTCACTACGCGCCCGGTCGCCAATCATACTTTTTCCCGACGCGCTGCTACAGTGTCGAAATCAGTCAAGCTCTGAGCGACACACTTGCCTGCACTTGCCCCCGTTTGCCTTCACTTGGCGCCGCTTGAACGCGCTTGGATATACCGGCAAAAGTGCCTGTAACCCTTTGATATCAGTCGTTTCGGGCTGTTAGATTGAGCGGAACAAGCGTAAACCGGTTTACGCTTGCATTTTTAATAAAATCGGCTGAGACGCTACGCGCGCAGCCGATTCCGCTGTTTTTTGTCAGATTGTTAGTTGGCCCTAACTGGCACCGCGGTGCCACCTTGACTGCACTTGGTTGCACTTGCCTTCGCTTGACGACGTTTGACTTCACTTGCCTTCACTTGCCTACACTTGCCTTCACTTGCCTACACTTGCCTTCACTTGACGACCTTTGCCTTCACTTGACGCCGCTTGGATAACGATATCGCAAATCGACCAGCGCTGCCATTTAGACCTGCGCATTTCGACCACCCGTTACTTCAGCTTCTCGATGAGCATATAATAATATTGAACTTCAGGCTTCAGCTGTACTGTGTTGATTCCCTGATCCAGATCGAAGCCGAAGTTCTGGTCGACTATTTTTATTAGATCGTGATCAGTGATAGATGCTTGCTGACTTGTGAAGCTGAGATTGCTGCCAAGGGAGGTGGTCAAGTCATAGCCTTTTGCGTTTTTATGGCTTTTGCCGGTGTCGAAGAAGTCATGGCTGCCGCGCTGTGTTTGAGTGATTTCTATTTCAGCTGAGCCGCCTGCTGGAATGTTGACTTCTGATGTGAGATAAACTACGCGATCGACATTGACTGCTTCTGTGAAGATGTCCTCGAGCATGCCCTCGGTGTAGCGATCGATGTTGCGCTCGCTTAGTGGGCCGTAGCTGTGCAGATAATCGTAAGCTGCTTCGAAGATTAGTTGTAGCTGTTCGTCCTCGGTGATTAGCTGTTCGGCTTCGGTGATTAGCTGTTCGTCCTCGGCAATTTGCTGTGCGCTGTCTGTTGACTCGTTCGGATTGTCACTTGTTGATTCGACGTTTTCACCAGAAATCGGATTGTTATAGCTGTCGTACATACTGTAGTGGTGGTTCAGCATTTCACGGAAAATTTCTTCGAGAGTAGTTTCTGTGCGGGTCATGGTTGCGCTGATTTCCATCTCGGTGCCGTCATCCCAGCCCATGTTGCTGTAGCCTTGATAGCTGATATCGCTAATGTCGCCGCCGACTACGATCAGGAGATAACGATCATCGGCTACCTGTTTGCGCTGCTCATCGGGAATGGAGAAGCCTTTTATAAAACTATCGCCGCCCGGGTATTCGCCGCCGTGGAAGCCGACGGATAGCACATCGACGCCCTCCTGTGCTGTGTAAGATACTGCAATGCTTGGATTAACCCCTTCGCCGCTTTCTATGACAAATTCGTCGAATTCGTAGACGATGGCTTGTTGATTAGCGTATTTGACACCGGCAAAAGCATCTCTCAGGTAGCTTCCGTCCTGTAGTAGTTGTTTGTAGCCAAGCCAACTGTCGATTTCGCGGAGATTGAGCTGGGGCTGCTGATCCTGGCTGTTCTGCTGATTCTGCTGATTCTGGCCATCCTGATCATTCTGCTGATCCTGGCTATTTGCGGTTGTGGTAGAAGTACCAAACGACCATGCACCCATGAAGCTGCCGCTGTATTGGCCGGTTGTGATTTCCGGTTCTGCTTGTTGGCCGTCAACTGTGAGTTTGGGGGTTAGTTCGAACAGATCTTTTAGAGATGCCGCTACAGGATATGCTGCCTCTACTGTTATATCTGCGTTAGAATTATTTTGTAGTATATAACGGTCGGTGACAACGGCTTCTGTTCTATGACTGGTATATTTTTTGACCGTTGGACCATCGATGGTGTCAGTTTCATATTCTTCGGTTATATCAGTGTAGGGCAGGAAGTCATATGTGATAGCGCGACTGGCTTCGATCTGACTGATAATGAGCGTATCGTTGTTATCGTTACTATTATTTAGTTCGCCCTTCGCACTTAGAATTGTAAGTGGAAAAATTGGTCCGTCGTAGAACATATATGTTCTGGCGGTTTCTTCAGTGTCATCACCGGCGATTGGTGCTCCGCCACCTCCGCTTTGCGCTCCGCCGCCGATTGGCAGTTTAAGTAAACCAAGACCGCTGGCTGTAATTAATCCGACTGCCACGACAATCAGACAAGCCGCAGCGATTGCGCTGTAACGCCCGATTTTTTTGGCGCGGTGGGATGACCGAACAGCGACTTTTGTCGCTTTTGCCGGTGGCTTGCTTGTAATATTGCCTGTAGTATCGCTTGTAATATTGCTTGTAGTATTGCTTGTAATATTGTTTGCAATATTGCTCGCTGTATCATACTCGGTGATCAGTTGCTCGTCGATTGCACCGATTACTTGAATCAGTTTGCTTGCGCTGATTTCTTTTTGTGTATCTTTTTTTATCATAGGTAGAAGCCCCTTCCTCTTAGGTGGCGGATTAGATCCTGGCGGATTCGATGCAGCATTACGGATAGATGTTTTTTGGTTAAACCGGTGACTTCCGCGATCTCATCAAGTTCGGCAAAATAGTAATAACGCCCGACAAAAGCAATTCTTTTGTGTTTGGGGATTGTTTTTAGATAGGTGCTGATCTCAGCAGCCAGTTCTTTTGTCTCGATCGTATCAATTATGTCGTCTACGCTGTCAGTTTTGCCGACGATTGTCATTTTCGTGTGGTTGTTTTGCTTGGTGCCGATGGCTTCTGCCAGCTCTTCAAAAGAGAGTAAAACCGCGCCGCCGCCTCTTTTGCCGGCTTGTGCGGCTTCAAGTCTGTTAAGTGATAAGTTGCGCGTGATGCGCCCGAGCCAGATCGCGAAGCGGTTTGGTTTTTCCGGAGGGATCGCTTGCCAAGCGCGCAGCCA
>JAQVJP010000039.1:16596-22773 GCA_028695145.1 Eubacteriales bacterium
TCTGTTGGATAGTGAGTGTGAGGTTGTGGCGCAGGCTGCTGATGGGCGGCGTGGTTTGGAACTTATTCTTAAACTTAAACCTGATCTGGTTTTTACTGATATTAAGATGCCTTTTGTTGATGGTCTGGAGATGATCAAAATTGTCAGGTCTGAGGGATTGGATACGAGGTTTGTTATTATTAGCGCGCATGAGAATTTTGATTTTGCTAAGGAAGCGATTTCTTATGGTGTTACTGATTATATTGTGAAGCCGATTTTGGTTGAGGAGATTGAGGCGGCGCTTAAGAAGGCTTGTGATTCTTTGGGTACTTGTCAGTCTTGTAAGGTTGATTGTCCGACGGAGTGCCATCCATCAGTACAGAAGGCGCTTGAGATTATCGCTAATGAGTATGCGGCTAAGTTGACCCAGGATGAGCTGGCTCAGCGTTTGCGAATTACTCCGGCTTATTTTAGTTATTTGTTTCATCGCGATATGGGCGTGACTTTTTCCAGTTACTTGAAACGGTATCGTATTGATGTGGCGGCGAGCCTGCTTAAGGACAAACAGATGAAAATTTATGATGCCGCAGCGATTGCCGGTTATACGGATACTAAGTACTTTTGCCGGGTTTTTAAAGAAATCATGGGCTGTTCTCCAACGGAATATATGCGAAATCAACAGTCGTGAGTTATAGCAGTTGTGGATATTATGCGTTGTTCGTTTACGGAATATATGCGAAATCAACAAAAACAAGTGGGGAGATAGATGCTTTTGCCGGTATTTTGTAAATAATCGTAAAATTATGCACCTTTTAAAGATTTGTCGCTGATAATTATCCACTCATTGAAAATTCGTCGGTTTTTTTTGCGGGCGATGGCAAATAGAATGAAGACACCAGACGTTCATAAATATTTTTAGGAGGGTTAATCTTATGAACAAGAAGAGTATTTTTCTGTTTGCGATCTGTCTGATTTTGACGATCTCGTTGTTTGCCGGCTGCGGCGGTGGTGGTGACAGTACGACTAAGCCTGCTGAGACCACAAGTGGTGATGGCGGCGAGACGACTGCCGATGGTGGCTCAAATTCTGAGGCGACTGTTACTCTGGATTTGTGGCATTATTTCGGTGAGCATGAGCAAACCGTTTTTGATGCGATGATCGAAAAGTACAATGCCGAAAATGACAAGGGTATTGAAGTTGTCGCTACTTTTGTCGCGAGAGAAGATCTGATGAAGCAGTACACGATGGGTGCTGTTTCCGGTGAGCTTCCTGATATCGGTATGGTTGATAATCCTGATCATGCTTCGTTTACGACGATGGGCGTTTTTGAGGATATTACTGATTTGGTAAATGATTGGGGTCAGGCTGATCAGTTCTTCGAGGGTCCGATGAAGAGTGCGACTCTTGATGGTAAGCTTTATGGTTTGCCGCATAACTCGAACTGTCTGGCTCTGATCTACAATAAGACCATGCTGGCTGATGCCGGTGTTGAAGTCCCTGAGACCTGGGATGATCTGATGGTCGCGGCTGAGAAACTGACTCAGGGCGATACTTATGGTCTGTCTATCTCAGCTGTTAAGAACGAGGAAGGTACCTTCCAGTTTATGCCTTGGTTTATTTCAGCCGGTGGTTCGATTGACGATCTGTCATCACCTGAATGTGTGAACGCACTGTCTTTCTTAACTGAGATGATTGACAAAGGCTATATGTCAAAAGATGTTATCAACTGGACTCAGGCCGATGCCAATTCTCAGTTTATCGGCGGCAAGGCTGCTATGCAGATCAATGGTCCTTGGAATATCGCCAATATCCAAAATGACGCTCCGGATCTTGATTTCGGTGTTGCTCTGGTTCCTAAGGATCAAGTTCATGCTTCTGTTCTTGGTGGTGAAAACTTCGGTATTTGTGCCGGTGCGCCGCTGGAAGAGAGCTTCGATGTTTTGAGTTTCATCCTTAACGCAGAGAATGTTGCCGATTATTGTGAGGCTGGCGGTAAATTCCCACCACGTGCTGATTCTATGGAATTGAAAGATATCTGGCAGACTGATCCGATATTCAGCGTTTTTGCTGAAGGTATGCAGTATGCCATGCCTCGTGGACCTCATCCGCGTTGGCCGGAAATTTCCGATGCTATGTCTACCGCTATGCATGAGTCCTTCACTGGAACGAAGACTGCCGAACAGGCTCTGGCTGATGCCAAGGTAAAAGTCGACGAAATCATGAAGTGATGGTTTCATCCGTATGAGTTTCGTGATCCGGGGTGGCCATCTGGTCATCCCGGTTCTATAACAGGGAGGGAGCGGGACGATGCATAAGCTGCTGAGCAGCAGGTCGCGTGAGAACAGGTATGGCTATTTATTCATACTGCCGGCTCTGCTGTATATGATCTTGTTGATTGGCTATCCGCTGATCTATAATTTTAATCTATCATTTAAAAATCTTGATGTCATGACGTTTCGTGGTGACAGTTCCATATATGTAGGTTTTGAGAATTACAAAACACTTCTTGCCGATGAGGTATTTATTCAAGCTCTGCGTCAAACTTTTGTATTTACCTTCTGGTGTCTGATTTTTCAGTTTACTTTTGGTTTTATTCTGGCCTTGTTTTTCAGCAGGAAGTTTCCGCTGGCCGGATTAATTCGCGGTACGATCCTGATCGGTTATATGATGCCGATGTCTGTTACAGCTCTTGTTTTTAAAAATATGTTTGCTACCGGTACTAATGAGGGTGTTATTAATTATCTGCTATCCGTTCTGGGTGCTGTTGATCCGGCAAGTCCTATTGGCTGGCTGATCGGTCAACAGGAGGCACTCTGGGCTGTTATTATTGCTAACTGTTGGGTGGGTATTCCGTTTAACATGTTACTATTGACCGGTGGTCTGAGTGGCATTTCGGAGGATATCTATGAGGCGGCGACAATCGATGGAGCTAATAGTATTAATCGCTTCATCCATATCACTCTGCCGCTGCTCAAACCGGCTATACTATCCGTTCTAATGCTTGGTTTTATCTATACTTTCAAAGTTTTTGACCTGATTTTTGTTATGACCAAGGGTGGGCCGCTTAACGCTACACAGGTGCTGTCCACGTATTCCTACAGGTTGTCTTTTACCGAGTACAAGTTCTCAATGGGTGCTACCGGCGCTGTAATACTGTTCCTCTGTCTGATGGTGGTTGGACTGTTTTATCTCTGGCTGGTACGCAATGAAGAGTCGAACTGAGGAGGGTGTAAAATGGCAACTGAAGTTATGACAAAAACTAAGAGCGGCCGTGGTGGTGTTACTTCGTATATGTCGGCTGCCATGATTCGCAAAAAAATTATCATGATGATTCTGGGTCTGGTGATCGGGCTGATGTTTCTCTTCCCGCTTTACTGGCTGGCCATAAACTCATTTAAAACTGATCTGGAAGTTTTTTCCGGTCTGACATTTTATCCGCATAAGTTTACTGTTGATCCCTGGCTTGAGCAGCTGACCAGTCGTGATTTTCTGGCTTCGCTGCGTAACAGCTTCCTGATAGCATCAATCTCAATGTCGATATCTTTTGTGCTTGGAGTATCCGCGGCGTATGGTCTGGCTCGTTTCGCCATCCGGGGGAAAGCCGGCGTCCTGCTGATATTCCTGGTTACGCAGATGATGCCATCATCGTTGCTGCTGACACCGTTGTTCCTGACTTTTTCCAAGGCTGGTTTATTAAATTCGTTTGGCGCTCCGGCGATGGCGATCGCTTCCGGCTCTGTGCCTTTTATCGTTATAACGTTGCGGCCATATTTTGCCAGACTGCCCAAGTCACTTGATGACGCTGCCAGAATTGACGGGTGTAGTGTCTTCGGGTCTTTTGTCAGGATCATGCTGCCGGTTATTAGAACCGGACTTATCACCATTGTAGTTATCAGTTTCCTGCATGGCTGGAATGACCTGATTTATTCCATGACCTTCAATGTTAATGACAGCATGAGGCCGTTGACTGCCAATATTTATAAATATATGGATAAATATGGCACTAAATGGAACTTCATTATGGCCTATGGTATGATTCTGGTTATACCGGTTACGCTGATGTTTACCTTCCTTCAGAAGTATATTGTAGGAGGTCTGGCGGCCGGCTCTGTTAAAGAATAAAGATTTGTTCTAATGGTGGTAAGCACGATTAACGGGGTATGATCATGAGAATAACGCAGAGATTGAGAGAGATAATCGCCTCGAGCTTGATGCTTAAGCTTATGATTCCGCTGATCGTGGTCGCCTGTGCCATAAGCATAGTTTTCTCAATTGTGACTATCGGATTTAACGCCCGCTATCTGGAGAGCGTTACCGAGAGCATGCAGGAGCAGACGCTAACCGCCCAAACCAGTTCTGTCGCGCAAACTATGCGTGCCTACTACAATGTATTTTT
Organism: Eubacteriales bacterium; assembly: GCA_028695145.1. Classification (GTDB taxonomy): domain Bacteria; phylum Bacillota; class Clostridia; order Saccharofermentanales; family UBA5734; genus JAAYFZ01. Next base: position 20,972 of record JAQVJP010000039.1, read on the forward strand.
CTCATTGGCTGTCGATAAGAAGCTGCAGAAAATCATTTACGATTCTGAGAGTGGTGCGCCGGCAGAGCTGATAAATCGCAGAGCTACCGAGGTTTTCAAAGAATATATGTTGATGGATTCAGATGTCGTTGCAATCCATGTTTCGACTGAGGAAGATCGTCTTATCGGCTATATTCGCTCCAACCAGGCTCTAAGTACTATCTGGCAGGATAGCAGCAGTATAGAGACCATTATTTCCAAGTGTGAAGAATGTCGCCAGATTCAATTTATAGCGGATCAGAGATTAATAAATCCATATAATGAACCAATTTTCCATATGTCCATCAAGCTGTGGGACTTTTTTCAGAACAGATCCTACGGCACACTGATCATGACGCTGCGCACCCGCAGTATCAGCAACGCTCTGAACTCTGAAGAAACGTCTGGTATAAGAGCATCTCAAAGCGGGCTGGTATCCGGTTCTGGTGAATACATCGTTCATTCAGATCAGGAATGGGTTGGTAGAAATGTAGATGAGGAGATGGAAAACAGATATCGTGCGATCAGGCTGGCTGACACAGGATCTTATAATGTTCGTATCGTAAATGTTTATGACAACTGGCATCTTGTGTCCACAGTCCTGATTTACAACCTGGTCATGCTGGGTTCTGTCATTCTGATTCTTGTCATATATCTTCTAACCACAACGGGCATATTGCGAAAATTCTATAAATCATTGAGCAGACTAATCAAAGGAATTGGGGGTGTTAAGCAAGGTAATTTTGATACAACGGTAAAAGTCTCCAGCCCCGACGAGATCGGTCAGATTACAGTTGCCTTCAATAACATGGTTAGCAGTCTTCGGGAAATGGACGATCGGCGCCAGCAGGAAAACAGTGGTAAGCTTGAGGCACTTAACCTACAGCATGAAGCCGAAATATTAGCCCTTGAAGCACAGATCAACTCGCATTTTCTGGCTAATACAATCAATATGATCAGCTACACTGCCATAGAGCAGGGCAATAATGAAGTCGCACGACTGTTAAAAGCTCTGTCGAGTATATTGAGATACACCTTCGAAAAATCAAGCAAACCAATGATTGTGCGTGAAGAACTTCGTAATCTGGATCAATATCTACTGCTGCAAAAAGAGCGTCTTGGTAAGAAGTTTGACTATATTATTGATGCTGATGAAGAAGTGATGAATGATTATATTCGCAAACTGATAATTCAGCCTTTTGTCGAGAACTCGATTTTGCATGGGTTCGCGAATACGGACAGTTGCGGATTGCTTCAGATAAAAGTCAAACGTTTCCGTGAAGATGGTCTGGTCATAATTGTACAGGACAATGGACATGGCTTGCGTATACAACAGCTTGAACAGATTCGTGAAACCTTCAGTATGCATAAGCCGCCGGAGACAATGGGAATTGGTATAGAAAATGTTGTGTACCGAGTTAATCGGTATTATGACAAGCCGAAGTTATTTATTAACAGTTCAGCGGCGACAGGAACTCGTATTGTGATGATTTTGCCAGCGCTGAAAAAATATAGTAAGCTGTGGTAAGCGCATGCATCACCGCGATAGAATTTTAGGAGGATTTCCAAATGAAAGGTATAGTTGATAATTTCAAAGAGTATAAAATGTTTGAGCGTGATGGTGATCGTCTCATTTTCCGTTATGACGCGGAAACTCTCTGGATCGAACCATGGGGTGATAACAGCCTGAGGGTTCGCTCGACGAAAAAACCAGAAATGCCTGACCGGGACTGGGCGCTTCTGCCGGTGTCTTGTGAGAGTGAGGTTTCTGTTGAGATTACAGA
>JAQVJP010000142.1 GCA_028695145.1 Eubacteriales bacterium
TCCGATGACCATCATACCTAAGATGGCACCGGCTATCTTACCCAGCCAACCGAACCTGCCGAAGCATAAGAAGGCTGCACCAATCAATCCTGCTAAGCCCAGTCCTGAGACTTTACCATTGCCGATATTCTTGAAGAAATCGCCAATCATACCTAGTCCGTTCCCACTGAACAGCCCTTGAAAGAAATTACCAAGGCCACCTGTTGAATTATTGGCTCCTGATAACATATTACCTGCGCTCTCAATGACTTGACCTGCTGATGTGACTGTCTTCTCGACACCATCAACGGTTGCTCCAACGACATTGCCTACCTTTTCGGCAGTTTCTTCACCAACCAAAACTTCTGTGGCGGTTTTCACTACAGGCTTGTCATTGGCAATACTTTCCCAAGCAAGGTATCCCATACCGCCACCTACAACAGCCGTTTTAGTAGCTGCACCAGCACCTTGCAAGGTTCTTCCGGGGTGGACAATCGGATAGGTAACAAATCGTCCTACTTTTCTGACGGCTTGGTTCCTGGCTGCTGATGCTATTGAACTCCATATTCCCATATTTTTATCTGTTTTTGTGTTACATTAAAATCCACGATGCCCATTACGTTTCCAACGTTCCATCGCTTCTCTCACTATTTTCTTTTTATCGGCAGGGTCTCTTGGGCCATCATGTATCTCATCCCATATATCCGTCATAGAGGTATATTTTACGGCTCTAGTCAGTCGTTTGAGCTTCTTATTCATGGTCTTGAGTTTCGGTCGAATGGCAAATACGATCTCCATCCGTTCCTTCTCTGTCATCTTATTATTACTCAAACATACCTGCCGAATATCATTGACAATCTCTACACTGTTCAGAATCAATTCCCGATAGATGGCATTCCGTCTCGAAGAAAGGGCAACCGCCAGTGCGTTGCTCGGTGCATTGCTCAACTGGTCGGAAAACTCGCCAAGGTTCACTGCCATGCGGTCAATCTCATGATAGAAACCATAGATTTCTGCGGCATAGGTGACTATGGAACGGAAGCTATTGAGGTAATTATTGAACTTCTTTTGAATGTCCGTTGTACCTTCAACTTCCTCTTTGAGCCACAAATGACCGGTTGTCTCCAACAGCATTGCTCTCTTTTGGGATTTCAGTTCATCCTCTGCCTTTTGAGTATAGACAGAAATCATCCCGGTCAGAGTGGGGTCAACCTGAGCATGAGATTTTATTCCCAGTGTACATATGAATAGGAACATCATTAGTTTCTTCATGCTCATTCTTAGTATTGTGAAACAACTCTTGCAGACCTGCGCCAACGTTCGATAGCCATTGCTGCCACTTCACTATTGTCTCGGTCAATCATGCCTGCCGTTGCATTATTCCAGACATCGGTCATGGTGTAATAACGAACACTGAGATAGAGCTTCCGTAGCATTTTATTGAAAGAGGATAGTCTATCTTCCAATGCCCATAGCATTTGAGAACGTTCAGCCCCGGTCAGCATATTCATTTCTCCACCCGTTGAGATACCTTCTCGTAGCAAGGTGAAAACAGAAACCAGTTCTGTGGCCGTTTCTATATACAGGTTGTTCATCGATATGGAAGCCACAAGACCTTGCGGATTATTTTCAATGACCTTCTTCATTTGACCCAGGGTGATGAAGATATGAACACCATCATGGTAGAGCGATGTTCCTGCCTTGAGGGTAGAAGCATAGCCGTTTACTGTTTTCAGATAACCACTGTATTTGCCTTCCCATTCCTTTATCTTGTTATACTCGGCAGCCATGGTGTTTTGCAGGATAGCGGTATGGGTTTGTCCTTTGGTTTGGCTTTGAATCTGTTTGTTGATAAGTTCGTTACCTTCTGCCAACGCCAACCATTCTCCCGGATTCATCACCACCCATTCGGCTCGGATAGGTAGTACAGAAAGACATAGCAGTCCCACTGCCAATATTCTTTTATCGATTCGCAATTTCATAGATTCCCTTTCTTCTTCGGTTTAGTTCAACTCTTTCTCTGACCAATGACGCCAAGTCCAAATCATTCTTCACGCCGATGATGTCTAACTTGGGTGTACTGCGGTCGCCAGAATAGATGGTTATTGTTTTCAACCCACAGATTTGCTGCATGAGTGTTCTATGCTCATTGAAATCGACAATGCGATACAACTCCAGATATTCACTCTTGCGGGTAAACACTCCATGATTCATGATGAGCTGCTCCTCGTTGATTCTACACTCAATCCGTCTGAGATAGATAAAGGTGTAGAACAATCGGACGGCTAACAGCCCTGCAATAATCAGACATAGATTTGCCAATGGCATTTCATCCATACCACCGGCAATGAAAGCTACCGAGGTGATGATGAGCATGGGCAATTCATTGATGACAAACTGCATCCAGTGAGGCTGCAGAATGATGGTTCTGTATCGTTGTATCGGTGGTTGAGCCATGGTCTATCTTCTAAAGTGATGTTTATGTTCTTCGCTGTCTTCTTCGGATTTTTCTTTTTTCTGTTTGTCTTCGAAGTCATCTTTTATCTCTCTGTATTCACCATCAGTCCCGTCAATGGCAGTTTCAATGATGTCCTCATTGGAGTACATTTTCTTATCCAGCAGCTGATCATTCCAATCTTTATATCGTTCATCACAGGGACTATAGACAATCTGACCGGGTCTTTCACGATATTCATTGGCGGCTTTGGTCAATTCTTCACGATATTTATCAAACTGACTTTGTGCATTCTCCTTGATAGTTTTCAAGTCTTCTTCGCACAACCTATAGCCACTAGTGGTTGCTACGTGATACTCTTCTGAAAGGGTCTCATATTTGCCATAGATGAATGAGATGGGATAAGGAAGATAGTCGGTATCTCCAGAGAAAATATCATCTGGATTACGTAACGTTTTCATGTAGTCCGTTATGGCTGGACGCTCTCCAACAGATTCAATGCCGAGTTTCTTCAAGGCTTCCTCGAAACGAAAATCATGCAAATCTATCTCTTGGTTATTCTTACTGTTCTGTACATCCACCACAACCAATTTCCCATTCTCACCGATATGTGAGTAAAAGGATTTATCGGCTCTTGTCAAAGCGAAATTGATGGCAAAGGTTCTGCCGGCAAGGTCTCTGTCAAAGCCGATATAATGCTTGGCATGATTGGTCTCTGCAAACATCCCCTTAAACTGATGAATACTTGGATTGCCTCCGGTACTTACAAAGACGGCATTCTCCAAATCATTGAGTTCTTGTTTAAATTCGCGAATTTCTTCGGCTCCTTTGTACGATCCTTCGCTCTGCATGTTCTCATAGCCCCCAATGGTATCAACCAGCTGTTCTTTCTGGATCTGATAATATGCCATTGCATCAAATGCACTTTCAAACCAATAAACATGTTTGGCTTGATCCAAAGGTTCACACGATAGATTGGCTATCCACATGCCCTCGGTTGCATTGGTTCCTGCGGCCATACCTTTATAGAGCGTTTTTCCCTCGGCATTGGCACGACTACGTTCTTCCAAGCCGACGAATGTGCCCAAATTACAGGGCTTCTGCATGGGGAAAGAGAGGTTGGCATACTGTTTTCCATTCTTTCCTTCTCGTATGGCAATGAAGAAGTTATTGTGAAAATCTCGTTGGGTATCAAGTTTGATACCTCTGGACTTAAAATAGGGATAGAAAGATTTCTGAGAATCCCAATCGCTCAGTCGGAAATCCAACCTGTCATAGTCGTTGATATCGAAGACTCGTTGTGCTCGTTCTCTTTCAGCAACGATGGATGGACGTTCGGGTATCGGATTGTTCAGTAGTCTATTGCATACCAAATTGACCAGTCTGTCTGCATTCATGCCCGGGGTATAGTCACTGAACAAATGGGGATGCTCCTTGATGAAGCTGATTACATTATAGTTCTTGACTTCGGGCGGTTGAAAGCAACATAGCCCATTGCCTGTGACGATAAACTTATCGCCACGGACACGTTTCCCGTTGCTATCCATACGAACATACGATGGGTAGCGCAAGCCGTCACGTCTGTTGAGCTGATAGCCTGCATCTACCAGTAAGTCCTGTATGTTGATGCGGTTCTTAAAATCATCGTAGGTTAATTCTGCCATAGGCTTTGTGTTTAGTGTTCGAATACTTCCATAACCTTGGTTTCAGCAATGTTGGCCATGGTAAACTCCTCCATGCTTTTGTCCATCACATGATTCACATTGCTAAGGGCTACTTCCAAATTGGCTGCTTGTACCAAATAGGTTACATTCGTGCGTTTCTCTGAACCGGTCTCTTCATCTAAGGTGATAAAGGATAACTTAACTTTGAACCATTTGTCATCTTCTTCATCATCGCTGAAAAATACTTCTTTATAGGGTGCTGGATTGATATTCTTGATTTCGATTCCACCACGCACTCGTGTCTTTAGTTCTTTCAAAGCTCTGCTTTCAGCCTCTCCAAAACTCATGGCATCTGTGGTATATATTTCATTGGCTTTCTTCTCGGTGCCGTCTTCCATCTGTTTGAGATAGCACACTGTCACCTCAAACCAATAAGCTGTTTTTGCTCTCATGTTCTATTTTAGTTTTGGTGTAATTACGCAGATACTATGAAATGTATTCGCTATATGTAGTAATACTATTAAAGTAGTATCTGCTTAATATCTGTTTATTACATTTGTTATTACATGCCATGATGCAGTTCTCTATGCATCATTTCAGTGTTTGCTGCTGCTTCAAAATTACGAGCTGCCACATCCATGGGCGTATCAACGCCAGGCTTAAAGTAGGCTCTTGGCTCCGGCCCATGATGATGTTCCATATAGATTTCAGGTGGCCCATGGTGATGTAATCCTCTTCCTAATTCGCCCAACACAGTAGCTCCGGCAAGCAAAGCGGCTCCGATTTTTACTCCCAAACCAACACCATCTCCACGACCTTTCATTTCGACTTCGGGAAAGACTTTGTAGAAGAGTTTCATGCGGTGGTAGTCATCGATAGCCATAAACTTATCATATTGCTTTTGTGTTATCTCGTGGCTGACTACCTTTCCATCGATGATGGCGGTCATGCGATATTTCCCCTCGGTCTGTTGGCCTTCCTTTTCTTTATTTGCGGTTTGCTCGGCGGGTCTATTGGTAATAGGCTCGACACGAATTTCATCCACTGATACT
>JAQVJP010000143.1 GCA_028695145.1 Eubacteriales bacterium
TTTCGCAACTTTTTAAAATAAAAAAATGTAACAAAAAAGTTACATTTCAATTATCATATTTTCAGAAGATACTTCTAAAAACATAAATATTATATCACAAAGGTATATCAATTGATACATCTTTTTTAAACAAAAAAAAATTTGCAACTTCCTATTTTCGCTTACACTATCGTCGGCGTTAAAGAGCTTAACTTCTGTGTTCGAGATGGGAACAGGTGTATCCTCTTTGCTATAGTCACAAATTTATTATTAGAGAAATAATTCTCTGAAAACATGATAATGTGTTTATTCAATCAAATTAATATAATAGGATTAAATCCTCGATCTATTAGTACTAGTCAGCTCAACATGTCACCATGCTTCCACCTCTAGCCTATCAACCAGATAGTCTCTCTGGGATCTTACTTTATTAAAAATGGGAAAACTCATCTTGAAGTTGGCTTCCCGCTTAGATGCTTTCAGCGGTTATCCATTCCATACATAGCTACTCTGCACTGCCACTGGCGTGACAACAGATACACCAGAGGTATGTTCAACTCGGTCCTCTCGTACTAGAGTCAACTCTCCTCAATTTTCCTACGCCCACGACGGATAGAGACCGAACTGTCTCACGACGTTCTGAACCCAGCTCGCGTGCCACTTTAATGGGCGAACAGCCCAACCCTTGGAAGCGACTTCACCTCCAGGATGTGACGAGCCGACATCGAGGTGCCAAACACCACCGTCTATGTGAACTATTGGGTGGTATCAGCCTGTTATCCCCGGGGTAACTTTTATCCGTTAAGCGACGACCATTCCATTCTGAATCGCCTGATCACTAAGTCCTGCTTTCGCACCTGCTTGACTTGTTGGTCTCGCAGTTAAGCTCCCTTATACCTTTACACTCTACGAATGATTTCCAACCATTCTGAGGGAACCTTTGAGCGCCTCCGTTACTCTTTGGGAGGCGACCGCCCCAGTCAAACTACCCACCAGACACTGTCCCTATACCAGATTCATGGTACCAGGTTAGAAAATCAACTTATTAAGGGTGGTATTCCAAAGGTGACTCCTTTAAGACTGGCGTCTTAATCTCATAGTCTCCCACCTATTCTCTACATAATAAACCGAATTTCAATATCAAGCTGTAGTAAAGCTCCACGGGGTCTTTCCGTCCTGTCGCGGGTAACCTGCATTTTCACAGGTATTAAAATTTCACCGAGTCTATGGTTGAGACAGTGCCCAGATCATTACACCTTTCGTGCGGGTCGGAACTTACCCGACAAGGAATTTCGCTACCTTAGGACCGTTATAGTTACGGCCGCCGTTCACTGGGGCTTCAATTCGAACCTTCGCATGTTCAACTTGCGTTACTGCTAAGCTCTCCTCTTAACCTTCCAGCACTGGGCAGGCGTCAGCCCCTATACATCGTCTTACGACTTAGCAGAGACCTGTGTTTTTGGTAAACAGTTGCCTGGGCCTATTCACTGCGGATTGATTGCTCAATCACTCCTTCTCCCGAAGTTACGGAGTCATTTTGCCGAGTTCCTTAACCATAGTTCTCTCGCTCACCTTAGGATACTCTCCTTGCCCACCTGTGTCGGTTCTCGGTACAGGCACCTATATAATTAACCCTAGAAACTTTTCTTGGGAGCATAGCGTCACAAGACTTCAATATCATCGCTGATATCTTCGCCATCACACTTCAGCTGTATAGTAATACGGATTTTCCAGCATACTAGCCTTTGTGTTTAGACCAAAATCCAATAATTGGCCCTTGTTAGCTTTCTCCGTCATTCCATCAGTTATATAGGTGGTACAGGAATATAAACCTGTTGTCCATCGGCTACGCCTTTCGGCCTCGTCTTAGGTCCTGACTTACCCTGGGAGGACGAACCTTCCCCAGGAACCCTTAGGCAAACGGTGGAGAGGATTCTCACCTCTCTTGCGCTACTCATACCGGCATTCTCACTTCCAACCAGTCCAGCCGTCCTCACGATCGACCTTCATCCCTGTTGGAACGCTCCCCTACCACTCAACATATAATGTTGAATTCGCAACTTCGGTATTATGCTTAGCCCCGGTACATCTTCGGCGCAGTGCCACTCGACTAGTGAGCTATTACGCACTCTTTAAAGGATGGCTGCTTCTAAGCCAACCTTCTAGCTGTTTTGACAACTCTACATCCTTTCCCACTTAGCATAAATTTTGGGACCTTAGTTGGCGATCTGGATTCTTTTCCTCTTGCGCATGGACGTTATCACCCATACACTGACTGCTGAACATGCTACCCTTGGCATTCGGAGTTTGATTACACTCAGTACAGCTAGACGCCGCCATCGTATATTCAGTGCTCTACCTCCAAGGTGCTTAGTTCAACGCTAGGCCTAAACCTATTTCGGGGAGAACCAGCTATATCCGAGTTCGATTGGAATTTCACCCCTATCCACAAGTCATCCGCGCACGTTTCCTAGTACGTCGGTTCGGTCCTCCATTTGGTTTTACCCAAACTTCAACCTGCTCATGGATAGATCACTCGGTTTCGGGTCTATTGCATCATACTATGTCGCCCTATTCAGACTCGCTTTCGCTTCGGCTCCGTCTCTTCAACTTAACCTCGCATAATACAATAACTCGCCGGTTCATTCTGCAAAAGGCACGCCATCACCCATTAACGGGCTTTGACTTCTTGTAAGCACATGGTTTCAGTATTCTATTTCACTCCCCTCCCGGGGTTCTTTTCACCTTTCCCTCACGGTACTTGTTCACTATCGGTCACTAGAGAGTATTTAGCCTTGCGGGATGGGCCCCGCGGATTCCGACAAGATTACACGTGTCTCGCCGTACTCAGGATTCCCTACAGAGTTTACAGTATTTCGTTTACAGGACTATCACCTTGTATTGTTCTTTTTCCCAAAAGATTCAACTATACTATAAATTTCTTACTCTTAATGTAAGGTCCTACAACCCCAGATAAATCTGGTTTGGGCTTTTTCCTTTTCGCTCGCCACTACTAGGGAAATCGATTTTTCTTTCTGTTCCTCCGGTTACTAAGATGTTTCAGTTCGCCGGGTTGCTTTCATATACCTATGTATTCAGTATATGATACCTACGCATTACCATAGGTGAGTTTCCTCATTCGGAGATCCCCGGATCAAAGTTTACTTACAACTCCCCGAGGCATATCGTAGTTAGTCACGTCCTTCTTCAGCTTCTAGTGCCAAGGCATCCGCCATGTGCTCTTATTAATTTAACCACCATTTGTATTTTTCCTAATTTGATTGAGATAATTTTAATGTGATATATTCGACAGTTTTTCCAATTTAAAAAATTGGGGCTCTTTTCATATATCACTACCACATTATCAAGTTTTCAAAGAACTATATTCAATTGAGAGAATAATCTCTCAAAACTAAGCAAAAATTAGTCATTCTAAAGTTAAGATACTCGTTATCGTTTTTAATCTTTCTCCATAGAAAGGAGGTGATCCATCCCCACCTTCCGGTAGGGATACCTTGTTACGACTTCACTCCAATTACCTATCCTACCTTCGCCGGCCCCCTCCATTACTGGTTAGGCTACCAACTTCGGGCATTATAAACTCTCGTAGCGTGACGGGCGGTGTGTACAACACCCGGGAACGTATTCACCCTGACATTCTGATTCAGGATTACTAGCGATTCCAACTTCATGGAGTCGAGTTGCAGACTCCAATCCGAACTGGGACCGATTTTAGAGATTTGCTCCACCTCACGGTATTGCGTCTTTTTGTATCGGTCATTGTAGCACGCCTGTAGCCCTAGACGTAAGGGGCATGATGATTTGACGTCATCCCCACCTTCCTCCGGTTTGTCACCGGCAGTCTCATTAGAGTTCTCAACTAAATGTTAGCAACTAATGATAAGGGTTGCGCTCGTTATCGGACTTAACCGAACATCTCACGACACGAGCTGACGACAACCATGCACCACCTGTCACCTGGGTAACCTCCACTATATTTCTATAGCTTTGCCAGGGATGTCAAGTCTAGGTAAGGTTCTTCGCGTATCTTCGAATTAAACAGCATGCTCCACCGCTTGTGCGGGTGCCCGTCAATTCCTTTGAGTTTCAGCCTTGCGACCGTACTACTCAGGCGGAGTACTTAATGTGTTAACTTCAGCACCGGTTTCCCGACACTTAGTACTCATCGTTTACAGCGTGGACTACTAGGGTATCTAATCCTATTTGCTCCCCACGCTTTCGTGTTTCAGCGTCAGTAATAGCCCAGCAAGCCGCCTTCGCCACTGGTGTTCCTTCTAATATCTACGCATTTAACCGCTACACTAGAAATTCCACTTGCCTCTACTACACTCAAGTCTACCAGTTTCTAAGACGAACCGAGGTTGAGCCTCGGGCTTTGATCTTAGACTTAATAAACCGCCTACACACGCTTTACGCCCAATAAATCCGGATAACGCTTGCCCCCTACGTATTACCGCGGCTGCTGGCACGTAGTTAGCCGGGGCTTTCTGACAGAGTACCGTCAGCTTACCATCATTACCTATGGTAAGGTTTCTTCCTCTATAACAGAGTTTTACAATCTATAAGACCTTCATCACTCACGCGGCATTGCTCGTTCAGGGTTTCCCCCATTGACGAATATTCCTAACTGCTGTCTCCCGTAGGAGTCTGGACCGTGTCTCAGTTCCAATGTGTCCGATCAGCCTCTCAGCTCGGATATGCATCGTTGCCTTGGTAGGCCATTACCCCACCAACTAGCTAATACACCGCAAGCCCATCTCAAAGTGAAGCCGAAGCTCCTTTTAGCATATCTAGTTTTCTAAATATGAATCATCCGGTATTAGCAATCATTTCTAATTGTTGTCCCAGTCTCTGAGGTAGGTTACCCACGTGTTACTCACCCGTCTGCCACTGAGCGGAAACCAAATCCAATTTTGTACAAGTACGCAATTTTCAATGGGCCGCTCCGTTCGACTTGCATGTCTTAGGCATGCCGCCAGCGTTCATCCTGAGCCAGGATCAAACTCTCCAAAAAAAAATAATTTATTTTATTTTTTAGAATTGTTTTGTTCCTAACTTTTGAATTGACTTTTTTGCTCAGTTTTCAAAGATCATTTGCCTTCTTTCGTGAAAGCACTACTAATATATCAAAT
>JAQVJP010000144.1 GCA_028695145.1 Eubacteriales bacterium
AGGCTCCCCCGGGCAAGCAGATGGGCCATGCGGGTGCCATCATCTCCAGCGGATCGGGCACCGCTGCCGAGAAGATCGCCGCCTTCGAGGCGGTAGGAGTACCGGTGGCCAAAGAGCCGAGCCAGATACCGGGGCTGCTAAAGAGGAGGAGATGACATCCGTCATTGCCCGTTCCATGCAGGGCCAGTATGACTGGAGATATCTTGGATATACCTTTTAGTAGGTATAAATAGGCAAAATAATTTCATCGGGCGCCTCTTCGAACTGAATAGAGTAACGGATATAATTTTCATATTCTGCAGTATCCGTGTAGACAACATGATATTTTCTCTTCTGGTTGCGGGGGAGTTGGCCCATGACCTCCTGCATATTGTCTAAAATCTCCTCTCTTCTTCTGTTCTATTTCGTTTGATTCGTTTGATTGGTGACGGGGGAGATCTCGCCGTTCTGGTCTCTGAAGGTTAGCTGATTATCAGAAGAATTGCTCACGCTCCGGCTTAAAAGAGTTTCTATATTTTTCAGTATCACCTTTTCCGACTCATACGTGACGGGGCTGGATTCAATCTCATACCCCCCTTCCTTATAAGCTTCCTCTGTGCCGATATAAAAAGGCCCGTAATCACCGTATGCCGCCATGGCAACAAAATGGTCCGGGGCCATTTTCTTTGCGGCCAACTGATACTCTACAAACAGCTCACCCGGCATAAACAGTATCCGGGCATCATGAATCCGTAAGCAGGCTGTTTCAATTCCTTTACCTGATATTCTTCTATTATACCATCCCAAACGGCCCATGTTGTTCGCAAGCAAACGGCTATTCATCTGAAACATGGTTTTTTCTATCTCTTTTACTTTCTCTTGATAGGGAAGAAAGAGATTTTCGGTCTCCCAACCCATATCTTCTGGCCCGATCTTATGTTTTTTCGTGCTGCGCCATGCCCGCTCCATCCCATTAGCCAATCGTTCTGCAAGGACCAGACGGGTTTCATGACTTCCGTCATTGTATTTCCCGGCGGCGATGTTCCCTCCGGCACCGTTAAAATGGACATGCAGGGCATCCGGCACAGCCAGTTGTCGCATGTAACGCGCAATACCGGGAAAATCTGGACTGGTAGTTTTTGTCAGATAATAGCTTTGCGGATGTGTGGCATAGAAACTTAATACTGCGAGGGGTGTATCATTGTTCCAGAAGCTGACAAGCGATACCTCGGGGTCGATTAATCCTTCCGGCATGGAACGAAGAAGCGAATCATTGCTTGCTGATCCGCGCATCTTTACAATACGTCCATTCTCCTTATAGATTCTTCTGTTGGAGGCAACCTCAATGACATTGGCGCTACCCAGTCCGATATCTGTCACCTTTTTGACATCTTTGAGGGATGTTCGGATTGACTCCTGCAACTTTCCGATCAGCTCTCGGGCAAAAGTGCCATCAAAACAGCCGGGAGGGAGATTGTTCTCTTTCAACATCTTTTCCGCGGTAAAGTCGCAAATAGGGGCATCGTGTTGGTGGACCGTATGGACGACCACTCTATTAGGAATAGTTCCAGCTGCTACCGCCAATGCTTCCTTGAAGAGATCCTGTGACTCATTGGAGATACCGATCCAGTCAATCGCGCACATCACAATCGGTGCACCGTTACCTACCAACACGATACCTTTTGCTCTTAGAGTGAGATCGCCCGAATTGATCATGGGGTCATAGGTCAGCTGACTGCCAACAGGAGGAGTGGCATCTACATCAAATACCGCAATTCCGATACCCTCCACCTGGGGAGAAGAAAACACAGTAGCCATTGGATATGTAGTCAATACTATTCCACACAAGAAAAGGAAGATGGTCGATTGATATTTCATTGTCTCTGATTTTTTCGTATCATTTAATCTGAATCTTTTTATAAATGTGCTGTCTGTATTGTGTGGATGATCTTGTCATCTATCACAGAGTTCGAATCAATATGCTCCCACTTCAGGCATGTTATCAATGTTTCCAGTGGTGCCAACTTCAGAGTAATACCTTTTTGAGGCTCAATAGTGATTGAATCTGTCTTACTGGTGTTGGAGGCAATAATATATCTTTCTTTGCTGTTCCCTTTAATTACGATATGCTTATCTCCATCGATTTTTTTTTCGAGCGTGTCTAACTTGATTATTTCAAGATTCTGTTTGAGATCTTCCATGATAGGAATCAGCCGGTCAAATACTTCCGGTGTTTTAGACCAGTCGTCCCAGAAAAAAATGCCGGTTGCCCCATGGATGATGGCGGTATATATCTGACACTTCACATTCACAAGATATTCATCAGGCGTTACGTTTCGGGGCTTCGCATAACCGTTTCCATCGAAATAGAACCAGAGAGGCACCTTCTTCCCCAGCCCTGCCCTTAATGCGTCAACGGTCAATCCGGCAAGTACCGGATATGCATAGAAATCCCTGAAGGCATTGATACCGAAGACATCTCCGTTCCCGCTATAGTCGCCAGCAATAATTTTCGTGTTCTCATACCAGATTCTTTTCATTTTTCATCAGGATCCACCCCTGATTATCGGCGCGCCAGTATATTGCTTCCGACAAACTCCTTGCAGCTCTACAGCCTAAGAAAAACAGACCATAGACTGTGGCAATTAATGCAATGAAAAATATTTTTTTCATTGGGAATCTGTTAAGAAGGCATGGCCTTCTATCATTTAATATCTACTCTTATCAGGTCTTCAATCACCTTACCATCTTGTTCAAACCGTGCGAGTGTGTACACATCATTATTATTGCCAAGTGCGATAGAATTCACATAGGTTGGGTAAGAACCGTCGTCGTAGAAGATGGGACCCAGATCTTTATATCTTTTCTCAGGGATGTTGTAAGTTACCAGGTGAAGATACTCCAGTCCTTTTGCGGCACCCATATTGATCTTATCAAGTCCGGCAACCCTTACACCATCTTTGTAAATGGGTGCTCCTGTCAGATAGTAGATAACACCGTCTTTGATCTTAAATCCGAGGTAGCCATAACTGAACTGGTCATGCATACCGCTTTTTCTGGAGGGTTCTGACGTAATTCTTTCCACAATTTCAACTTTCTTATTTAGGGGGTCAAAGGTAAAGAGATAACCTGAGTTGCCATGCACACCATAAGCCTTATTCTCCGGCTCATACCAGTAGATCTTTCTCCAATTATATCCCATGCTGCCTGCATCACTGACATCAAAATCCCCGAAATAATCGAGCCTTAAATCAACCCCATCCAATTTTTTCAGCTGAGGATCGGTAGGATTGTAATAATAGATATCTCCTTCAGCCACGGAATAATAGACGTTCCCGTCGCGCGGATCAACAAACATGGAGCGGCACAATACCCTGTAATCCTCACCTATAACACCATCTTCACCCTGCTCACTCACAAGTCCCAAATTATGCATCTCATTGGTGTTGAGGTCATAGTGAACAAAGTATCCTTTTGGCCATGTAATTCCATAAAGGTGCCCTCTCTCTTTATCCATAGTCATGGTTAAAACTCCTTCTCCGTCGGGGACAATACCGAGGCTTACCAACTCTTTTGTTGACATGTCATAATAGAGGAAGTGACCACCCGGATAGAGTTTGTATCCTTCCGGAGCATTTTTTGCTAAATGTTCCGCACCGTCAATCATCTCATAGTACCCCACATGGGTTGAGAAGTAAAGTTTATTGTCATGTTCGTAGAATTCGGTATGACTTTTACCTTGTGCAATAAATTTCTGTTCCTTCTCTCCCAAAGCTTCAGAGAGGTCAGCAATAAATTCAACCTTATCTGACTGAGGATCGTATGCATACATCTGCCCTCCCACATCATGTCGGGTAGAGGAAAGTACATAATAGATTCTCCCGTCACTTGCTTCTGTAATCGCGTTGTAGGTATCATGTGCATCCTTAAAACCGGAAAAATATCGCTTGGCGATCATTGTATCCATGCTATTTTCAGCAATATTGTTTTCTTTTACCGTCTGTTTGTTTTGCTGATCGCATTGGGTAATGAGCAATGCGAAAGCCAAGAGTGATGCGTAAACCAATATTTTTTTTCCCATGTTAATAAATGTTCAAGTTGTTTTAATATATTTATTTTGTTGCTATTCTCTTTAACTTCCCAATAATTGAGCCCTCAACGGATTTCCTCCATTTTGATGGTAATCCGTAGACACGTTGTGAGGTGTCACCCTCATATCCTCCTTCTTCAAGTACAATTTCAGAAGGAATATAACCCATCACATCGTTGGCATATGACATCACAAAAATCTGTTCCCCGAAAATTTGCTTCAATTTCAGACTGTAGGAGATCACTGACTCACCACCGAGGACAAACAATTTTTGTTGCCCTATTTGCCAATATCCAACAGGGAAGGGATACGATTGGATTAAGTACCCTTTTGTTTTCAATTCGCTAATCATTCCTTTAGCCCATCTCGCCTGGTAATCGGAACCATTCGCTATCATTTGTAACTCCTCATCAGGAAGTGGTTCTTCGAGCTGAAGGTCAATTTCGGAATAGAGGGTAATCAGTCTACTCTCCTGTTGGGGCATATCCTCCGAGAGCACCCGCTCAACAGTAGCGGCAAGTTGCTTGCCATACTGGATTGCTAACGGAATAGTTCTGCGAGGTAGTGGGTTTTGATCACCTCCTGCGCCCTGAAAGAACATTGCCATTGTACCCGGAAAGCGTTTCTCCAGTTCAATTTGGGCAAAACCGGGATAATCTCCGGAGAATTTGTTGATTGAGAGAGTGGTAGGGTGGCAGGCATACCCAAAAACAACAGCCAAAAGTTGTTTGTCAGGTTTTTCGATTTTGATGACCGGCACCGCATAATCATTAGGCCCGTTCAGTTCAGAAGTGGATGTGATACTGTTTTCATTATTGTTTCGCCTGTTGACCTGAAAGCGTGCAATACCGTTCTGCGTATAGATATGTGCAGGCTGAAGATTTCTTATCGCGTGGTCAACCAATTGAAACAACTTCTCCGCCAATTGTGCTGTGTACATATCAACAACCTTCCAATCCTGATCAGTCATCGGGTAAATATATTTCAACGCACGCGAGATTACAGGACCTGAGTGGGTATGGGAGCTGCTCAGAATAATTTGAGAAT
>JAQVJP010000145.1 GCA_028695145.1 Eubacteriales bacterium
GTTCAGATATAATGGTCGAGCGGTTGAGAATTGCCGTAAACAATTAAATTCGAGGTGTAGCGCAGTTGGCTAGCGCGCCTGCTTTGGGAGCAGGATGTCGGGGGTTCGAGTCCCTTCACCTCGACCATAATATCAGTAATGATATGTAAGAGAGATCCGATTTTGTTCGGGTCTTTTTTGCATATGTAGAAAATATGCATAAGAAAATGTTCATAGTATCAAGATACAGCCTAATTCGTTATTGTGTATAATAGTTAAGGGCATATTCTAATATGAAAGATACAATACAATATTAGAATTATTCAAAATAAGGGAGGTACTTATGCTGAACGATTTAAATGATCTTGAAAAGAGCGCTCTTTGCACTAATCTGGCTCGAGGCTGTGAGAAACAATATAAACTGGAAGAGTCTGCGCTGTTTGAGCAGCTCGCCGAATGGTTCCGTGAAAAATCGATGCGTGAAGAATCAAATAGTTACGATGAATTGTCGGCACTGATTGATCAGGATCTTGCGCAATTGTTTTTTTATGCCAATGAGGCAGCTGCGGCGCATGATGATCGCGGTGCTAAGCGGGCACTTGTCTGGAGTGAGAAGGTTACGAAAATTCAAAAATCTATTCTCAGCCGCTATAAGAGTAAAGGTGAAGCTCTGATTGAGAATACACAAGTTTATGTCTGTTCCATTTGTGGCTTTATTTATATAGGAGATCAACTACCAGAACTCTGTCCGATATGCAAAGTTCCGAACTGGAAATTTGAGAAGATTTGAGAGGGAGGTAAATAGTTATGACTAAGAAATATGCCGTAAGAAATATCAGATTATGTACCAAGGATTGTTTGTGCCTCTATGTTTGCCCAACTGGTGCGACCGACACAGAGAACAGTGTCATAGATATAGATAAGTGTATTGGCTGTGGTGATTGCGCGGACGCATGCCCATCGGGAGCTATTTCAATGGTACCGCATCAATATCCTCAGCAGCAAACTAAAAATACTGAGGTAACTGCTGCTCTGCGTAAACTAATAGCCAGCAAATCACAGCAAGAAAGCATAGCACTTGGTCTGGATGGTAAATTGGCCAGAGCCTTTGAAAAATCTAATCGTATCATGGCAGAAGACATAATCAGAGAAGCTGGTTATATGCTCCCGCAGAGTGACAATAGTCGTAAGTTTCTGCAAACTATCATAGAGGCAGGTGATGATTCCGCCAAGGAAAAAGCCGCCAGGTTATTGGAACTGCTCTGATTTAAATAAATAAATCAACTATATTTTTATGCTGCTAACCGCACGTTGTTCATATAACGTGCGGTTTTATTGTTTCCAGTTTCAGACTCAAAAAAATGTCTCTTTTACATATTGACAGTATTTTTATTGCTGAATATAATGTTTCGTATCGAACAGTTCGCTATGAAACAATAAATAACTTTTCGAATGATTCTGGCATAAGTTCGCGTATTCGCAAGAAGGAGATCCGGCCATGTGTGATAAGAAAACTGATGAGCAGGGTAATATTATTGATGATAGGCAGGTTGGTGCTGAACTGAGAGTCGTCAATAATATGATGAAACGATATGTATTTGGATCAATCAGGCAGAAATATGATGATCATGTACAGGGAACAAACGGTTTTATTATCGCGTATCTGGCAGAACATCAAGATGTGGACACCTATCAGAAGAATATAGAGAAGGCTTTTTCGATTAGTCGTTCAACAGCATCCAAGGTAATCACTTCTATGGAACAAAAAGGTCTTATAAAACGCATGGAGGTTGAACATGATGCCAGACTTAAGAAACTTGTCTTAACTCCTGCGGCATTTGAGTTCCTTGAGTCCATTCAGAAATATATCGCTGAGCTTGAAGCATCAGTAATTGAAGGCCTAAGTGATCAAGATTTAGCTCATATGCTGAGGTGTTTCGACGTTATTAAGAGTAATATAAATAGTTTGTCAAAAGATTCTGAAGAAGATGGAGGAAAAGTCTGATGATTAAACGCTTGATGAAGAGTATCAGACAGTATAAAAAACAGACAATTAAGTCACCACTGTTTGTCATTTTTGAGGTTGTTATGGAGGTATTAATTCCTCTGTTGATGGCTCGTTTGATCGATGCGGGTATTGACGCCGGCGATATGGATGTCGTATGGCAAATGGGTGGAGCGCTTCTGGCTTTTGCCATGGTTTCATTAGTTTTTGGGGCTCTTGCAGGTAAATACGCTGCTGAGGCTTCAGCAGGATTTGCCGCCAATTTGCGTGAAGACATGTTTACAAATGTGCAGAAATTTTCTTTTGCCAATATTGATAAATTTTCTGCTTCAAGTATTATTACCAGGTTGACGACCGACGTTACAAATGTACAGAACTCGTTTCAGATGATTATCAGAATGGCCATTCGCAGTCCGTTTATGCTGACCTTCGCTCTGATCGCGTCGTTCAGTATTGATTCGAAGCTGTCATTGATTTTTCTGGCTCTGATACCTGTTATGGCTGTAGGCCTTGTTTTGATTATGAGAATAGCTTTTCCGGCTTTTGTCAGGGTTTTCAAGACATATGACAAGTTGAATCTCAAGGTTCAGGAGAATCTTCACGGTATCAGGGTTGTCAAGTCGTTTGTGCGTGAAGATTTTGAGGTCAAAAAATTCTCAGAAATTTCGCAGTCTATTTATGAAGATAATTCCAAGGCAGAGAAGACGATCGCTTTTAACATGCCTTTGATTCAGTTTTGTGTATTCGCTGCGATTTTACTGCTGTCCTGGTTTGGTGCCAGAGCGATTGTGGCCAGTGGCAACAATCCGGCGGCGGGTCTTAGTACAGGCGAACTGATGAGTCTGATTACTTACAATATGCAGATTCTGATGAGTCTGATGATGCTCTCGATGGTGCTGGTTATGATAACTATATCGAAGGCATCCGCTGAGCGAATTAGCGAGCTTCTTGATGAGGAGAGCAGCTTGCAAAATGGCGCTGAGCCACTTAGTGAGGTTCGCGATGGTGAGATCGTTTTTGAAAATGTCAGTTTCAGCTATTCGACCGAAGCCGCTAAGATGTGTCTGACAGATATTAATCTTCATATTCATGCCGGAGAAACAATAGGTATTATCGGCAGTACCGGTTCGTCCAAATCAACACTGGTGCAGCTAATTCCAAGGCTGTACGACGTTTCGCAGGGGCGTGTGCTTGTTGGTGGTATTGATGTTCGTGATTATGACATGGCCGCGCTTAGAGAGCAGGTCGCTATGGTTTTGCAAAAAAATATTCTCTTCTCAGGAACGGTAAAAGAAAATCTGCGCTGGGGTGACGAAAATGCCAGTGATGAAGAACTGGTAAGGGTTTGCCGACTGGCACAAGCTGACAGCTTCATCAGTCAGATGGATGAAGGATATGATAGCTGGATTGAGCAGGGAGGATCAAACGTTTCAGGTGGTCAGAGACAGCGATTGTGTATCGCCAGGGCGCTTCTGCGCAGACCGAAAATTTTGATTCTTGATGATTCAACAAGTGCCGTTGACACAGCTACCGACGCTAAACTGCGCGAGGCTATGCGCAGCGAAATGCCCGAGACCACCAAACTTATTATCGCGCAGAGAATCGGTTCGGTTAAAGACGCGGATAGAATTATTGTAATGGACGATGGACGTATAAGTGCCTGCGGCACTCATGAAGAATTACTCGAAAACAGCGAAATTTATCGCGAAGTATATGAATCTCAGACAAAAGGAGGGTTGGGCGCATGAGTAGATCGATGAAAGGTATGCCTTCCAAGCTGCCGGCAAGTAATAAACTTAATCCAGGTACTATAAAGAGATTGTTCAGTTATTTTGGCAATCATAAGCTGCTACTGACAATTGTCGCTGTGTGCATTATAATAAATGCCGCTACCGGCGCGCTGGCCGCGTTGTTCATGCAAACTCTGATTGATGACCATATAGCGCCGCTTCTGTTGTCTTCCAATCCGGTATTCGATGGGCTGCTGACAGCAATCATGAAAATGGCCTCAATTCTGTCAGTTGGTCTTCTTGCGGGACTGCTCTATAACCGTATAATGGTTCGAATAGCTCAAGGTGTTATTAAGAAGATTCGAGATGATATGTTCATACATATGCAGAGTCTGCCGATCGGCTATTTCGATTCGCATACACATGGCGATCTGATGAGTCATTATACAAATGATGTAGATACCTTAAGGCAGATGATTACACAGAGTTTGCCTCATGTTTTCTCTTCATTGATATCTATTCTGACTGTTATTTTCTCAATGCTATATCTCAGCATTTGGTTGACATTAAT
The DNA here is from genome assembly GCA_028695145.1 of Eubacteriales bacterium. Classification (GTDB taxonomy): domain Bacteria; phylum Bacillota; class Clostridia; order Saccharofermentanales; family UBA5734; genus JAAYFZ01. Next base: position 4,286 of record JAQVJP010000145.1, read on the forward strand.
CGTTTTTGTCTTCGTTTTCTTCGTTCTGCGTATAGTCAGAAAAATCGCCGGCAAGAGCAGCAGTTATTTTATCAGACAGCAGCGTGCTCTTGGTGATGTTAATGGTTATATTGAAGAAATGATTAATGGCCTCAAGGTTGTTAAGGTTTTTGGGCATGAGAAGCAGGTACAGAAGAGATTCTGTGAGAAAAACGGTGACCTAAGAGAACAGGCGACCAAGGCGAATACTTTTGCCAATATTTTGATGCCTATTATGGGTAATCTTGGTTATCTGCTATATGTTATTTTAGCAATTGGCGGCGGTGTCATGGTCATTGCCGGATTGACAAATTACAGCCTCACCGGTGTGGATGTCGTTTCGCTTGGTATGATAGCTTCATTCCTGCAGCTTTCTCGAAACTTCATCAATCCGATCGCTCAGGTATCACAGCAACTGAATGCTGTAATCATGGCTCTGGCTGGTGCTGAACGTATTTTCGAACTAATGGATGAGAAGCCGGAAGCTGATGATGGCAGAGTTACACTTGTGAATGCTCGTTTTGATGTCGATAGAATTATTGAGTCTGAGGAAAAAACTGATGTCTGGGCCTGGAAGACGATTGATAATAACGGTGCCGTTAATTATACAGAGCTTAAAGGCGAGGTAGTTTTCAGTGATGTTGACTTCTCTTATGTGCCTGATAAACCTGTGCTGCATGATATTTCACTATATGCTAAGCCAGGTCAGAAGATTGCTTTTGTTGGTTCAACCGGCGCCGGTAAAACAACTATTACTAATTTGATTAATCGCTTCTATGATATCG
>JAQVJP010000040.1 GCA_028695145.1 Eubacteriales bacterium
AATGGCAATGGCGGCGGAAACCGTTACAGCAACGGCTGGTAAGCAATACTAATTGCTTATGACAGCTGATTTATCAGATGGAACGGTATATTGACCGAAACAGATGAGAATCAGACACCCCACAACTCAGGTTGTGGGGTGTTTTTTTGATGGTGTTTTAAGTGAAACTGTAGTCTTAATAATAGATTAACTTGAGACAGCTAATTTAAGTTTGATATAACTTATTTCAGCGAGACGTCCAGATTTCAATGATATGTCCAGATCGCTGAATCGCCACGGGACGAACTAACTGTCATACCTGCATCTTTAACGATTTGATCCATTAATTTATGATTTGCTTTGGCATCGTCGTTTGCCTGAATTTTGCCATCGTACAATAAATAATCATGTCTATGATCAGGTGGTGAGAGATTGGGCATTAAAACGTTCGCTCCAGCCAGCAGGCCAAGTCTTCTTCCTTCAGTATCCAGACTGCCAAGAGCAGTAGTGGCAGGCATAAGCACTGCTGGAACCAATATTCTTGTAAGTGCAAGCATTATCAAGGTATCTATCAGATCTCCAGCAGTTTTATCGGTAAAAGGCGTTCCTGACGCAGGCATAAAAGGACCAATTCCGACCATGTGCGGCTGAAAATTTGCGAGATATAGGAGGTCTGCGGCCAGGTTTTGTGTTGTCTGGTAAGGTGTACCTATCATCATACCTGCACCTGTCTGATAACCAATGGTTTTTAGTGACTCAAGGCATCGCAGGCGATTTGATAATGTCTGGTCTTCTGGGTGCAGTTTACTATAATGTCTTGGATCTGCCGTCTCATGACGAAGTAGATATCGTGTAGCACCGGCCGTGAAGAGCTGCTCATAGTCACAATCCTCCATTTCCCCGAGAGACAGCGTAATAGCCGAGTCCGGCCAGCGAGAATGAATAAGACTGACAATTCTGATGTAATCAGAAATTGAAAAATACGGATCTTCGCCTCCTTGAAGCACGAAAGTTTTGTAGCCAATATCATAACCTATTTCGCAACAGGCCAAAATTTGCTCATCTGTTAATCTATAACGACTGACATTTTTTTTGCTATTACGAATACCGCAGTAATAACAATCTCTGGCGCAAAAATTGGATATCTCAATCAGACCACGGAAAAAGACTTGCGGTCCATAAATCTGATCACGTATTCTTCGTGCTTGTGCGAAATATTCCTGCCGCATTTCCGAGTCGACGCGTAGTTGTTTAATGATATTGCTTAAATAATTAATGTCATTTTCAAAATTGCCTTTAAGATTTATCATGTTACAAGCCCTCTGTGAAGGCTGCTTCTAATTGCCTGCGCTGCCTGAATATTTCTGTGCTGCGATGTATGATTCCATTGCCATAGGCAATGAGAAGACCGTAATTAGTTATCGCTATCTGTTGATCAGCGGCGTAACGGATACGTGCCAGCATTGTTCTATGTGTAAGCATACAACCGCCGCAGTGTACAATCATGCTGAACCGTTCAAGTTCTTCAGGATAACTCTGTCCAGCAGAGAACTCAAAATTCAGCTTGGCACCGGTGATTTTTTGAAGAAGAGCGGGAATCTTGATTTTACCGATATCTTCATGACTTGTATTGTGAGAACATGCTTCACTGATCAAAACTGTACTACCATCTTTGAGATTCTTAATTTGCCTGAGGCCGGAAATCATCAACGGGAAATCACCTTTTTGAGCAGCCAGAAGCATGGAAAAGGATGTCAATGGAATTTTTTCAGGTACAAGGGCTGCTGCCAATGCGAAAGCTTGAGAATCTGTAACCGCAAGTGACAGTTTGTCACCATATTCCTCAATTGTCCGTGCAAGTTCATGATCACGACAAACCAGACATTTGATACCATGATCAAGACAATCCCTGATTAATTGTACCTGAGGAAGAATAAGTCTTCCTTTTGGTGCTTCCGAATCTACCGGAACAATTAACAGTATTGTATCTCCGGTATCGACCAGACCATCAATTACCGATTCAGAGTTTGAGGAAGCTGTATAGCCGGCCGAATCATGCCTGCTTGCGTCAAGTAACGTATCTGCTCGCTTGAGCAGATCGGCTAAGACCGGATACAATAAATTGGCCGCGCCTTCTTGAATTAAGCTGATCAGAACAGGTGGTTCATTGGCTATGTCTTTGGACTTAGATGAATTATCTATTAGATCAATCTGATCACTTGTCAAATTATCAGCTTTTGCCAAAATCAGTTTATGGGGAATACCGGCCTTATGGAATTCTTGACAGAGTGATTCATAGTCAGAAAGAACAGCTGGATCCTGCAACCAGGCTCCGGCATCAGCGACATAGAGCGCAGCATCAGCCCGGCCCAACATCTGACGGCTGCGCTTGACCCGTTGGCGGCCAAGTTCTGTCATATCATTGAGACCGGCTGTATCGATCAAAGCAATAGGACCATAATCAAGAAGCTCCATCGCTTTTATAACCGGATCTGTTGTTGTACCGTGCTGATTTGAGACGATAGACATTTCTTGACCCAGCAGCACATTAAATAACGTCGATTTACCGGCGTTGGTGGCTCCAAAAATAGCTATATGCCTGCGGCTGCCCAAAGGCGCCGCAGACAAAGATGTTGTCAGATCTTGTCTTATGGAAGTTGATTGCTGATGGGCTGGGCTTGTACCGGTGTTTGTCATAAGAAAATGTCCCTCTTGCCTTGTTTGATTTCTGCCTGAGTTTTACGGGCTATCTCACGGATATCTTCTCGTTCGATTGATGCGATCTCACGATCAATCAGCTCGAAACCCTTATTCTGTAGCTGCTTATCACCATAGTCAAGTAAATATTCAGCAAGTGTTGCCAGTGCGTTTGGTTGACAGACATATTTAATCTGACCGCTCTTGGCCAGCTGCATAAAACGATCGCCGGTACGGCATTTGCGATAGCAAGCTGTGCAGTAGCTTGGTATCAGATCTTCGTCGAGCATCCAGTCGATGACCTGAGAGGTGCTTCGTTCATCACAGCGGCTGAACTGGACTTCCGCTGCTTCTTTCTTCATTTTGTTGACACGATATCCACCGACACCAACGGCTGAATCAGCACTTAGCTGCGTTATTCCACAGTCGATCAGCTCTTTGCGCATAGCTGCCGATTCTCTGGTAGAAATGATAATACCGGTATACGGAACTGCCAACCTGATGATCGCGACCAGGCGACGGAATAATTCATCATTTGGTGCATAAGGATATTTATTATTGCTGCCACGCGCCGGTCTGATGCGAGGTACAGATATTGTATGGAAACCAACACCGTAGTTTGCCTCAAGGTATTCTTGATGCAGCATCAGTCCGAGTACTTCAAACAACGGATCACCAAGTCCGAAGAGTACACCTCCGCCGACATCATCGATGCCTGCCTGTTGTGCTCTGTCAAAAGCCATCGAATGCCAATAATAGTCACTTTTTGGACCTGATTTATGGTATTTAGCGTAGACGTCAGGATCGTATGATTCCTGAAACAGGATATAAGTTCCGATACCTGCCCCTTTTAATCGTCTATAATTATCAACTGTTGTCGCGGCAATATTTACATTAACGCGTCGAATCTCTCCGTTGCCGGATTTGGTCGCGTAGATTGTTTTTAAAGTTTCGAGGATATAGTCAAGACTTGCTTTTTCATCATCTTCACCGGCCTCAAGCGCGATGCGTTTGTGTCCGATGTCGATAATGGCTTCTGTTTCCAATCTTACCTCATCCTGGGTCAGAATTCTGCGCTTGAACTCATGATTGTGTTGATAACCACAATAAGAGCAGTTATTGATACAATAATCGCTGACATAGAGTGGTGCGAACATAACTATACGCTGACCATAGATATGCTCTTTGATTTTGCGCGCGACTTCGAACAACCTTGCTTCGTGTTCAGAAGAGTCCATGGTAAGAAGTACCGCGACTTCCTTATGTGTGAGCCCGGCAAAAGCTTCCGCCTTGTCAAGTATCTCATTGATTCTACTGTGGTCAGCTTGTCTGGCCTCGTCGAGCCATTTGATCATTTCAGATTTGTTGATAAAAGGAACTTGTTTTTGATTCATAAAGAGTCCTCATTCGATCTCTTTACGGGATATTGCTGCTTTTACCTGAACGCCGGGCAAACTGCCCAATTTTCCCGTCAGGCTATTGATTTCGTCCATCCTGCCCACTAAGGTAATGCTGATAACCGCCATATTTTCCTGGTCAAAAGGTATACCCATACGGCCACGGACAATATGCTGATAATCAGATATGATGCTGTTGAATTGTTTTTGTGAGCAAGCCGGATTTTCGAGTATGGCACTGATAACAGCGATGCGTGACATTTTTCCTCCTTCCTCTGTAATTGAACAGAAAAAAACTTCCTCCCTGTGGGAAGAAGCACGCCAGTCAGGAAGGACCCCGCCGTCCTCTCCTGATATGTACGTCTCCTTCCTGATCAGATTATGTTGAACCGAGTTATACTTCGGAATCAGCACGTCTTGTCAGTCAGGGCTGCACTGTTATATTCAGCTCAAAGATATCAAATCAAGCTGACGCTCAAAAAGACATCGCTGTTATTGTGCGACAAACCAGGTCGCGCGTCAAGTGGATTGTGCGGATATTCCTTCATTTGCTGTCCTTATCTGATATTATATAGACAAGAATTGTTTAGTCGGCCGGAGGTATGTGGTGAAAACAAAAATATTGGAAATACTTAGTCGTAGTGAAGATTTTATATCTGGTGAGGATATCAGCAGGGAGCTGCAGGTAACCAGAGCTGCTATTTGGAAGACGATAAAATCACTGCGTGAAGATGGTTACAATATCGTCAGCCGTAAGCATTATGGCTATCGGCTTGAACCAGGTTCTGATGTTCTTAATATCAGAGAGATTGTCAGCGCACTCGCAGCGGTCAATCAATCAGGTTTTCTTGATATACATTATTATGATGAAATTGATTCAACAAATCTGGCGGCAAGACGCGATATTGATAGCCTTAAAGAATGGTCTTTATATGTAGCAGATCGCCAATTGGCCGGACGGGGGCGACTCGGGCGAAGCTGGCAGTCTGATCCCGGCTGCGGTTTATGGCTCTCTGTTATGCTGAGACCGCGACTTGAGCCACAGTTTCTGGCGAATTTGACTTTGTTTGCCGGTTTATGCGTTCAGCGTGCGCTTGCTCGATTAAGTGGCCTTGATATTGGCATAAAATGGCCCAATGATCTTGTAGTAATGCCTCAGGGGCAGAAGATCTGCGGTATACTTACCGAGACTGTTCTGGAAGATCTGCAGGTAAGGGCTGTAATTATCGGTATCGGAATAAATGTTAACACGGAGACTTTTACCGGTGTTTTGGGAAAATCAGCTACGTCACTTAAGTTGTCAGCCGGTCATGGTTTTTCAAGGCTTGAAGTGCTGAAGGCTGTTGTTGAAGAGCTGGTCGCGAAATATCCTGATTATGAGGCGTTAACCGAGAAAAACCTCTGGCTTGATGAATACAGAAGTGCCTGCGTTTCGATAGGAAGAGCTGTTGTGATTCACAATAGTGATCAGTCAACAGAGACCGGTATGGCAGAAAATTTGAGTGAAGATGGAGATTTGTTGGTAAGATTATCTGACGGCAGCTTGCGCAGATGTCATGCCGGTGAGGTTTCTGTACGTGGGCTTGCCGGTTATATTTGATGCGCCATACTAATTTGTAGTATTACGAATTGTGATATAAGACATATCAAGTCGCAACTGGCTTTTGTATCAGTCGTCAAGAAGATAATTTCCTGTCGCGTAATACATTATTTTTTCGCGAGTTGCTTCTGCGTGGGGGATTTCCGCAGCAATACCGCCGCCGTACAATACAAGTATGCGGTCACACATACCGACCATCTCATCTATATCTGACGAAATGAATAACACTGAAACGTCCTGCCGCAGCATCTCATTAATAATATTATATAAATCGACCTTGGAGGGAACGTCGATTCCTCTGGTTGGTTCATCGAGAATCAGGATATCCGAACGCGAGTAAATCCACTTAGAGAGCAGTACTTTTTGCTGATTGCCGCCACTAAGTTCTCTTACTCTGTCAAAAATAGAGTTAGCTTTTATGATTAGTTTGTTGACATATTTTTGTGTAATAGCGTTTTCGCGATCTTTATTAATGACCGCGCGTGACTGCTCAAGTACAAAATCAGGGGTCGTAATGTTCACTGGTAGATTAAGGTCAGAAAAGAGTCCCTCAATATATCTGTCCTCACAGACATAACCAAGACCTTTGTTTATAGCTTCGGCCGGACTGTTTATATGGACCTGCTCTTTTTCTCCATGCAAATAGAGTCTGAGGCTATCAGGTTTCATCGCGCCAAATATACACTTGGCAATCATAGTACGTCCTGAACCGACAAGACCGGTTATGCCAAGTATTTCTCTTTTGCGCAGAGTGAAGTTGATATTATCGAGGACGGTCTTGAATGACAAATTCTCAACACGCATGACCTCTTCGCCGGCTTGGATCTTAAGCTTGGGATAGCGCTCTCTGAAGGATAAACCACTCATGTGGCCGACAATATCCTGGGAATGGAACTTATCTACATGATCAGTCACAATAATTCGACCATCACGCAGAATTGTCAGGCGATCACCGATTTTCCTGATTTCATTGACTCTATGCGAAATATAAAGAATCGCGCTGCCTTTCTTCTTAAATTCTCTGATGATATTAAAAAGCAGATTAACTTCCCGCTCTGTAAGCGTGGCAGTTGGTTCGTCCAGAACAAGAATTTTAGCGTCAGATACATAGGCTTTTGCTATCTCGATAAGTTGCCGCTCCGCGATATTTAGTCGTCTGACCGGAAGCCTGCTGTCAAGATTAAAACCAAGTTGTTTCAGAAGTATATCGGCATCTCTAAATAGGCGCATCCAATCGACAGATTTGAAGAAACGTCCGCTTAGTGGCAGATGATCAAGATAAATATTCTCTGCTACGGTTAGATTATTGAAGCTGTTGGCATATTGGTATGTAGTCGCGATTCCGAGTTCTTTTGCTTTTGCCGGGTTATTAATATAAACAACTTCACCGTTAATAAGGATGTCACCGCGATCTGGCATTAGATTGCCGGCGATGACATTGATCAGTGATGATTTTCCTGATCCGTTTTCGCCCATGATCATATGAACTTCACCTGGCATGATACTGAATTCAATATCTTTTAGTGAGAAGAACTCAGAAACAGAAGCGCAGATTCCTCTGAGTTCCAGCAGTGGTAACTGTTTCTGATGATGTTCTTGTTTTTCAGTCAGGTTAACTGTCATATCGAAAAATCCTTCTGCCGGTCATTTCTGTACTCTTATCTTTGAATACAGACATCAGTTTCCTCCTTGATACTGGCACTGCCCTGTCGTCAGTATCGAGTGTTAATCAAATTTGCTTGTACGCCGTAAATGAAGCATATAATGTGATATTTCTCTCAAACATTAATTTCTTATAATCACTTGGAATACTTGGGTGCGTGATAACCGCCGTTGCCAGATCAAGATTGCCAAGATGCGAAAAAGAAATCTGATTGAAAGCTGACGGCAACGCGACAAAATACTTCTGTGTTGCTATCTCCATCATTTTCTTAATGACATCAAGCTGGCTTGGGTGCTTGATAGTGAATCCACGCTTAAGATGCATGCCGTCAATCTCGATAAATGCTTTGGAAACGTAGTACTGATCAAGTCCGCCGATAGCCGGAGGGCCAAACATGCTATGGGTAATTGGATCGAGGTCGCCCCCGGGAAGAATGATTCTGGCTGATGGGTGCGAAGTAAGTTCTTCAGCGATTCTTATGTCAGTGGTAAGTACTACGAGGTTTTTCTTGCGGCTGAGTTTGCGTGCAATGGCAAGATTTGTTAGTCCGGGACTTAGCAGCAGAGTATCACCATCATTAATCAGATAAATTGCTACCTCGCTTATTTCTTCTCGCAGCTGTCGTTCCGGATCAATATCAGAAGTGTTATTCAGCGCTTCGAGATTTTCCGCTCCATTTAAAATGGCGCCGCCATGTGTTCTTGTGAGGAATCCTTCCTCGTCAAGAGATTCCAGGTCACGGCGGATGGTTACTTCAGAAACACTTAGCATGCGACTTATTTCTGATACCGTTGCCTTCTTCTTCTCGAGCATATAACTCTTAATTATGCGTAATCTCTCGGCTGCGAACATATAATCTCCGTTCTGCTGCAATCTGCACTACTTGATCCTGAGAAATATTTTACCAGAAAAGACCCTGTAAAAAGCATATCGTAAGAAAATGTACTTGTTTCGAAAATATCATAACCAATCGAAAAAGGAATTGACAATATACACAAAAAAATAATCTATAAATTGTGTCAGATGCGTATATTGTCAAAAGTGTGAATAGAGTGTAAACTGAAAATGCAAAACGAAAGCAAACGAAAGACAAAAACGAAACAGAGCGATCGTTTTGGCAAGAACAGATAAAACAGTTTCAAGGAGGAAAGAACATGAAACGTAGAAATCTTATGTCAGTAATCATGGCAATGATTCTGGTCCTGGCAATGGCACTTAGTGCTTGTGGCGGTTCAGAAACAACAACTACAACCACCAAAGCCGCTGATGATGGTGAAACTACAACAACGGCTGCCGATGATGGTGAAACAACAGAACCGACAGGCGAGACACTAAAAGTTGGTATCGCCATGCCGACAAAATCATCTGAACGCTGGATAGATGACGGCAACAACATGGTCAAGGTTCTCCAGGATCTCGGCTATGAAACTGATCTTCAGTACGCTGAGGATGTTATCGAGAATCAGGTATCACAGCTTGAAAATATGATTACAACAGGCGTTGATTGTCTGGTTATCGCTTCTATTGACGGTGAAGCACTTGGTCAGGTTTTGAATAAAGCCGGTGAAGAGGGCATCCCTGTTATCGCTTACGACCGTCTTATTCGCGGCAGCGAATTCGTTGACTATTACGCTACCTTCGACAACTTCAAAGTTGGCGTACAGCAGGCAACAACATTGATCGAAGGTCTTGGTATTGATGCTGGTGAAGCAGGTCCTTTCAACATCGAGCTCTTCGCCGGTTCTCCAGATGACAACAATGCTTACTTCTTCTTCAATGGCGCCATGTCAGTACTTCAACCGTATATCGATGATGGCACAATCGTAGTTCAGAGTGGGCAGACAGATTTTGAGCAGGTCGCTACACTTCGTTGGGACGGTGCTACCGCTCAGGCACGTATGGATAATATCCTGACAGCAAACTACAGCGCTGACGTCCAGGTTGATGCGGTTCTCTCACCATATGATGGTATTTCAATTGGTATTATCTCAGCTCTTAAGGGCGCAGGTTATTTCGGTGATGGCAAGAAACCCATCGTTTCCGGTCAGGATGCTGAAGTTGGTTCAATGAAGTCGATCATCGCTGGAGAGCAGTATTCAACGATCTTCAAAGATACACGTGAACTGGCCAAAAAAGCCGCTACCATGGTTGACGCGGTTCTGAAAGGCACAGAACCTGAAATCAATGATACAGAAACATATGACAACGGAATCAAGGTAGTTCCTTCATACCTGCTCGAACCAGTACCTGTTACTATCGATAATTACAAAGAAGCTGTTATCGATACAGGCTACTACACCGAAGCAGACCTCCAGTAGAAGATTAATTAACTTGATTAGACCCTGAGTTCGCGGGCGGCGGCGAGACAATCGCCGCCGCTGTTCGAATAAGAAGGAGAGTAGACTATGTCTGAAGTATTGCTGGAAATGCGCAATATAACCAAAACTTTTCCAGGTGTCAAAGCTCTCGACCGTGTTTCCCTGCAGGTTGTTCCTCACGAGATACATGCTCTGGTCGGTGAAAACGGTGCCGGCAAATCAACCTTGATGAATGTTCTCAGTGGCGTCTATCCTTATGGCACATATGAGGGAGACATTCTGCTTGAAGGACAGGTTTGTTCTTTCAAAGACATTCGTCAGAGTGAAGAGAAAGGTATTGTTATCATCCACCAGGAACTTGCGCTGGTACCATATTTATCGATAGCTGAAAATATATTCCTGGGTAATGAAACCGCAAAAAATGGTGTTATTAATTGGCACACAACTGTTCAAAGAACGTCTGAACTTCTTAAGAAGGTTGGACTAAAAGAAAATCCAAATACACTGGTCAAAGATATCGGCGTGGGCAAACAACAGCTGGTTGAGATAGCTAAGGCACTTTCCAAAAATGTTAAGCTGCTGATCCTTGATGAGCCAACTGCTGCACTGAACGAGAATGACAGTCAGAATTTACTCGATCTTCTGCTTGAGTTAAGAAAACAGGGGATTACTTCTATTCTGATATCACATAAACTGAATGAGGTTGTCAGAGTTGCCAACAGTATTACGATCATTCGTGATGGCATGACAATAGAAACTCTGAAAGTTGGCATAGATGATATTAATGAAGATCGTATCATCAAGGGGATGGTCGGTCGTGATATGACTCATCGATTCCCAGAACGGAAACCAAAAATTGGTGAAGTTATATTTGAGGTCAAGAATTGGAACGCTTATCATCCTCTGAACGAAGAGAGGCAGATCAGTAAAGATATTAATATCAATGTTCGCAAAGGTGAGATTGTTGGCATCGCGGGTCTTATGGGCGCGGGTCGAACCGAATTGGCCATGGGTGTTTTCGGTAAATCTTACGGCAAAAGAATCAGTGGGACTGTAATGAAAAATGGTCAGAAGATTGACACAGGTACTGTTAGTAAGGCCATTAAAAACGGAATAGCTTATTTGTCAGAAGACCGTAAAGCAAGCGGGCTTGTGCTAATCAAGGATATTCGTTTCAATGTTACGCTCGCTAACCTTGGTGATGTATCACAAAAAGGTGTCATTGATAATTACAAAGAGTCTCAGGCAGCTACGGAGTTTAGGAAAAAATTCTCGATAAAAACTCCAAGTATCTTCCAGAAGACCATCAATCTTAGTGGTGGTAATCAACAGAAGGTTGTTCTAAGTAAATGGATTTTCGCTAAACCTGATATACTCATACTTGATGAACCCACCAGAGGCATAGATGTTGGCGCTAAGTATGAAATATACGGCATAATAAATGAGCTGGCTGCAGATGGTAAGGGAGTCATCGTGATTTCTTCGGAAATGCCTGAACTCCTCGGTATGTGTGACCGTATCTACGTTATGGATGAAGGTCAAATTTGTGGTGAGCTCATGCGGGAAGAAGCCTCACAGGAAGCAATAATGAAAATGATTCTCAGAAGCCGTGGGAGGGATAACTAATGGATCAGATTCGCAGGTTTGTTAAACAAAACCTTAAACAAAATGCGATGTATGTCGCTCTGATTATTATCATCGTGTTCTTTCAGATAAATACTAAAGGCGTGCTGCTGCAGCCGCAGAATGTTAATAACCTGATCTTGCAGAACTCCTATGTTCTTGTTCTGGCAATGGGTATGATGTTCGTCATTATCTCAGGTTATGTAGATCTTTCGGTCGGATCAATTGTCGCCATTATAGGCGCTATCGGCGGTTGGCTGATGGTTACTATGAAGATGCCGACAGTGCCGGCAATTTTGATACTGCTTGTGCTTGGTATAGCGATTGGCGCTTTTCACGGAGTTTTTATTGCCTACATGAGAATTCCGCCTTTTATCGTAACACTCGCCGGTATGCTTCTGTTCCGAGGATTGACCATGGTCATACTGGGTGGTAGAACTCTGACACCATATCCTAAACTCTATGAAGGAATTTCCAACGGATTCGTAGGGGACCTTCTGAAGATAGAAGGTATAAACGGAACTGCGATTATTTTTACAGCTCTGCTGATAATTGGTGCGGCTTTCCGTGTGTTTCAAAGAAGAATTCAACAAAAAAAATACGAGCTTGAACCACCGAGGCTAATCTGGGATATTCTCAAGATTTTACTGTCAGCACTGTTTATTGGTTTCATTGGCTATTCCCTGGCAAAATACAAAGGTATCCCGGTTGTGCTGGTTCTTATTGGTGTTTTGTTCGCGGTTTACAACTTCATCGCCGCTAAAACAGTTCTTGGCAGAAGAGTATATGCCATGGGCGGCAATGAGAAGGCTGCGCGTTTATCAGGTATTAATACCAAGAGAATGATGTTTACCGTTTATACCAACATGGGCTTCATGGCAGCGATCGCCGGTATCGTTTTCTCGGCAAGACTCAACGCCGCGACGCCTAAGGCCGGTAACGGCTTCGAGCTTGACGCGATTGCCGCCTGTTTCATTGGTGGCGCGTCGGCATCTGGTGGTATCGGTACCGTCATGGGCGCGATAATTGGTGCTCTTGTTATGGGTGTTATTAACAACGGTATGTCAATCATGGGTATTGGTATCGACTGGCAGCAGGCTATCAAGGGACTCGTTCTGCTGGCTGCTGTTGCCTTCGACGTACTTACTAAGGAGTCTAACGACTGATAAATATACAAATATCGACCGTTTCCTTATGCCGGTCATGGAATACTGCCCATATTCTGTGACAGACCAAAATACCGCCTCCACGATCGGATTCCATCCGAATTGTGAGAGGCGGTATTTATTTGATAGGAACTTATGGATTTGATTATTTAGTCAATCAGACATGTTAAATCAGGTGCGGCTGCCCGCAGGAACTCTGTAAATCTAATCCTTGTTTCAGCAGCCTCAGCTTGTGTCAAGCTTGGGGTTTCAAATAACTTATAAGCGATACCGAGCTCTTCATATTTATGTCTGCCAAGCTGGTGAAACGGCAGCAGCGTAATACGTTCTATCTTCAGGCCTTGGCGATAATGATTCTTTATCCAGATTGCCAATTCGCGGAGATTGTCATCATCCACATTCATGCCGGGGATTATTACATGCCTTAGCCACACCGGCGTCGCTGTCTTGATAGCAAGACGAAGAACATAATCACGCCCTTCAGCAGGAAAACCGGTAAAAGCCTGATAATCAGCGTTTTTTACTGCTTTTATATCGAGCATTACGAGGTCTGTTTGTGCCAGAATAGCCATAAGCAGACAATCATTTTTCTGCGTATGCGGCCAGCCGCTGGTGTCAAGCGCGGTGTGAATGTTCATAAGTTTAAGCCGATACAACAGTTCCAACAGGAAGCATGCCTGCAGCAGCGGTTCACCACCGGAAACAGTCACCCCGCTTGCTTCTGATCCTCCTGCCGGCACGTATACGCGATAACGTTTGACCCAGTTAATAATTGCCTCTACATCCATTGGTTTGCCGGCGCTTAGCTTCCAGCTGTCTGGATTATGACAGCAGGCGCAGCGCAGCGGACAACCTTGGAAGAAAATTACCTGTCGCATACCCGGGCCGTCACATGTGCTCATACTCTCAAGTGAATGGATGCTCCCAAGCTGGGTCGAAGTATCACAGTTGCTATCAGTTGGTTTTTTCTGCTTCAAATGTTTTAGCTTAGCTTCATGTGGCATGTACGGCTGATAACCTCCATTTGCTGTTTGCGCGTTAATCTATTGAAGTGGACAGCATAACCTGATACCCGAATAGTTAAATCTGGATATTTATCCGGATGTTCCATAGCGTCCTCGAGCAGTTCACGACTGAGAACATTTACATTCAGATGGTGGCCGCCCTGACGAAAATAACCGTCAAGAATAGCTGTGAGGACATTGGATTGCTGTGACTGTTCAGCTCCCAGTGTTGCTGGTGTCACAGTCATGGTGCAAGAGATACCGTCACGACAGCTGGCATAGGACAGTTTAGCGACCGAGTTAAGACTGGCAAGAACGCCGCTGCCATCGCGCCCGTGCATGGGATTAGCTCCTGGGGCAAAAGGCTCGCCGAGTTTTCGTCCGTCTGGTGTTGAGCCAGTCTTCTCACCATAGACAACATTTGAGGTAATTGTCAGAATAGATAATGTATGTTTAGCGCCTCGATAACAATCTGTTTTACACAGCTCACGATAAAAATCGTCAACTAATTGGCAGGCGATACTGTCAGCCCTATCATCATCATTACCGTAGACGGGATAATCTCCTTCTGCCGCGAAGTCAGTAATAAGGCCATTAGCGTCACGAATTACTTTTACCTTGCCATATTTTATGGCACTGAATGAATCAGCGGCTACAGACAATCCAGCCAGGCCAAAAGCCATAAACCGCTCTGGCTCAGCGTCATGCAAGGCCATCTGCAGTTTTTCATAAGCGTATTTATCGTGCATGCTATGGATTACGTTCATAGTACGCACATATAAGCTGCACAACCAACTCTGATAAATCTCAAACCTGCGGCGGACCTCAGCTTCTTCAAGGTAATCACCGCTATATGGCTCCATTTGCGGGCCAATCTCGATGCCGGATATTTCTTCGCGTCCGCCATTAAGCGCCAGCAGAAGAATTTTTGGCAGATTACAGCGAGCCCCGAAAAATTGCATCTGTTTGCCAACTTGAGCCGCGGATACACAACAGGCGATCGCGTAATCATCGCCGAAAACTGGACGCATCAAATCATCGTTTTCATATTGCAACGAATCGGTTTCAATTGAGAGATTCGCGCAATAATCCTTAAATGTTTCCGGCAGCTTTTCTGACCAGAGAATCGTGAGATTAGGTTCAGGCGCCGGTCCGAGATTCCTGAGCGTGTGCAAGATTCTATATGAAGTTTTACTTACAAGTGTACGGCCATCCTCGCCCATACCGCCAATAGCCTCTGTTATCCAGAGAGGATCGCCGGCAAACAATTCATTATACTCGGCAGTTCTTAATTGTCTTGCCATCCTGAGCTTAATAACAAAATCGTCAATTAACTCCTGTACCTGAAGTTCAGTAATTAAGCCATCTGCCAAATCGCGTTCAAAATAAATATCGGCAAAAGTACTGATACGGCCAAGTGACATAGCAGCTCCGTTTTGTTCTTTGATAGCTGCCAGATAAGCAAAATAAATCCACTGAAGAGCCTCGCGGCTATCGACTGCCGGCTGGCTGATATCGTAACCATAAATGCCGGCCATTTCCTTGAGCTTGCCGAGAAAGTCAATCTGTCGCCACATTTCCTCCAGTAGCTGAATATTATCTTCGCTCATATCGCGATTGCCGATTTCGGCTCTTTCTTGTTTTTTGACTTCGATCAGTCTGTCTACTCCATAGAGCGCTACTCTGCGATAATCGCCTATCAATCTGCCACGGCCATAGGAATCGGGCAGACCGGTAATAATGCCAGTTTTTCTGGCCAATCGCATCTCATCTGTATAGACACGAAACACACCATCATTATGTGTAGTTCTGTAACGAAAATGTTCATGAACCTTGTCAGACAGCTCGAATCCATAATCGCGGCAAGCTTTTTCTGCCATTCTAATACCGCCAAAAGGATTTACAGATCGGCATAGCGGTCTGCTTGTCTGTAAACCAACGATCAATTCGAGATCGCGATCAAGATACCCTGCCTTGTAGTTTGTGAGTGAAGAAACTGTTGTAGTATCTATATCCAGTACGCCGCCAAGAGCCAGTTCGGCGCTTCTGAGTCTGTTGTATTTGCTCAGTAGTTTTAATGTGCGTTCTGTTGGCGGATTGAGAAAACATGAACTGCCTTCATAAGGTTTATAATTCTGCTGGATAAAATCACGGACATCAATAGAGTCCTGCCAGCTGCCGGTGCGAAAATCACGCCATGGATTAACTTGTGCTGGTATCTTAACATTTGACATGCAAATGACCTCCCAAGCTTATTCCGGGTGATAAAAAAGCCCGGACTGATACTTAACAGCCCAGGCGGTCGACTTACACTTGATTCCGGTCCCTCGTGGTTATCCACTATCCGCCAGTTCCGAAATCTGATTTCAGTATAGACAGGATTACAATTTGTGTCAATCATTTGAAATTTGACTCAAGAAAAAACCAATCTGGTCGATATATAGATTAGGTTAATATGCCGGTTTATGGATCGGCTTCTGAACTGAATTTCCTGCATTATTTTGCAGAGGACTGGCGGGGGTATTATGTTTAAGAAACTTGGTGTTAGACAGAAAATTCTATTTCTGATCGCGGTACCGCTTATTGTAATTATCGGTGTGACATCACTGGCGATTTTCCAGCTTAATAGTGTAGCCGGCAATATGAAACAGGTGCTATATGATGAGGGTCTTGCGGCGACGAGTATGGTGCTCAACGCAGATCGTGATATGTATCAGAGCCTTACAGCGCTTCAGGAAATGGCCGCTCTCGACAGTACAAACAGAACTGTGGCTGAACTTGAGACTGAGCTGCTTGAAAATTTTGAACAGGTGTTTCAGCTTATAGATGAAGCAGAAGCTGTTCTCAATAACAATCGTGCTGTCTGGGAGAAATATACTCATGAAACCAGCGGTAAGAATGTTTTCCAGAATTTCGAGCTTATAAGGACTGACTTCGGTGCCTGGAGTGATCTGGCAGCGACGATGGCCAGAAATAATAGAGTGTCTGTAATTTATGCCACAACTTTTCTTGAGGACTTCAATTCGGCCAGAGCAGGTATGAACGAAGTCAGTGAGATACTTGAACAAGCTATGGTAGCTGAAGTCGAAGCGGTTGAAGAGATGGTACTGTCTTCGGCGATCGGTGTAATCGCGGTAGTTGTTATCAGTTTTGTGCTGGTTGTTATTCTCTCATTAATCGTAACCGGAGGCATTATTAAGATAATGCGCAAGGCCAGTCAAATGCTCGATGAACTCAGCCTTGGACATCTCAGTACACGTGTTGATGTTAGACCGGGAGCAAGAGATGAAATCAGCCAGATGATTAATAAGATGAACCAGTTCGCGGATCATCTGCAGCAGGGTGTTATTGGCAATATGCAGAAGGTCGCGTCCGGTGATCTCACTGTTGAACTTGATACCTCAGACGAAGCAGACGAAATTAGTCCGGCTCTGATGAGAACAGTTGGTTCGCTCAGGACTCTTATTGGAGAAGCAGACCGTTTAACGGCAGCTGCAGTTGCTGGCGAGTTGAATACAAGAGGCGACGCATCGAAGCTTGAAGGCGCTTATGCTGATATCATAAAAGGATTTAATGCTACTCTTGATGGTGTTGTTGAGCCTGTTGAAGAGGCAAAAGCAGTACTTGGAAAACTATCGACAAACGATCTGACCGTACCAATGTCTGACCAATATTCCGGCATGATGGCAGAGCTTGCTGACGATATAAATCAGGTTAGAGATAATCTTCTTGACCTTCAGGATGCTATTGTCAAGGCATCTCAAGGCGATATACGCAGGCTTGAGGAATTCCGCAAGCGTGGCCGTCTATCTGAGAATGATCAGCTGACGCCATCTGTACATGCTGTTTATAAATCTATTCAAGAAATTATCCGTGCGGCTTATGAGCTGACAAAAGCCGCCACAGGCGGCGATCTTAGCAAACGTGCGGATGTAGATAAATTCGATGGCGGTTACCGTCGTATAGTTGATGGCTTCAATAAAACAATAGACGCTCTGGTTGAGCCTATTCAAGAGGCTGCAATTGTTATACAGGCCTTGTCACATGGTGACCTAACCGTCAGCATGGATGGAGATTATCAAGGCGACAACGCTATGCTCAAGGATGCTCTCAACGGAGCGATAGACTCCTTCAATCGCTTGCTTAACAGTATCCGTCAGGCATCGGATGAAGTGGCTACCGGATCCAGAGAACTGTCAAACTCAAGTCAGACTCTCTCTCAAGGAGCTACTGAACAGGCCAGTTCAGTCGAAGAAGTTACTGCTTCAATTGAAGAGCTTGCCAATCAGACTAAGCTAAACGCCAGCAACGCCGGTGCTGCCAGCCATCTAAGTAATGATGCCAGAGTAAGTGCTGACAAGGGCAACGATCGCATGAAACGTATGCTTAACGCCATGACAGAAATTAATGACTCATCTAATAACATATCGAAGATCATTAAGGTTATTGATGACATTGCTTTCCAGACCAACATTCTCGCGCTTAACGCCGCTGTCGAAGCTGCCAGAGCAGGACAACATGGCAAAGGCTTCGCTGTAGTTGCTGAAGAGGTCAGAAACCTCGCTGCCAGAAGCGCTGAAGCGGCCAGAGAAACCACTGCCATGATCGAAAAATCAATCGAACATGTCAACGATGGTACAGGCATTGCCGAGAGAACAGCAGCTGCGCTTAAAGATATAGTTGAGAAAGTAAGTCAGACCAACGATCTGGTTCTGCAGATCACTGAAGCTTCTAACGAGCAGGCCAGCGGTATTGCTCAGATCAATACAGGCCTTGTCCAGGTCTCCAGAGTAGTACAGATGAACTCCGCTACCTCAGAAGAGAGCGCAGCGGCCTCAGAAGAACTCTCCAGCCAGGCCGAGATGCTCAAACAGTATGTTGCTCAGTTCAAACTTAAGGCTGCCAGCGCGGCATCCAGCAATAGCACCAGCACTAAGAAAATTGATAAATCAGCTGACATCAAACCGGCAAAAGAAAAAGCCACTGTTGCTGCGAGTACAAATAGTAAAACAAGCAAAACTGATAGTGGTAAACAGGAAGCAAAGAAATTTAGTGAAAAAAGAACAGAACAAAAAACTGAAGCGAAATCTGAAAAAGCTGAGCCGAAAAAAGCTGATCAAAAAAAGCCGGATAATAAATCAGAGCATAAACCTGCCTCAGGCAAAACAAATTATCAGAAAGATTTCCTCTCAGACACACACTTCGGAGACTTCTGATCAACCTGAAAAACAACAGTTGACAAAACGACCCTGGCTGTAATAAAATAAGCCAGGTCACGGGGGTGTAGCTCACCTGGGAGAGCGCTTGAATGGCATTCAAGAGGTAAGGGGTTCGATCCCCCTCATCTCCACCAAACTGGAAACCGCTGAAGCAGTAAGCTTCAGCGGTTTTTGTTCGTCTTTGGTGAAGTGCTAATAGCGGAGAAATAGCTGCGTTTTAAGAATGTTTTATGAACTGGAGGTAATTTGTAGCTTTTAAACAGTAAGTATTGGCGTTAAAATATTTATATTTGTGTGATCAATAAAATTGCATGTTGGAATTGTATAATGATCCCAAGAAATGAGACACGCAAACAGAAGCAAAACCGAATATAATAGAGTTATGAGTAAGAAGAAAAACAACTACAGTCCAGAATTCAAAGCCAGAGTAGTAATGGAGCTTCTAAGTGGCCAAAAAACGCTCAATGAGCTGGCAGATCAATATCAGATAGCTCCAGCAACTTTAAGTAACTGGCACAAGCAGTTTCAAGAACGTGCCGCTGAGGTGTTCCAGAAAGGGCCATCAAACAAGGAACGAGAGCTTAGTGAGAGAGATCAGGAAATAGCTGTATTACAGCAAAAAGTCGGTCAGTTGCTCATCGAGCGCGACTGGCTCAAAAAAAAATCTGATGAAATTTTCGGCTCCGACGGACCGCCTCAAATGCGTAGACCCAGAAAATAGGGATCTGACAGTTAAGCGACAAAGTGAGCTGCTGGCAGTAAACCGCAGTAGCGTTTATCGCAAACAACATCAAGATCGGGACACTGATCATGGTGAATCATTAGAGAACCTTGAAATAATGAATATAATCGACCGCACACACCTGAAATTTCCAAGCTGGGGGTACCGTAAGATGACCGATCATCTGAGAAACGCACACGGGTATAATATCAATCGCAAACGAGTCAGACGATTGATGCGCCTTATGGATATCATTGCACTGTATCCAGGACCCAATCTTAGCAAGCGCACGCTATCATGCGAAGTATGTCAGACCCTATCTTCTACGCAATCTCAATATTGATCACATCGATCATGTCTGGGGTGTCGACATAACCTATTTGCCATTTAAGAAAGGGTTCATGTACCTGTTTGTCATTATTGATTGGTACAGCCGTCAAATCGTTGATTATGAAATCAGTTACAGCTTGGAAAAAGAGTTTGTTATGCGTTGCCTCAAACGAGCGTTAAGTCGCAGAAAGCCAGAGATAATAAATTCTGATCAAGGCAGCCATTTTACTAATCAGTCATATCTGGACTTGATGGAGGAGAACCAAGTTAGAGTGTCTATGGACGGTAAAGGGCAAGCGTTAGACAACATAATAACCGAGCGATTTTTCCGAAGTCTGAAGTATGATGACATTTACATCAATGAATATTCAACACCAAGGGAGATGATAGCCGGAGTCAAAGAGTACATGCACATTTACAATACTATCCGACCACATTCATCATTGGACGGCTTAACGCCCAATGAATTCTGTCAACGAGCCAAACAAATTGCAGCATAATGAGAGGAGTAAGTATTCGGATCAATCAGAAATTCGTGTCTTGACAACGGGGGGCACTTTATTTTTCATCTGTATGGCTAATATCGAACAGGAAAGCTTTAAAAGAGTTGTTGAGACAAAATGCAGATTAGTAAAAAGTTTCTCGAATAATATTGAATTATAGAAAGGGACCGTTATGGAGTATATAATAAAAGAATTTTTGCTTTTTTTAACATACAGCTTTATTGGCTGGGTATGTGAGGTAATATATTGTTCGTTTCCGGATAAAAAGTTTGTGAACAGAGGGTTTTTAATAGGCCCATATTGTCCTATTTATGGCTTTGGAGCACTTGCAGTCATAAATATTTTGACACCTTTTTCAGATAATCCTATAATAGTTTATTTTCTTGCAGTGATTATAACTAGTCTTTTGGAATATGTTTCGGGATACTTATTAGAACGAATATACCATTTAAAATGGTGGGATTATTCAAATTATAAGTTGAATATTCATGGAAGAGTCGTATTACATAATTCGTTGATTTTTGGAGGATTATCATTAATCGCAATATATTTTCTAAATCCTATTTTACTTAATATGATTAACAAGTTGCCATTAAGCATGCGTTACACATCAAGTTTAATATTACTATCCATATTCTTGACTGATAATATAATATCTACTCTAAATGCTTTAAAATTGAATACCAACCTATCGAAGCTTCATATGATTGCGGATGAAATCAAAGAGACGATGTCAGAGAAACTTTTTATAAAATTAAAATCAATACAATCTGACGAAGAACTGTCTCAGATTAGGGTATTAACAAATAAAATCGATGAGCTTAACCAAAAATTTAATGATATATCAAAACAAAATAAAGAGTTTGTGAAAAGAGTATTTGCTGCTTTCCCCAATATAACGTCAAAATTACATAAAGAAACACTAATTAATTTAAAAGCAGTAAATAAAATGAACACAAACAAGAAAAATAAAAAAAGCAATTGATAGTATAAAAAATAAAGCACATGGGTGAATAACCCGATGTGCTTTATTTTGCCTTATTCAACATCAATTGTAATGCTGTTGTTTGGCTTTTCTTCTTTAGGAACTACAACTTTAAGTAAACCATTTTCCAGTTTTGCTTTAATACCATCTGGCTTGGCATCTTCCAAATAAATTGAACGACTCATAGAACTATAACGTCTCTCTCTGTGGATGAAATTCCTTTTCTTTGATTCACTGTTTTCATCCCTAGTAATAGAAATCATAAGTTTTCCATCGTTAAGTTCAACATTGATGCCTTTTTTATCTATACCTGGCACTTCAGCCTCAATTAGGTATTCATTGCCATTATCTTCGACATCAACTTTGAAAGTGTCATGTGTGAGGGTTCTTCTAAAAGGCCAGTCATTGGAAAAAAAGTCATCAAGTACGTTGTAGAAGTCCTCAAAGCCAGTGTTTGTAGAGATTTCTTTGTTCTTTTTGTTAAAAGGTACTAATCCAGCCATAAATAACAACTCCTTTTCAATTTATTTTTTTGTTAGCACTCTCGTTTATTGAGTGCTAATTATTATATAATACAGAATGTTCCACTTGTCAATATATTTTTGAGAATTTTTTTACTTAAATTTGACTTTGATATTTTTCCATAAACGAGAGTCAATCTTGGATATGTTTCCATTTACGAGCGTGGATATGTTCCTAAGTTCGAGAGTAGGTAAAAATATAACTAAAACACCGTTTTGACAGCTATCAAGACCTCTCGAGCCACGTTGAGACGGTGGTATTGATGTCAAGGGTAAAATAGCATGAAGTCCGGAAACCCTTATATATCAAGGTTTTCAGCACACATGGGTGTGAAGCCCATTGAGCGAAAAACATGAAAATATCGCTTCGAGGGAATAAGTCCATAAGAGCGGTTTTTGATAGTCAAGTGGTCAGGTTAGATGTCATAGCTCGGTGAGTGGTCGGGTTAGATGTCGAGGGTCGCGAGTGGTCAGGTTAGATGTTTTTTTGGAAGTTTTTTGGGTTGTGTGGTCGGATTGGATGTGGGCATTA
>JAQVJP010000041.1:0-6601 GCA_028695145.1 Eubacteriales bacterium
ATTTCTGGAAGTGTATCGAAGGAAATATGACAATAACCGCCTGGATTTTTTTCAAGATAATCCTGATGGTACTCCTCTGCCAGAAAATATTGCTTGAGTGGTTCGACCTCCGTTACAATGGGTTTAGCGTATTTTTTTTGTTGCGAAACCAAGACACTCTCGATAACCGGTAGATCATTATCATGATCACTGTAATATATCCCTGTTCTATACTGAGAACCACGATCATTACCCTGTTGATTTAAGGAAGTCGGATCAATTATCTCGAAATACTCTGCAAGAAGATTTTCCAGACTGATTCTCGCCGGATCATAACTTACCTCAACAGTCTCAGCATGACCTGTATTGTTATAACATACGTCCTGGTAAGTAGGATTCTCTGTTTTACCGTTAGCATATCCAACAGTCACATCTGCTACGCCCGGCACTCTTGACATATACGCTTCCACGCCCCAGAAGCAACCTCCGGCTAACCAGATTTTTTTAAGATCACTCCCGGAATAATCAATTGATTTATTGGGATTTACAGGCAAACCTGAATCATTCATAATACTCACTCCATTTCCATTTTTCGTAATATTGTTTCCGCCGTTCATGAGAACTATCATAAGACCGATAACAATCGCTCCCGCAGCAACAACCATAACTATTCCCGCTATTTTATTCATATAATCACCATTTTCTTAATATTCCAATAAGGAACAAAGTGTATATGTCCTTATTTTATCCTGCCGCCATCCAATTTCATGTAGCGTGAGAAACAATAAAGAAACATGACATCTGGATAGTTTATAATGATGTTAACTTGATCTTGGCGAAAGAAGGATAACAATGCCCAAACATGACAGACAAGTAAGTATGAAGAAGATTAACGTATCGGTATACTTTCTGATTTCTACGGTATTCTGGGAAATTGTTTTTGCCGCAGGTACAGTCGGCTTCAATTTATCAGGAATATTTTTGAGTACTGTTTTTGCTATTGCAACAAGTCTGATTTTATTTTCCGCGGAGAAACTAATAAGGAGAAAAATATTTTATTCAATAGTGTTTGTATTCCTGATAATGATTGCGGTTATATTTTCAGCTCAAAAAATTTATTTTAACATATTCAACACATTTTTTACCATTTACTCAGCTGCTAACGGCGGACAAGTAATGGAATTTATAGATATTATCATCTTAGAAATAATAAGTGCGGCCGGCTGGATTCTTATATTTTCTCTCCCCCCTGTTTTCTACCATTTATTTACAAGGAGAGACAGCGCAAACAAAAAACCTGTTATTTGGCAGATACTGATTCCTTTATGGTTTGCGGTCACCGTTTTTGTGTCCGCAATTATAGGATTAAACTTCAGCAGCCAGCTGCCCGGTCAGCCCTATCATTCATATTACATCAGCCACGAACCGGTTTCATCAGTTCGTAATCTCGGACTTATAACAACTATAAGACTCGACATACAATCTGCAATTGGAAATATACTCCCAGGCACTGATGGAATTGACGAAGGCCCGCCTGTAATTGATATCGATCAACCAATTGAAACATCTTCTGCCAACAACCAGGAACAAAGTTCCTCAACCACAACGGACATTAATGCTGATCACACAAGTGAAACCGGATCGGAATCTTCTGACACTTCCGAAGATTTCATTGCTACACCAGCTGTTCTCAATACTGATTTCGCTGATCTTGCCACTACTGCTGCCGATGATGATATCGCAGATATCCATAGATGGGTCAGTCAACGCGAAATAGCTTATACTAACAGCCAAACCGGCAGATTCGAAGGTTACAATCTGATATTTATAACAGCTGAGAGCTACTCACATTTAGCAATTGACCCAGATATCACTCCAACACTATATAAGATGCAACACGAGGGAATTAATTTTACAGAATTTTATAATCCTCTATGGGGAGTAAGCACATCTGACGGTGAATATGTTGCTGTTACAGGTCTTCTGCCTAAGCCAGGAGTCTGGAGCATGTATCATTCCGGTAAAAATAGTATGCCTTTTGCCATGGGCAATCAGCTTCGTGATCGGGGATATCTTACACTTGCTTATCACAACCACACCTACGATTATTATCGCCGCGATATATCTCATCCTAATCTTGGCTATGAATACAAAGGTCTGGGTAACGGCCTTGACGTTGCAAAAACCTGGCCAGAATCAGACCTTGAAATGATGGAGAAAACTATTGATGAATATATTGGTCAGGAACCATTTCACGCTTATTACATGACGGTCAGCGGCCATCTGCAGTATAACTATAACGGCAACTTCATTGCTCGCAAGAATCAAGATTTGGTAGAAAATCTTAATTTTTCAGAACCGGCCAGAGCTTATCTGGCCACACAGATTGAGCTTGACAGAGCGTTAAAATACTTATTGGGAAGATTAGAACAAGCTAATGTAGACAACCGTACCCTGATAGTGATGAGCGCTGATCACTATCCGTATGGACTTGATCATGAAGACATCGAAAATCTTGCCGGCCATCAGGTTAACCGCAACTTCGAGCTGTATCGCAGCAGTCTAATTATCTATGCTCCCGGCATGGAACCAATGACAGTTTCTGAACCAGTTTCAAGCCTTGATATCATGCCTACGCTATCTAACCTGCTTGGACTTGATTATGACTCTCGACTATTTATGGGACGTGATGTTTTTTCGAATCAGAAACCTCAGATAATCTTTCAGAATCGCTCTTTCATAACAGATCAAGGACGCTACAACGCTACTGACAATACCTGGGAACCGATTTCAGGAAGCACAACTGATGATGAATATATTATCAGTCAACTAAATGAAATCGAAGAGAAATTTTACTATTCAAAGAAGATATTGGAAGAAGATTATTACTCAAGTCTGGAACCCGACTGACAAAAACAGCTATTTGTAATCTAAGTTACAGAAGAAGGAATATACAATAAACCTGCTATAATATAGATAGTAATAAGAGCTGGTCATATTGCGGACGAGGAGGTATTTGTTATGAAAAAAATTCTTGTTCCTATCGACGGATCTGATTGTTCTAACAAGGCTATAGACATGGCCAGGGAATTAGCTCTTTTGTATAATGCAAGGCTGATTCTGTTGCATGTTGGTACAGATTTTCATTATCAGTTCTATCCTGTGAGCCCATTTGGTGCTGATGGAGTACCTTTTCCCCAAGAGTTCATTGACAAGATCGAGAGAGTCGCACATGACATTCTCGAGGCAGGTCTCGCGCGCTGCACTGATCTTGGGGACAAAGTCGAAACAGTTTTTCTGGAAGGTCGTCCTGCGGAAGTAATAGTTGATTATGTCGATTCTCATGATATAGACATGGTTGTAATCGGTTCTCACGGTACAAGCGGTTTCAAACGATTCCTTATGGGTAATGTCGCTAATAAGGTGGCATTGTCGGTTGAGAAGCCGGTTTTGATAATTAAATAAATTTTTCTCAATAGAAATCTTGCCTGAGCGGAATCTATGTGTTAGATTTAGTTTAATGTGATAAGGCTTTAAACTGGTCCTGTGAGGCAAGTAAGTCTGTGATAATTGCTCGATTCTTCTGCTGTCAGCCTGCAGCACGATCGATTGTGTTTATTATGCGGCTTCATGATGCCCCGGTATCAGAAGCCGCTTATTTATGTCAATCATCATGCACGAGGAGGACTAACATCATGGATGAACAATCCAATCTGATCATCGACATTCGCGAGAAACCCGGTTTTGGCAAAGGTGTTGTACTGAGTTTTCAACATGTTTTTGCTATGTTCGGAGCCACTGTACTTGTACCCTTCCTGACCGGCTTGCCTCTCAACACCGCACTACTTGCTTCCGGGCTGGGCACCTTGATCTACATTATCTGTACGGGAGCCCGTGTACCAGTATATCTTGGCAGTTCTTTTGCCTATATCGCCGCAATTATTACAGCACTCGGTGCTACAACAGATCAGGCAGATTTCGCTGACAAGGCCAACTTCCCGGCCGCAGCAACAGGGCTTATGTGCATAGGTGTAGTGTATGTTGTTGTTTCAATTGTAATCAGGCTGGTTGGTACAGATTGGCTGAGCAGACTGCTTCCACCAATTGTTGTTGGTCCCATGATCGCTGTAATTGGACTTGGACTGGCAGGTACAGCAATTGATATGGCCGGTCTGAACCAAGCAGACGCTATGAATCCACAATCAGTAATAATTTCCATGATTGCTATGCTGTCAACCGCGCTAATAGCGGTTCATGCGAAGGGATTTTTCAAAATTGTACCCATCATCTCAGGTATTGGTATCGGTTTTGCCAGCGCCATTATTATTGACTTGATATTTAATATGGGCGGCGAAACAATTGTCGTTGGTAATCTTATTGCTATCGGCAAGGATATTGCAGCGCTTAATATTATTGAAGTACCTAAAATCATGCTGCCATTTGGTGACGGTGTTGCTGACAAGGGACCATTTGATTTCTATAGTCTCGACTTCAGCGCGGCTATCGCCATGCTGCCGCTTGCTTTTGTAACAATCGCTGAGCATATTGGTGATCATACCGTTCTCGGCAAAATTTGCAACCGTGATTTTATTAAAGAACCAGGTCTAAAAAAGACTATACTTGGTGATGGACTTGCGACTTTTGTCGCAGGTATGATCGGTGGACCTGCTAACACAACATATGGCGAGAATACAGGTGTTGTTGGACTTACACGTGTAGGTTCCGTTTATGTAACAGGTGGTGCAGCGGTTGTAGCTATCCTGCTGGCTTTCTTAAAACCGGTAAAAGATCTGATCTCGGCAATACCCCTCCCAGTTATGGGTGGTATCAGCATTATCCTTTTTGGATTTATAGCAGCCAACGGTCTGAGAGTAATTAACGAAGCTCATGTCGACTTCAGCAAAACCAGAAACATCATAATCTGTGCTGTAATGCTGATTCTCGGTCTTGGCGGAGCAGCCTTCCAGATTACCAAGCTTACAGTTATTTCTGGCATGGCGCTCGCGGCTGTCGCAGGAGTAATTCTTAATCTGATTCTGCCGGAAGAAAAACCGGTTGATGTCAGCAAGATCAAACATAATAAATAAACAGTACTTATACTTAACAGATTCAACATTAAATCAGAGACAGCTTGATGAAAACTATAGAATCATCAGCTATCTCTGATTTTTTTCTGGTATCTCAAGCTTTTACCGTTATAATAACTTACAGATATTTTTTTACGCCTGCATTCATTATTAATTAACGCAGGCAGGAAAGGGGGCAGGATTTATCAGTCATCAAGGTTGATAAATCATTCAAAAATGAGAATAGTAATTGCAGGCGGGGGCTGGGCCGGATGCGCCGCAGCCGCGGCAGCAAGCAAGGTTGGAGCAGAGGTTACGCTTCTTGAGAGAACTGACATGCTGCTTGGAACAGGGCTTGTTGGCGGCATCATGAGAAACAATGGTCGTTATATGGCAACTGAGGAAATGATCGCGCTGGGCGGCGGAGATATTTTTGCTATTACTGACGCGAACAGCAGACATAAGAACATCAGTTTCCCTGGGCATGAACATGCCAATCTTTACGATATAGGCAAGGTTCCGGGAGCTGTTACACGTTTCCTCAAAACAGCCGGTGTTAATATCAAATTTAAATCACGAGTTAAAAAGGTTGAAATGAATGGTAACCGTATTCAGGCGGTTATAACAGATCAGGGCAAACGCTATGAAGGTGACGTTTTTATAGACACTACAGGCACAGCCGGGCCGATGAAGAACTGTGTTCGATATGGCAATGGCTGCGCGATGTGTGTGCTCCGCTGTCCAAGTTTCGGTGGACGTGTCAGCCTGACCGGTCTTGCCGGAATAAGCGAAACGCAGGGCATTAAACCCAATGGCGCTGTCGGTGCTATGAGCGGATCATGTAAGCTTTATAAAGAATCACTTGCTCCATGGATCGTAGACACGCTTAATGAAAAAGGAGTTGCTGTTATTCCTGTACCTGAACACCTAAAAGAAAACCATCTCGATATCAAGGCTTGTCAGCAATATGCTTTGGCTGATTTCGCTGAGAATGTTATTCTACTTGATACGGGACACGCGAAATTGATGACTCCTTATTTCGAGCTCGCAAGACTACAGCAGATACCAGGATTTGAGAACGCGCGCTATGAAGATCCTTATTCAGGCGGCAAAGGCAATTCAATGCGTTACTTCGCAATGGCACCGCGTGACAATACGCTTAAGGTTAACAATATCGATAATCTTTTCTGTGCCGGTGAGAAGGCAGGACTATTGGTTGGACACACCGAAGCTATCGTTACAGGAACTTTGGCCGGCTATAACGCCACTCGTTTCGCACATGGACTTGAAGCATTAACCTTGCCTGAAGAACTCGCTGTCGGCGATGCAATTTCTTATGTTAATGATCAGATGCAGACATCAGAAGGACTTGGATTGAAATATACTTTTTCCGGTTCTGTTTTGTTTAAGCGTATGCAGAAACTCGGTCAGTATACAACTAATCATGCGGAAATCAAAAAACGTGTTGCCCAAACAGGTTTGAGCGGTGTGTTTAATAATTTGTAAGGGAGATTACAGGGGGTAAATATGATAACACTTGGCCTATTGCATTATGT
>JAQVJP010000041.1:6701-22153 GCA_028695145.1 Eubacteriales bacterium
GGACAGGAAATCAAAATTACTCGTTTTTCATATTTCATCGCTATTCTTACGCCACTTGCGTTTGTTGTAGATGTAGTGTTAATGATTATGTTTAATATTGTTGGTGGTGACGCTACAGCTCTTGTCGGTGGTACTGCGGTTTTGATCATGACAATTATTCTCATCGGCAAGGGTAATCTGGCAGATTCTCTCGATGAAATAACTGATAAATTCAAAACAGGTTTCATTTTTGCCATGAAAATTTTTGCCCCTGTCATTGTAATTGCCGGTTTCTTCTTCCTTGGCAGCGGCGAAATGGCTGCGAAAATTCTTGGCGAAGGCGCACCCAATATTCTTCATGATCTTGGTATGTATCTGTCTAATATAGTACCGGAGCAAAAAGCTCCTATAGCAATTATGCAAGCATTAATCGCCATGATTACAGGATTAGATGGGTCTGGTTTCTCTGGCTTACCTCTTGTTGGATCTCTGGCACAGACTTTTGCCCTGGCTACGAACGCATCAGTAGAAGTACTGGCAGCTCTCGGTCAGCTTATTACAGTCTGGGTTGGTGGCGGCACAATAATCCCCTGGGGTGTTATTCCGGTTGCGGCTATCTGTAATGTCAAGCCAGCTGAATTAGCCAGAAAAAACCTGATTCCTGTTTTACTTGGGATAACAGCTACAGTTATTGCGGCAATTGTAATGATGCAATTTGTCTGAACATTTTAAGGAGAAGACAAAATGAACGAAGATCAAGAAACAAACATGGTATCCGGAACTTGGGGCTCTGATTCGCCGATGCTTAATATAGATCCCAAGGCAATAAAAATGTGGCGTCTTGGCAGATTGATCGCCTTGATAATTTTGGTAGTTGGTGCAGCCGCAACACATATCCTATTGTCACTGCGCACTGATTTTTTTGCCGACACCACTGCAGCTACTATTTTTTATATCTCCTGGTCTATAGTAATCGGTTTCCAGCTTCTCAATCTGATTGTCTATCCAATTATTGAGTTCAGACAATGGGCTTATTGCTTGACGGAAGATAGAATAGAGTACCGCAAGGGTATCATATTTAGACAAATCACAATTATTCCAATAACCAGAATACAGCACGTTACAGTTAATGAAGGACCGTTGGCTCGCTTGTACGGTCTTGCCGGTATTGAGATCACAACAGCCGGCAGCACATCCAAAATTGATGGACTTGCGAAGCAAACCGCTGTTGATTTATGCGATAAGATGAAAAATTCCGTTAATCTTAAAATTCTGAACAAGAAAATAAACAATGGAGAATTAAAATAATGCAGCCAACCAGATGCCACATCTCGATGATATTGGAAAAATCGTTGTCCACATTAAGACAACTTGTGCCGACAATTGTTATCATGTTTGTTAGTCTGCGTTCTCTTAAGCTTATCTGGATAGTGCTCGGGATAGCTGTTTTAATTGTTTTGGCTTTTGCGTACTTATTCCTCCTCTGGCGAAAAACATTTGTCTTCACAGATCAAGATCAATTGACTGTAACAACTGGTGTTTTTTGGAAAAAGCAGACATCTATTCCCTACGACAAAATAAACACTGTAGATATGAGCCGCAATGTTCTGCAGCGAGTTCTTGGCACATGTCGGCTCAAGGTTGACACGGGCGCAGTCAAACAGGATAAGAAGCAGTCAGAACTTGATCTTGTTTTCTCTCTTGAGCTGGCTCAAAATATCCGCAAGCATATTTTAAGTCTGGTCCAAGCGGCCAAATCAGAAAATATCGCGAATGAAACACAAATTGAAGATATTTCAAATCATTCAGAATACTCCGCTTCGCCAGAATCAGATTACACCGGCTGGCAGCATGAAACAGTCGACAACAGCAAGACAGGATCATCCGCAGCGTCTTTTTTTGGTGTAGATGAGCTTGAAGCAGGAATAGACTATTCCGATCAAGAACCTACACACGCAAGCTATCAGGCACCGATCAGAAGCATTATTCTTTATGCTCTGACCAAGAGTAAAATCGCTGCCGGATTATTAGCTCTCTTCTCATTATTCGCCATATTCGATGAAATTATTGATGATGTCTTAATTGAGCGTGCAGGTAAGGTTGTTGAACAAACCTGGGAAATACTTGCAGGTCAGAAAATGGCGATACTGATTATAGGCGGGCTTATTTTAATTATCGCGATTTATTTGCTTGCGAATATACTCACGATGATTGTCACTTTTGTCAGATTCTACCATTTCAGAGTAAGACGAAGTTCAAGTCATATTTATATTCGTTATGGCCTGCTGACTGAGAAGAGCTATTCTCTACCCGTACACAATGTTCACGCTATAATAATAAGACAGAATGTTGTCAGGCAGAAGTTTAAGCTGGTCAGTGTAGAAATTCAGTCAATCGGCTATGGTGATGACAATAAAGAAGCCGCACTGCTTTTCCCACTTGTAAGAGCTGATGAAGTATCTCAGCTGCTCTTGGAAATACTACCTGAATACGCTGGAAGAACTGAGCTCAGCTCACCACCGCGTCGTGCGCTCCGGCGATTTATTTTGCTGCCATCCATTGTTATCTCATTAATTATAGCCATACCTTCGGTGATATTGTTCAAACCGGCCATGCTTGCGCTGATACCTATTTTACCTCTGGTGATTGTATCGCGTTATCTTGCCTGGCGTAATTCAGCCATTGGCTATAATCCGGAAATTGTAGAATTGCGTAATGGTAGCTGGCATCGTACGCTCTATCGCATCAGAACTGACGCTGTTCAAACTGCCGGGACAAAAGCAAACCCGCTCATGACTCATGCCAAGCTCGCACATGTAGAATTAAATTATCATGCACCGGTATTAACATCCAGCATCCAGGCATCATTTCTTGATAATACTCATCTGCCTGAGCTGAGAAGACTACTCACTGAAAACGAGTAATTTGCCAGATGTTTCATTTGTGCATATAATAAACTGGAAATAGAACTTCAAATTATTTAATTGACCATAAATGGTTAAAACAGGAGTGTGATTCCTTGGATCCTGACAGTATATGGCAGCTGATTGCTCTTATTCTACTATTGATGTTGTCTGCTTTTTTCTCAGCTTCCGAAACAGCGCTTACGAGCGTTAACAAAATAAGATTGCGGCAGCTCATTGATAACGGCAATAAAACAGCTGCCCTTATCAGCAAGATGCTTGAATCTCCTGATCGCTGGCTTAGCGCAATTCTTGTCGGAAATAATGTTGTAAACATCGGTGCATCAGCTCTTGCGACGTCTTTTGCCATCAATCAATTTGGCAGTACCGGAGTAGGTATAGCAACAGGTGCTATGACGCTTGCTGTTTTGATTTTTTCTGAGATCACACCCAAATCATTAGCGAATAATAAATCCGAGGGCATTGCTCTTGTTGTTGCAAGACCAATTTATGGACTTATGCTTATACTAAGGCCAATAATCTTTGTTCTTTCAGGCATCACAAATTTTCTGTTAATGATGTTTGGTGTACGTAAGAATCAAGGACAGGCGTCCGTAACAGAAGAAGAACTAAAAACAATGATGGATGTCAGTCACGAAGAAGGACAGCTGGAAACCGATGAGAAGCGGCTACTGGAAAAAGTATTTGAATTCGGAGACGAACAGGTTCGATACGTAATGATTCCCCGAACAGAAGTATCAGCGATTTCTTTGGACGATAATTATTTCGATATCCGTGACGAGTTTGAAAAAACCAGATTTTCCCGACTACCTGTCTATGATGAATCCCTTGACAATATAATAGGCATTCTTCACATGAAGGATTTTTTCCTATATAGTGGGGATACAGCAATATTTGATGTAAGCAAACTGATCAGGAAGGCGTATTACACTATTGAGAGCAAACGCATTGCTGACTTATTTGAAGAAATGCGCAGCAAGAAGCAACAAATGGCTATAGTTGTTGATGAATATGGTGGAACCGCCGGTATAATAACTACACAGGATATTGTTGAGATAATTTTTGGTGATATAGATGATGAATATGATACACAGGACTCCGACATCCAGCAATTATCCGATCATGAGTACATAGCAAAAGGATCGTTAAGACTTAAGGATTTGAATGAAGCGGCCGGTCTGGAACTTGAAACTGAGGATTACGATACCATAGGTGGGCTTGTCATAGGAAAACTGGGAACTTTTCCCGGTCTTGGTGAAACTGTCATGCTGGATGGAATCATATGTCAGGTGCTGGATCGTTCAAGAACGAAAATAAACAAATTACATATAAGAGTGTGTCAACCTGATAACACTGTCGATGTTGATAAGGATGCGGATAATTGTGAAGACTAAGTCAAAAGAAGCTTATAAGGGACAGAACCTGTTTAAGTTTGTTCTGCTGCCGGCAGCAGCCTGTCTGACGGCAGCTCTTGCCATAGGTTTTATGCTAAGTCTTCTGGCTGGAAATAACAGCCTTGCAGCACCGAAGGAAACAACTCGTTGGAGTGAGAATGAAAACCGAGCTGAAGTCACATCTGAAAAAAAGCAAGAAGAAACTTCCGATACCGCCGAAACATCTATCAAAGTCGAAGAATCTAAAGTTTACCCGCCGGAAGACTATGTTAGTCCCGGACAGGCAGGCGTTCTCAGTCGCTCATATCTTCTAACTTATCCTGCGCAGATTGATGTCGAAACATATCATGGTCTATCGGATCCACGCACATTGAATACATATAACGTAGAGAATCCTGATGACATTGCTGTTCTCGTGAATAAATATTACGTATTACCCGAAACATATGAACCGGAAGTTATACCGGTTACAAATGCAGATTGGTTCAGACTTAGGCCTGAGGCAAACGCAGCTTGGCAAAAAATGCAGCAAGCTTATAGAACTGAAACCGGCAAAGAGATAAACCTTAACTCTGCTTATCGCAGTTATCAGGTTCAAGATATGTTATTTGCCAAAGCTCTCAAACGCAAAGGCATTGCCGGATGTGTGGGTTATAACGCTCTGCCCGGTCGTTCCGAACACCAATTAGGTTTGGCAATTGATATTCATTCTACAACGGGCACAAAAAACAGCCCTTCTTTTGCTGAAACAACAGCATATGAGTGGCTGCAAATCAATTGCTCCCGCTTCGGTTTTATTCTTCGTTATCCTAAACACAAAACACATATCACAGATTATGCGTTTGAGCCGTGGCATTACCGTTATGTAGGTGCTGAGTTAGCACAATACCTGACTACTAATGATCTTACCTTGGAAGAATACTATGGTCTTGGCCCCAC
This sequence comes from Eubacteriales bacterium, assembly GCA_028695145.1. Taxonomy (GTDB): domain Bacteria; phylum Bacillota; class Clostridia; order Saccharofermentanales; family UBA5734; genus JAAYFZ01. Next base: position 11,938 of record JAQVJP010000041.1, read on the forward strand.
AGCAGATCAATATATGCCTGATAATGACAATACTACTGTCAATTCCTGGTCAAATCTGGCTGATTGATCAGCCAAACCTGCCGGTAACGTAATTATCTGTTCGTTCATCAGCCGGGTTAGAGAAAATAGTTTCAGTCTTATCGTATTCAATAACTTCTCCGTTCAGAAAAAATGCTGTCTTATCAGATATACGACTTGCCTGCTGCATGGAATGGGTTACTATAACGATCGTATATTGCTGCTTCAGCCTGACAATAAGATCTTCAACACGATAGGAAGCTACCGGATCCAGAGCTGATGTCGGTTCATCAAGAAGCAGTACATCCGGCTCTACCGCCAGACAGCGTGCAATACACAAACGTTGCTGCTGACCACCAGACAAACCATAAGCGCTCGTATGCAAACGGTCTTTTACCTCATCCCAGAGAGCAGCGTCACGCAAGCTTCGCTCGGCTATTTCCATTAACAGATTTTTATTTTTGATTCCGTGTCTGCGAGCCCCATAAACTACGTTTTCAAAAACAGACTTAGGAAATGGATTAGGCTTCTGAAAAACCATACCCACATGTGTTCTTAACTCCTCAGCTCTTAACTCACCATCAAGAATATCATTGCCATGATATAGAAGTTTACCTTCTGTTTTAACTGTAGGTACAAGCTCTACCATTCTGTTAAGCAACTTTAGAAATGTCGATTTACCACATCCTGAAGGACCGATAATCGCAGTAACCTGTTGTTTTTCAATTTTCAAATTTATATCTTTGAGTGCTTGTTGTGTTCCATACCATAAATTCAGGTTCTGTGCTTCAAATACAACCTCATAAGCATTTTCTTCCACATGTTCCTGCTTTGGTTTTGCGTGGATCTGTGCATTTTTTGTTATCAAATCCATATATATCCATCCTTGTACTATTCAGTTTAATATCTCCGCGAAAATTTATTTCTGATAATAATAGCCAACATGTTCAGTGAAAAAAGCATAATCATCAAGACTACTATAGATGCCGCAGCCAGATTGGCATATTCAGCAGTTAAAACTGTATCGAGTGTCCAGTAATATATTTGAATAGGCAATGCTGTAAAATCATCAAAAATGCTTGTAGGTATTTTCATTATCAACGTAGGAATTCCCAGAACAACCAACGGAGCGGTTTCACCGATGGCTCTTGAAACAGCAAGTATCGTACCGGTAAGAATTCCTGGAAGTGCTGCCGGCAACACCACACGTCTTATGGTTGTCCAATGTGTCGCGCCAAGAGCATAAGAAGCATCTCTTAAATAAGATGGCACAGCTCTTATAGCCTCCTGTGCCGCAACAACTACAATAGGCAATACCAGTAGTGACATGGTCAGACCGCCCGCGAGAATACTCGACCCAAGTCCGAAAACTCTACTGAAGAGTGTCAAACCAAGAAGTCCAAATATTACCGACGGAACTCCCGACAGATTAGAAATATTGGTTTGGATAATTCTGTAAAACCTGCCTTTTCTGGCAAATTCTTCAAGATACACAGCAGTTGCGACCCCAATAATTGCTGTAACCGGTATAACAACTGCCATCAGCATCAATGAACCAACTATCGGGCCTTTTATACCTGCTTTTTCCGGGAAAATCGATAAATTCTGTTTGAGAAAATCAATACTAAGCCAGCCGATACTGTCCTTCGCAATCCTATAAACAAGCACAGCCAGAACCAGCAAAGCAAAAACTGTTGAGAGAAAAAAGACAACGCGGGCAATCTGATTTGCTATAAGACGTCTTTTCAGTCTACTGCGAATCAAATCCTGATTATAATATGATTTCTTATGTTCCTGTACTTCCATATCAATAAGCCTCTTTAAACTTGCGTGCGATGCGTTGGGCAACCAGATTTAATGTCAGAGTAAAAATGAAAAGAAGCAGTCCGACTGCATATAAACTGTAGTAACCAACGGTGCCACTGGCAGCGTCACCACTAGTAAATTCTACAATGTAGCCTGTCATTGTCTGCATCGATTGTGTAATGTCCAAAGTAAAATTTTTCGAACTGCCGCTGGCAATAGCGACAATCATAGTCTCGCCGATTGCTCTTGACACACCAAGAACCAGTGCTGCGGTTATACCCGACAAAGCTGCCGGAAACACCACATTCAGTGATGTTTCTAATCTTGTAGAACCAAGCGCAAGAGATCCTTCACGCAGAGAGTCCGGTACGGCATTCATTGCGTCTTCAGATAAAGAAGTTACCATGGGAATTATCATAATCCCCATGACAAGCCCTGGACTCAATGCGTTTTTTGCGCCGAGCTCAGGAATAAGCTTGGTTAATAACGGCGTAACAAAAGAATACGCAAAAAAACCATAGACAATAGTAGGGATACCTGCAAGAAGTTCAACAATCGGTTTAAGAAGCCTTCGTGTCTTGTCAGACGCAAACTCACTTAAATACATTGCTGCCATAAGTCCTATTGGAGCTGCTACAGCCATAGCAATGGCCGATGTAATCAACGTTCCACTTATCAGCGGCAGGAAGCCAAAAATAGGCTCAGCTCTGAGGGGAGCCAATCTGGTTCCGAAAATCTCCTTCAGTGGAACCTGACGAAAAAAATTAGCTGCGTCACCAACAAGCGTAAGGACAATTCCCACAGTAGTAACTATTGAAACTGACGCTGCCAAGAGAAATATATAAGGAATTAAGCGTTCGTATTTTTTTCGCCTGAGACCACTGCCCGACATTTTACTGTCGAATGGTATCAACCAGAAAGGTCTTTTCTTATTTGCCATCAGACAATCTCCTCGTAATCTTCGATCGCACTTACAGGCAAAACGAGAGTATAAATCCCCCGTTCTGCCTGATCAGCCGTAATGTTATCTTTGCTGATTATTTATGCTCATTTACATCTCAGCCAATTTTTTCAAGTTCTGCCAGATACTCAGCATACTGCTCTGCCGGCAGCGGAGCGAAACCATTCTCACCTGCAAGTTCAGGGGCGCCTGTTGAGACAACATATTTGGCATAATCCAGAACCTGAGCTTTTTCACGGGCATACTTCAGATTTACATATGTGAATACCGGTCTTGTGAAGCCTGCATATGGCAGATCTTCGCCGATTGTCTCCAATGATGGTTCAACAGGTCCATTGCCGAAGTCAACTTTTACTGCTGTAATCTTGTCTGTGTTACTGATATAGTAGCCAAATCCGAAGAACGCGATAGCGTTTTTATCATTTGCTACCAGATCAACCAGCGTCGAATACTCCTGCTGTAGATTAACAGTCTTCACCATGTCCTGCTTATCGAGAATATTCTCATAGAAGAATTCATATGTACCGTGGTTTTCATTTGGGCCATAGAATGATACTTCTTCTTCAGGCCAATCTGATCTTATGTCAGACCACTTAACGATATCGTCCGAGTTATATGAACCCGAAAGATACATTTTGACGATTTCGTCTTTGGTCATTTCGGCAGCCCAATCATTTTCTTTGTTGATAACCATGGTAAGTCCATCAAGTGCCAGTTTGATCTCCATAACGTCCTCACCCATCGTTAAACCATTCTCTTCAAGTTGAGCTATTTCCTCATCCTTGATGGCTCTTGATGCATCAGAAAAATCTGTCTCACCTGGAATAAATTTTTTGAAACCCGCACTTGAGCCAGCACGTCCTACTTGTACGCTAACGCCGGGTTGTACTTCTGTCATGTATACTTCAGCGATATGAGCCATAAGCGGGAAGACTGTACCGGAACCATCAACAATTACAGCTCCTTCAAGTTCGTCTGTTCCAGCTGTAGTTGTTTCTTCTGAACTGCCTTCAGTATCAGCGGCAGTAGTTGTGGTGTTATTTGCACCGGTAGTGGTCGTTTCATCCTGTGCGCTGCTGCCACATGCCGCGGCAGAAACAAGAATCGCACCTGCCATCATCATGGCAATTAATTTTTTCATCATTTCTTAATTCCTCCTGAATTTTTAAACCATTTTGTTTACATTTGCATTGTAGCTGACTAAAGTTCAAGATGTGTTATTCGAACATCAATCCTATGTAAAATACAGGTTAAGTAAATTTTCTAAAGCAGCACTCTGATTCATTGCACAAAAAATCACAAGCTGATATGCTGTTTTAATGAATAATTCGACCAAGGGAAAAGCAGGCATCAGCCTGGCTATGATGATATTTGGCAGTATCGGTCTGTTTGTAAGAGCGGTTGATGCCCAGTCAAGCCAAATCGCGCTCTCAAGAGCTGCGATTGGTAGTGTTTTTCTTATAATCGTTTCCTGGGTCATCAAAATAAGAACAAAAAGCATAAACAACCAGTTTTTTGAAAACAGAGTAAAATTTAGTCAGATAGCAGACAAAACACATAACATTCAAAACGCAAAAAACCTGCGTTTGCTTCTAATCTCCGGCGCGGCAATAGGTTTTAACTGGATATTTCTTTTTGAAGCTTATAAAAACACTTCAATTGCAGTTGCTACAGTCAGCTATTATTTCGCGCCTGTTTTTGTGATTCTGTTATCACCGATTGTACTTGGAGAGAAGATTAGCCGATTACGTATATTGACCATGTTTACGGCTTTTGCCGGTTTAGTGTTAACAATTGTCGGTGAACTGTCTGGTCAATCATTTGGTATAGACGAAATTTTTTCTGGAAGAGGAATAACTGGTGTATTGTTTGGCCTATCAGCAGCTCTTCTGTACGCTTCCGTAATACTGATCACTAAGAGAATTCACGATATACCGGGTCTTGAAATGACGCAGCTACAACTGACATCAGCTTTCGTTGTATTACTGCCTTATGTTGCTTTTACCAGTGGTTTCGCAAGTTTAGTTTCATTATCCCCCCAGGAATTAGTAATTTTAGCTACTCTTGGTATTATTCATACCGGGTTCGCCTATTTCTTATATTTTTCTTCAGCGCGCCAAGTACCTGCACAGAGCATAGCGCTCCTCAGTTACATCGATCCCGTTTTCGCGATTTTTTTTGCTGCTGTTTTTCTCAAAGAGATCCCTGGACCGCTGCAGATAGCTGGAGCTGTGCTAATACTTGGGTCAGCCTTCTTCAGTGAAACTGTCATCCCCAGTTATATAAATGTCCGCAAACTTAAAAACCCCTCCGCTGACGACACTGTTTAAGGGGTCTTCAGTAGAGAGGTTTTATTGTTTATTTAACTATAATATTAACGGCAGCCGGCTGATCAGCCAAGGAACAACGCCAGATCATCTTCAACGGTGCCTATTCCAGCAATACCAAATTTATCTACCAGAACACTCGCGACATTTGGTGACAAGAACGCAGGCAGTGTTGGGCCAAGATGAATGTTCTTAACACCAAGGTAAAGAAGAGCCAGTAATACAATAACAGCTTTTTGCTCATACCAGGCTATATTGTAGGCTATTGGCAGCTGATTTACATCATCAAGTCCAAAAACTTCTTTTAGCTTGAGAGCTATCAATGCCAGAGAATAGCTATCATTGCACTGACCAGCATCCAGCACACGCGGAATTCCACCAATATCTCCAAGTGACAGCTTATTGTATCGATATTTCGCACAGCCTGCAGTCAAAATTACTGTGTCTTCTGGCAGTTTAGCAGCAAACTCAGTGTAATACTCTCTGGATTTCATACGGCCGTCGCATCCAGCCATAACAAAAAACTTCTTTATAGCACCTGTTTTAACCGCATCAACAACTTTATCAGCCAGAGCAAAAACCTGCTCATGAGCAAAACCACCAACTATTTTTCCAGTTTCGATTTCTGTCGGCGGCGGCAGTTGTTTGGCCATCTCAATAATTGCAGAAAAATCTTTTTTACCATTTTTGTCGGCAACTATATGGGTACAGCCTGGATATCCTGATGAACCCGTTGTAAAAATACGTTTGCGAATCTCTTCACTCTTAGGTGGAACTATACAGTTTGTGGTAAACAAAATTGGTCCATTGAAGCTTGCGAACTCCGATGTCTGTTTCCACCAGGCATTGCCATAGTTCCCGACAAAATTATCATATTTCTTAAAAGCAGGATAATAATTTGCCGGCAGCATCTCACTATGTGTATAGACATCAACACCTGTACCTTGAGTCTGTTCAAGCAATTGTTCCATATCGGTTAAATCATGTCCTGAAATCAGGATGGCCGGGTTACTTCGCACACCAATATTTACCTCAGTAATCTCAGGATTACCATACTTGGAAGTATTGGCCTCATCAAGCAGAGCCATAGCTGATACCCCAAACTGACCGGTTTTCAGCGTAAGAGCGACCAGATCATCGGCAGTCAACGAATCATCAAGAGTTGCAGCCAGTGCTTCATACATGAATTCATAAATTTCGTTATTTTCCAATCCTATGTTAAAAGCATGCTCTGTATAGGCAGCCATGCCTTTTAGTCCATATATAATTAGCTCACGTAATGATCTGACATCCTCATTTTCTGTCGACAGAACACCAATCGAAGCAGCATCCGCAAGCATCTCATCCCTGTTTCCAGCCTGGTATGAAGCAGCTTTGCTTAATCCAGATCTATCAGCAGCGATCTCGTCTCTAAGTTTTATCATTTTGCGAATCTGAACGTCAAAAGCATCGTCATCAAAATTAGCGTTTGTAATTGTCATGAAGAGACTGTTGACCATTTCCTGGTTTATTCTACCGAGCCCGGCGACATCAAGCTTGTTTTTTATCACAATCTCGGCAACACCCTTAAGGGTATAGATCAGAAGATCCTGAAGTTTAGCAGTGCTCTCAATCTTGCCACAGACACCACGAACATCACAGCCAACCCCCTTGGCAGCTTCTTGACATTGATAACAGAACATACTCATAAAATAGCCTCCTTTTGCGTTAAAGCTAAATATATTGTAACATCTATTCATGTTATTGACACAGGTTTTATGATTCAATTTGATATAATCACTATATTAATAAACTAATTATCAATTCGAAGGTAGATGATGATATACAAAAACAAACAGGTAACTCAAGATACACATATGGCATCGGCAGGAGCGACATCCCCTGAGCCTGAGAAGCAGTCTTGTCGGGCAGCTTCCTTATTGTATATTCTACTGGCAATTATTATTGCAGTAGCTGCCATGTCCAGCTGTTTAGCTGTACAAACAGATACCGATAGTAACACAGATAGCGACAGTAACAGGATCAGCATAGGAGATATCGAAGAAAAAATGATAGGTGATCAAATAACTATTCGCGGATATATAAGCGATATAATGAGATATGAAAGTGGCCATGCCAAGGCTCTGATTACTGATACAAGTGGCCAGATTACCGTCTATATACACAGCAGCAGTGAAATTGATTTATTGATGCTGTTAACAGATCACGAATATCTGGTCAGGGGAATTGTCGATACATACAAGGGGGAGCTTCAGATACTGCCGCAAAATTCTGCGGATGTAAGTCTTATTTCAGCACCGGTTTTCGAGAAGGTAGAAGTTACTGAAGTGGTCGATGGCGATACAATCCATGTAGTTGACAGTAACGGCGAGCGGCAAACAATCCGCTTCATTGGTGTTGATACACCTGAACTGCCAAAAGAGAACAAAACGGGGGAAGATTACGCACTTGAGGCGCAAGCTTTTGCCAATATGTTATTAGCCAATAAGACAGTTTTTCTGGAACGTGATCACGATGACACGGATCAATACGGTCGAAAATTACGATATGTCTGGTTGAAGCAGCCTGATATTATAAACGAAGATACGATACGTGAAGACCTTGTCAGCGCGAGATTAATAGAGGAAGGATACGCTGAGTTTGTCCATTATAACGAAGATCGCAAATACAAAGAGCTCCTGACCAAATTAGAGTCAGAAGCTCAAGAAAACAATATTGGCATGTGGCAAAACAATTAATTCGTGTCCGATTTTTCAGAGGTACTTCTTCTGCCTCGGCACTTGCAGTATTGTTTATGTCCACCGGAGAGGTTATATACCTGTTTGAATCCTTTGTTTATTAGAATATTTTGTGCGGCGTTACCGGTAGTACCCTTGTTGCAATAAGTGACCACAGGCCTGTTTGGATCAAGATTAGCCAACTGTTCACGCAATTTTTCATGAGGAATACTAACCGCATCGTCAACATGTGATTGTTCGTATTGATTGTCAACTCTGGCGTCAATTATCTGGTAAGAACCTGGTTCACAACACTTAAGAGAATCAGCGGATATCAAGTCGCGGCCGCGATTGATGGCGTTATCGAGAATCATACCGGTATACATTACCGGATCTTTTGTAGTAGAAAATGGTGGCGCGTAGGCCAGATCAAGATGAAACAGATCCGAAACCTTCAAGCCTGCGGTCATTGCCGTCACAAAAACGTCTACCCGTTTATCCACTCCTTCATAGCCAATAATCTGAACACCCAGAATTTTCTCGGTCTGACGATCAGCTATAGCCTTGATAACCATTTCCCGACCATCAAAATACTCAGGCTTATCGGGTTTAATGTTATGGTTAACAACAACATCATATCCACTCTCTCTTGCTTCTTTCTCATTAAGTCCGGTCGCTGCTATACTCATATCAAAAACCTTGAAGATGCCTGTTCCGGCGATCCCGCGGAAGGCAAGACTGCCTCCGGAAATCATATCACCGGCGATTCTGCCCATTTTATTGGCAGTTGATCCAAGCGGCCTGTACAATGGTCTATTATCAACGATTGACCAGGACTGCGCGCAATCACCACAAGCATAGACATCAGGCAGGTTTGTACGCATGCAGCTATCTACGGCAATTGATCCGGCAACACCGAGTTTCACACCCATATCAGCTGCAAGTCTGGTGTTTGGTTTTACACCAACTGCCATTATCACAATATCGGCTTCTATCTCAAGGCCATTGTCAAGTATAACTCTATCTTGATCGATCGCGGACGCTGCAGTTCCAGTATGAATTATAATACCCTGCTTATCGAGATATTCAGCCAGATAAGGAGCCATGTCATCATCAACAAAAGGACAGATATTTTCCAGCTTTTCCACCAATTCCACATTGAGGCCGGCATGTGCCAGATTCTCAACCATTTCCATACCGATAAACCCGCTGCCAACGACAACAGCACGTTTAGGCTGATGCCGGTCGATATATTCTCGTATTGCTTTGGCATCGCTCGGATTACGTAAGCTGAAAACATGTGGCATGTCAATTCCAGGTACAGGCGGCATTATCGACTGTGCACCGGTTGCTATAACAAGGACATCATAGCGATCTGTAAATTCTTCACTATCTTCAAGTCTTCTGATTCGCAACTCACGGTTTTTCGCGTCGGCTGACAAAACCTGGTGACCGGTAAAAATATCAACGTTATATTTCTTTTTAAAGAAAGCCGGGTCTCTTGGTGTCAGTGTTTTTATATCAGGAACCTTACCGCCGATATAATATGGCAGACCGCAGCCTGAATAAGAAATATCCTGATCCATTTCGTAGATCACTATTTCTGCGTCCTCGTCATTCCTTCTGGCCTTGGCCGCAGCTGATGTACCGGCAGCGACGGCACCAATAACGACTATTCTTTTACTCTTATCTGTTTTTACTGTCATACTCAATCCTCCACTACAACCGCCGGGCGGAAACAGCATTATTTCCGGTAAACCTGATGAGAAGTCTCTGCTTATTACTATTTCAGTTTAAACGCTGAAACCTGTTCACGCAACATACCGGCCTGGCTTGTAAGCTCCTCACTTGCAGCAGCGCTCTCCTCTGCTGTAGCGGAATTTGCCTGAACAACCGATGAAACCTGTTCAATGCCCTGATTTACTTCAGCAATCGCAGTAGCCTGCTCATTAGACGAAGATGCGATTAGAGTTATCAAATCATTTATTCGGTCTATATCCTGGACTATTCTGTCAAGCGACTCAGACGTGCTTCAAACTGGTTCTCAATCGCGTTGCTCATTAAATCAACATATTGTTTCTCATCATGCATGGATATCTCGTCCATGTTGAATTGAATAAGAAAATAGAACGCGGCAAATGCTATAACTATAACAATTGCCGTAAGACCCGCAAACTTCATTCTCAAAGACATATCAGAATCCTCCGCTCAAACAGATATATGAAACCTGTGTGACACTTTTGCCAATATATTCCGCTGCTTAATAATAATGATATAATCATGACATATTAAGACTGTTAATTATTATTAATCAGAATACATCGCACAATAAGTTCATGTATCAATAGTATCGTATAAAATAGAAATAAGTAAATGTCTGATTAATA
>JAQVJP010000146.1 GCA_028695145.1 Eubacteriales bacterium
CCCGAGCGGTAAAGGTGTATTTGATCTTGATTTTGACATCAAAGAGGGACAGGTTACCGGCTACTTGGGACCGAACGGCGCAGGTAAAACCACAACTATTCGCGCGCTTATGGGTTTCATGAAACCGAATAGCGGAGACTGCAGTATTGACGGGCTTGATTGCTATCAACAGGCTCCGGAAATTCAGCGGCGTCTGGGCTATATTCCCGGCGAGATCAGTTTCCCTGATAAAATGCGTGGTGAGGAATTTCTTGTGTTCATGGATCAGATGCGTGGCGGCAGCAATGGCGGCAGTGGCGCAAGACAGAGAGAACTACTTGATATGTTTGAGCTTAATCCAACAGGCAAGATAAATAAATTCTCAAAAGGGATGAAGCAGAAGCTTGGTATAGTCGCGGCTTTTATGCATGATCCGCGGTTTCTGATTCTTGATGAACCGACAAGTGGACTTGATCCCCTCATGCAGAATCGTTTTGTTGAGTTGATTCGTTCGGAACGTAATCGCGGCAAAACTATCCTGATGTCAAGTCACAGCTTCGAGGAAGTCGAAAAGACTTGTGATGACGTGCTTATTATTCGTGAGGGCAGGATTATTCACCGTTCAGCTGCGGATGAGCTGAAAAGCAGCCGTTTAAGGCGCTATAGATTGCGGGTTTCTGATCCGGCTTCGGCCAGATCACGTTTCGCTGAAGCCGGTTTTGAAGTCAACGGCGTAAATCGCGAAAACTCCTCTGATGCACAGCAAACGTATATCGAAATCGCTGTACCGGGTGATGCGGTCGACAAATTTATCAAGCTAACTGCTGATTTTGAGGTTTTCGATCTTGATCTTACGAGTCAGACGCTGGAAGAGGTATTTATGAAATTCTATTCCGGAACAGAAATCAGCACCAATAAGAAACCGGCAGAAGCCGAAGCAGCGGAGGTGAGCAGATGAGCGCGGCACTTCTAAAATATACCGCCAGAAAAAACTGGGTAATGCTGTTGATTTTTTTCGGCGTATTGACCATGTATCTAACAATTATGATTTCAATGTATGACCCTGAAGATATGGAATCAATTACCTCGATGCTTGAGCTCTTCCCGGAAGATCTGATGCAGGCGATGGGCTTCTCGCAGCTCGTAACGGATCTGACGAGCTATCTGGCCAGTTGGCTGTACGGATTGTTGATGTTTGCTTTTCCCATGGTTTACTGTATCATTCTTAGCAATCGTCTGGTTGCCAAGAAAGTTGATAATGGATCTTTTGCCTGTTTTCTGGCAACGCCTGTTTCGCGTGTGCGGGTTATTATGACGCTCGGCACATATGCTCTGCTATCAGTTTTTGTGTTGTTCGCCGGTTTGTTTGGCGTAGGTGTAGCTTTTAGCGAAATAGTGCATCCCGGGCTACTGGAAATTGATCGTTTTCTGATGCTGAATATTACGGTAATGCTTGTCAATATGGCTGTGATTATGATCGGGTTTTTCTTCTCCTGCATGTTCAATGACAGCTCGTTGGCAACCGGGTTTGGCGCCGGTATTCCGATCGGCTTCCTGCTGATGAATATGCTTGGCGGTGTTTCTGATGATCTGGAAATAATCAAGAAGCTGTCGCTTTATGGCTGGTTTGATCCGGTAGAGCTTGTCAGGGATAGTGGCTTCCCGCTGATCGGACTTGTTTATGCCGGTATAGCGCTTGTTCTGCTTACGTCCGTGGTGATCATTTTCCGCCGCCGGCGTTTGCCATTATAATCATATAGAAATTAAGGCGTCGGCGCACAAGTTGTATTGCTGTTTTGAGGTGAGACATGTTTAAGAGAGCCTGGCTAAAAGTAAAATACAGTATCTGGCTTAAACCTGCCTGGTTGACAGTCGCTTCACTGCTTCTGGCTGTTCTGACAGGCCTGATCGATTCCGGCAGATGGTTCGCTCTTGCTGATATAATGCCTGATTTCATGCTGACCGGGGTTGAACTTGCCAAGACTATACTTGGAGTTACATCCGGTGCCATGCTCAGTATGACGGTATTCACTTTTTCTACGACTATGGTTGTGCTTACAACATATTCTTCGCAGTATTCGCCCAGGGTAGTACGTAATTTTCTGACTGATGATGAAACCGTACAGACGCTCGGTATTTTTATGGGTGGATTTGTATATTCAATTATGGCGCTTTCGTTTATGAAAACATCTCTCAACGGCAGACCGGTAATATCAGCCAATCTAAGCATTCTATATGTCATTGCCTGCCTTGTGCAGTTTTTGAAGTATGTTAATCATGTCAGCTCATATATTCAGGTCAAAAACTTAATTCAACGTCTGCATGACCATGCCGGTAAGTGCATTCTTGATTACAGGATCTTTCTGGAAAAGGGTAAGATTTTGGAGCGCTTCCAACAACCGCTGGAAGGTGTTCAGGTTCAATTAGCAGCTGATGACTACGGATATATCAGATTGATAAATTACAGTAGGCTGACTAAACTGGCTGAAGAACTTGAGTGCTGCATTCAGGTTCCGGTCATTACCGGAGTTTTTGTCACTGAGGGCAGAACTCTGCTGATTGCCTGGCATCAGGGCGATGAGTCGTTTGATGTTGAGAGATTCAGGAGCTGTTTTACCATAGGCAATGAACCGCTTGAAGATCAGGATTTTCTCTTCTCAATACAGAAGATCAGTGAAATTACATTAAGATCTATTTCTCCGGGTATCAACGATCCCAACACAGCGATTCATTGTCTTAAAATCGCGGGTGTGCTTCTGTCTGAGCTTGCTGACCTTGAGCATGGCTGGCTTATAGTCAGGAAGGGAGAGAGTCAATCTGATCCGGACGCTCAGATCATCTGCGCTTTTGAACTGATAGATTTTGAGAAGATTGTATACTACTCCTTCTATCAGATTGTTCATTACGGTCGTAATGATATATCCGTAGTTCTGGCTATGATAAAAGCGCTCGGGTTCATTATGCATAGAGCTGCGTACAGCAATCGCCAGCATATTATGATTTTCCTTGACTATATCTGGGATAAGCTGCCGGAAGATATTAAATCAGGTCACGATCTGGTGCTTCTTGAACAAGAGAGAGCGGAGGCTCTGGCTCAGTGAGTGGTGGTAAAAAGAACAGACAGAGTTCGATTAACGCGGCCTTCTTCCGGGCTATGTCAAGATCAGCGATTGTTTTCATATTGCTGCTTCTACTTGTGACTTCTCTTATCTTTTTTGATCGTATACTTGATATTGAACGTGAATCTTCACGAAGCCATCTTAGTTATGTTGCCGATCAACTTACTTACAGAAATTGCGCCAGAAAGCCCAAACCAAGCTTGCTCGGCTTTAGCCGTGGGATGAATGGCGCTTGCGTAGCAAAATATGTTGTAGTTTGAATGTTGTAGTGATACACTGTATTTATGAGTCAAGCATATAGAAGAACCCAAACAACTGTATCGCTGATTAATTATCATTTTGTTTTTTGCCCAAGATATCGTCGAAAAGTATTGGTAGGAGCAGTTGAAGAACGTTTGAAAATTCTACTTTCTGAAATTTGTGAAGAAATCGATATTCAAATACTGGCAGTGGAGTGTGATAAAGACCATTGCCATCTTTTCCTCAACGCATTGCCAACAATCAGTCCATCAGACATAATGGCAAAATTGAAAGGAGTGACATCAAGAAAATTGCGACAGGAGTTTTCACACCTGAAGCATTTGCCAAGTTTGTGGACACGGAGCTATTTTGTATCCACCGCAGGAAACATATCGAGCGAAACGATCAGGCGGTATGTCGAAGAACAAAAAAAGAGGGGGTGAAACGGTGCAAATAACTGTAAAAGCTAAGTTGATTCCAACAACAGAGCAACGAGAGTATCTAAAAACAGCAACAGTTGAATATGTTCGTTTGATAAACACCATCGTCTCTGAATGTATTGAAACGAACGAGCGTATTAAGCATACGAGTGGCACAGTTTCAGCTACACTGCCCAGTGCACTGAAGAATCAAGCAATACAAGATGCAAAATCGGTCTACGCAAAGTACCGAAAAACAAAGATCAGAAGCGTTCTCAAAAAACCGGTTAGCATTTGGAACAATCAAAACTGGACACTAAAAGATGGTGTTTTGCGTTTTCCAGTGCTTGTAAACGGCAAAAGCACACGCATTAATGTGCCTATATTGCTATCGACCTATCAACTAGAAAAACTAAATGGCAAGATAGGAACCCTTAGAATCACAGAGAAATCGGGCAAGTGGATTGCTCAAATAGCTGTAACTGCAGAGGAAACAGAAAGTGCAGATACAGGTGTTTTAGGTGTTGATTTAGGTCTAAAATGTCCAGCAGTTGCAGTAACAGAAACAGGCAAAACCAAGTTTTTTGGCAATGGTAGAGAAAACAAGTACATGAAACGCAAATTTAGAAGCAAGCGCAAGAAACTTGGAAAAGCTAAGAAGCCGCGCGCAATCAAAAAAATGAATGATAAAGAACAAAGATGGATGAAAGACAAAGACCACAAAACAAGTCGTCATATCGTTGACTTTGCTATCCAAGAAGGTGTTGGAACAATACGCATAGAGCAACTATCAGGCATACGCCAGACGGCAAGAACAAGCCGTAAAAACGAAAAAAATTTGCACACATGGTCATTCTATCGCTTAGCCCAGTATATCGAGTACAAAGCAGGTCTTTCAGGGATAAAAGTAGAGTACGTAGACCCCAAATATACCAGTCAAACCTGTCCAGAATGTACAGAAAAAAACAAGGCAAGGGATAGAAAATATAAATGTTCATGTGGCTTCGAAACACATCGTGATCGAGTAGGTGCAATGAATATCATTAAAGCACCTGTGATAGGTGGTAACAGTCTATCAGCCTAAGATACTAAATGTACTGTCTTAGACTGACTATATGAAGTCAAGAGCAAAATGATAAAAAAGTAGCGTAGACGCTAGAGACATTGAACCTTGATAATAATGCATGCTGAAAAGGCCTGAGCCATCTGGCGCAAGCCTGAGCGACGAA
>JAQVJP010000147.1 GCA_028695145.1 Eubacteriales bacterium
ATGAAGCTAAATTTACTGAAATGATAAAACGAAGATTAAGAAATGGCCAATATTTTCATAAACCATATTTGG
Organism: Eubacteriales bacterium; assembly: GCA_028695145.1. Classification (GTDB taxonomy): domain Bacteria; phylum Bacillota; class Clostridia; order Saccharofermentanales; family UBA5734; genus JAAYFZ01. Next base: position 73 of record JAQVJP010000147.1, read on the forward strand.
GTGTTCGCGAATTTCCGGCAGAAATTAGGCTAATCGAAAATGGTAAAGACGCACCTGCACCTATTCCTGATTCTCGTGCTCTTGGACTGATGCTGTATGATATTTTATATATAAAGAATGAGCATAATGTAGTAAGAGAATTTTGTCCGACTTTTTTTATGGCAGAGATGGAAAATGGCTCAATAAACCTTCGGAATACGGAGGTGCTCAGATGATAATTCAAGCCTTGGTCAAACGTTATCATGACGTTGGTGGATGTTTACCTGGATGGCAAAACCGATTTGTGGATTATGCAGTGAATATTGATGAGCAAGGAGCGGTTCTTGAAATCATCCCTCTTGAATATAACGAAGGAAGTAAACGTATTAGGCAATCATTTATGTTGCCGGAGGAACCTCAGGGTAGAACTCGAGGCATTAAGCCTGCGTTCCTTTGTGATAATGGAGGATACTTCTTTGGCGCCGATAGCAGTAGAGGTAGTGAAAAGTTTAGAGCTTCAGGTGAATTGCATAATGCTGTTCTGGAAGGGTTGGACAGTAGAATTGCAAATGCTATCAAATTATTTTTTAGTGCATCAAATATACCAGATGGTTTGGCCGAAAATGGTAATTACGTAATTATGGTTGATGGGAAATATGCACATGAGGATAGTGATATTTGTAATGCGTGGAATGCTTATAGGGTATCAAATATAAAGGGTAATGAGATGAGATGCCTTATATCTGGGAAGACAGACATACAAACTTCTTTGCACGGTAAAATCAAGTTGGCTGGAGTGTCGATGGGATCAGTTCCGCTAATAAGCGTTAACTCTGAAAGCTTCGCTTCTTATGGAAATACATCAAGCGATCCAGCTGCTCAAATAGGGCAAGAAGTTAGTTTTCAGTATGTTACGGCTCTGAATGACCTTCTTCAAAGCAAAAAACATCACAAGAGGTTCGCCCAAGACACAATGGTGTATTGGGCGGAAGGGAATGATTCTGATGAAGCTCAAATGTTTAGTTGGTTTGCAGAGCCTGGAGAAAGTGATAAAAACAGATTAGATTCAATAATGAAAAGAATTATTGAAGGCGGTAACGTTTATGTGGAAGGATGTGATTTTGATAAGAAATTTTACATGTTATGTCTTTCTCCAAATGCCGGTAGAATTAGTGTCCGCTTTTTCTATACAGATAGTTTTGGCAATATTATAAAGAATATTGCCATTCACTATCAAAATCTTGAGATAATCGGCTCAAGTAAGTTTACATACACACCACCATGGATAATATTGAGCGAGACAACAGTTAAAAAGACAGCAAGTGATGCTGCTCCTTTGCTTGCTGGGCAGCTTATCGAATCAATTTTCACTTCTAAATCATACCCTTTGACACTTTATAACTCCATACTAGTTCGAATTCGTTCTGGGGAGGAGGTAAATAAAACCAAAGCATCTATTGTTAAAGCAGTATTAATTAGAAATTTTAAAAGTGAGGTGGCAAAAATGTCTCTGCAAAAAGAATCCACAAACATACCTTATACTCTTGGTAGATTATTCAGTGTTCTTGAATACCTACAAGAAAGGGCAAATGGAAGCTCTACAATAAGAGAGCGCTATTTTTCAAGTGCTTGTTCAAATCCCAAAAATATATTTCCAAAACTTTTATCACTTTCAATGCATCATGCTCAGAAAATAGATAACGCAACGTGGTTTGAAAAAATGAAAAGTGAGTTAATAGACCGGTTAAATGCAGATAAACCTTTCCCTTCTTCTTTAAACTTACAAGAGCAGGGAGAATTCATTGTTGGTTATTATCATCAGCAACAGGATAGATATACAAAAAGGGAGGAAAAATAAGATGGATTTTATTAAAAACAGATATGATTTTGTAATGCTTTATGATGTTGAAAATGGAAACCCTAACGGTGATCCGGATGCGGGTAATATGCCTCGAGTAGATCCTGAGACTGGTCATGGTATTGTTACTGACGTGTGTATCAAGCGAAAAATTCGTAATTATGTCGATATGGTCATGAGTGAAAAGCCTGGATACGACATTTATATCAAACAGGATATTCCCTTAAACTCTCAAGATCAAAGAGGTGTTAATGCAGTAAAAGACGAAAAAGATAGGTTAAAGAAAAGTCTTGGATTCAGAGAATATATGTGTTCGACATTTTACGATATTAGGACTTTTGGTGCCGTAATGACAACAGCAGCTAAAGACAAAGAACTGACAAATGTCGCTGGTCAGGTTAGAGGGCCTGTGCAGCTTGCATTTGCGAAAAGCGTTGATCCGATTGTACCTCAAGAAGTAACAATCACACGTGTTGCCATTACTACTAATGAAAAAGCAGCAACAGCTTCTACCGAAATGGGGCGTAAGCATTTAGTTCCTTATGCGCTATATAGACAAGAAGGGTATATATCTGCAAATTTAGCGAGGCAAATAACTGGGTTTAATGAAGATGATATTGAGTTGTTGTGGACGGCCATTATAAATATGTTCGAATTTGATCGTAGTGCAGCCAGGGGGAAAATGGCCTTGCGCGATTTAATTATCTTTAAACATGATAGTGAACTCGGAAATGCACCATCGCACAAATTGTTCGAGGCAGTTAAGATATCTCGAAAAAATTTAGATGTTCCAGCCAGATCCTATAATGACTATAACGTCATGATAGATGAATCGGTAATTCCAGATAAAATAACTATTATAAGAAAAATATGAAGAAGTATGAAGAGGAAGAATACCTACAAATATCTGGCATTCAACATTTTTCGTTTTGTCGTAGACAATGGGCATTGATTCATGTAGAGAACTTATGGAAAGATAATTTACGTACAATCGAGGGTGAGTTAATGCATGAGCGTGCCCATGACAAAACCGTTACTGAATTGCGTGGGGATTTATTAACTGTAAGAGGCATGCCTGTATTTTCTAATGAATTGGGTGTGTCCGGAACTTGTGACATTGTTGAGTTTCGTCGTAGCGAAAATGGAATTTCTTTAGTAGGGCGGGCCGGGACGTGGCTGCCTTACCCAGTTGAGTACAAACGTGGTAGGCCAAAGGCAGAAGACGCTGATAGGCTCCAAATCTGTTGTCAAGCTATGTGTCTTGAGGAAATGTTATTAATTGAGATATTTGAGGGTTCTTTGTATTACGGCGAAACACGTCACAGAGAAGTAGTAGAATTTACTCCGACATTACGCGATTTGGTTCGTTCAGAATTAGCTGAAATGCATAAATACTTTGAACAAGGATACACTCCAAAAGTCAGAATAGGTAATCATTGCCGAGCTTGCTCAATAAATGCGTTATGTCTACCAAAATTAAATAAAAACTTGTCAGCAACAAAATATGTAGCCGAGAGGTTTGGTGAGGATTAAAAAATGCGAAAACTCCTAAATACCTTATTTATACTGTCAGAAAATAGTTATTTGTCTGTAGAAGGAGAAAATATAGTTGTAACTATCGACGACGATAAAAAGGGGAGATTCCCATTGCACACGTTGGACAGTATATTATATTTCGGTTACAAAGGAGCGAGTCCCTCGCTTATGGGAGCGTGTGCAAAAAGAAATATTAATCTATCATTTGTTTCACCTCGCGGAAGATTTTTAGCCAGAGTGTGTGGCGAAAGTCATGGCAATGTATTGCTACGAAAAGCGCAATATAGGATTTCCGATAATACACATGATAGTTGTCAAATTGCTCGCAGGTTCATTGCTGCTAAACTGTATAACGCACGATGGTTACTTGAGCGAGCAACTCGAGATCATCCTCAACGCATTGACTCTGCTAAAATTAAAGAAGTAAGCTCAAAACTGGCAGTTGCTTATCGAAATGCTGAAGCTACAGAAACCTTAGAAGAACTGAGAGGAATTGAAGGCGAGGCCGCCGTGAGATACTTCGATGTGCTTGATGATTTGATATTACAGAATAAAGCAGATTTTTATTTCAAAAACAGAAATCGCAGACCTCCTTTAGATAAGGTTAACGCAATGCTATCCTTTACATATTCAATTTTAGGTAATGATTGTTCTTCTGCTTTAGAATCTGTTGGGCTAGATTCATATGTTGGTTTTCTTCACAGAGATAGGCCTGGCAGAACATCTTTGGGTTTAGATTTAATGGAAGAACTGAGGCCTGCTTTCGCAGATCGTTTTGTTTTAACTTGTATAAACAATAGAATTATCAAACCAGAATATTTTGATGTAAAAGAAAACGGTGCCGTCACAATGACTGATGAAGGACGAAAATCGTTCCTCAATGCTTATCAGCAAAGAAAGCAGGAAATGATCAAGCATCCATTTCTTGATGAAAAAATCCCCTGGGGTTTGGTGCCATATATTCAGGCTTTGCTTTTAGCTCGTTATCTTCGAGGTGATTTAGACAGTTATCCGCCGTTTTTATGGAAGTAGGTTAAAGAATGTGCTTGTAGTAATAACTTATGATGTTAATACCGAGGATGCTTCTGGACGGAAAAGACTTCGACATGTATCAAAAGTTTGCATGGATTATGGACAAAGAGTTCAGAATTCAGTATTCGAATGTTCGCTGGATGCGTCTCAATACCGAGTAGTTAAAGCAAAATTGATTAAAATAGCCGACAGTGGAAAAGATAGCTTGAGGTTTTATAACCTTGGAAATAATTATAAGAGCAGGGTAGAGCACTATGGCACAAAAGTATCATATGATCCTGAAGGAGTTCTCATTTTATGAGTGCGAATATAAGGATATCATTATTTTTCGTGATCGTTCGCACCGTATTTTTCAAGATTAATCTTTGAAATATTCGTTCAATAGAAATTCATAGAACAAAGTATTGTGATAGAATATAGTTATTAGTGCATATCAAACAAATTATTGATTGAATATTTGTTTGATTTTGCTGTCGCTCCCCGTGCGGGAGCGTGGATTGAAAT
>JAQVJP010000148.1 GCA_028695145.1 Eubacteriales bacterium
TGGTCAAATCCTGCGTTAAAGAGAACGCTGCTTCGGCACAGTCCCAAGAGGAGTACACGAAAAAATACAACGCTCTGGTGAAGCGTTACGAAAAGACCTCCGCACGGCTTGATACACTTTCTACCGAGAAGTCAAGCAGGCAAGACCGAGACCGTGAACTACGACTTTTCATCGAGTCAATAAAAAAGCAGCCCCTCGTCCTCGAAGTCTGGAGCGAAAGGCTGTGGGTGGGCCTACTTGAAAAAGCCACCGTTTCCCACGATGGCAGAATGGTATTCCAGTTTAAAAACGGCACGGAGATTGAGGTCGAGTTATAAGGCTCGACCTCTTTTTTTACTCTTTTGCACCCAAAATTTGCATGGATGCACACCCCTCTGAAAAAATGCACACCCCCTCCGATATTTTGCACACCCCTCTATAAATCGTTAGCGAGGGTATGGAGCAAGGCAAAATTCCTCGGAGAAAGTGTGCGTTTCTTGTTTCAGCGAACCTAAATGATGTTGCCGTTTTTATAAAAAAGCGGCAAAAAGCCTTGTTTTAAGGCATTTTTGGGCATAAAACAAGAACGCTAATGTTGATAGCCAGTGTATCAAAATTAGCGTTCTTATATGGCAAAGGCACTAACTATTGATAAAATGCACCGCTCAAATCAAATCGTTAAAATTTGCACCTCTTTTGCACACCCCTCGTTTGGAAGAATTCAATTTCAAAAAGCAACGCACACTGATTACGGAAAACTAAAGCCACATCCAAATTAGTCTTTTATTTTCATAGCTCTGTTCCACACTGACCGCAAAATCGAGCACCGAGAACAGCGCCGGAGCCACATTTCGAGCAGAACTTTATCTGCGGCTCAGCTTGGTATGTCAGCGGCAGATCCTCATTCGGCGCAGCGTCAGACAGAAACAGCCAATCGATGTCCTCGCCGTCGTTACATAAGCCGATAGCTCCGGCAGGCGATACCACATAAAAGCTATCCTCATCGATTGGGTCTTCACTATCGCTTGTTTCGGCAAGCACCAGCAAGCCTTTTACATCGTATCTATCATTTGAAGTGGCAAAACTCCAGCTTGTGCAGCGTGTTGCCGAAAACTCCGCAGCCTCCAGCAGCTTGTCAAATCTCTCCATTATAAAATCCTCCTTATTTAAATAATAGGTTATTACACCGCTTGCAGCGGTCATTTTGTATGGGGTTCATCATGGAGCAGACATTGCAGTAAATGATACGGTCTTTCGACTTATCATATTTTTCATACGTACCGAACTTTGGATGAAAACGCACCCTGTCACCAACTGATAGATAATCGTACATATGCCGTCCGCTGTCCTTTTCCACGATGGTCTTTTTCTTGCCTGCGTCGGTGTTTATGACCGTGGTGTATTCCGTATAGGTTCGCCAGTTGTCGTCCTCGCCGCCCCTATGCTCACTTTTCTCCTTGCTGTACTTATTGACCACCACGCCTTCCCACATAGGCTTCTTGGTCCTTTGCAGCGCCAGTAAATTAACGACCAGCATGATAAGAGCAATGCCAACGCCGATAACAAGAGCTTCTCCAAAGGGGAAGTCGTCCATCAGCAGACCTGCGACGGGAAAGCCCATGAGGGGTACGAAAACCAATATCCACATACAGCCTATGGAGAATTTTTTGTTTTTCTCCGCGGCGGCCAGTATCTCCGGCGAATGACACCTGTCGGAGAAACCCACCAGCCCCGTGCCTCCCTGTATGGGTGGGGAAGGTGTCTCTTGGGTCGGTATCTCCGCTTCCGGCCCTGTCCGGCTCACAGCTTTACCACAGCCGATGCAAAATTCAACACCGTCTGGCAGTTCCATGCCACAGGCAGTGCAGACCTTAGGGGCACTGGCCTGGATTTTCGCACCGCAGCCCCCACAGAAAGCAGCGCCCTCTGGCAGCTTGTTTCCGCAGTTATGACAAAACATATTTATATCACTCCTTATTTGGATTATTTGAGGCGTATCTGGTTTCCTCGCCTCTTTTTTTTTCTTTTTCCCAGCTCTGGCTGTTCGTATGACAAGTAGCAGCAAAAGTAGATGACCGATAGGGGCCAGGATATGATAAATAATCGCGAATTCACCCATCTCATCAAATTCGCTCAGCATGGCGGGCTTGTTGACGTAGGGGAAAAGGTCAAGGTATCGTATGCGCTCGGAGCGTGTTTCGCCCTCATCTAAGCTCGGCCATGCCTCGTCGCTGCTATAGATCACATAACCCCGGTATTCCTTGCCATTTGCTATAAACCAATATCCCTTGGAAACGGTTCGTGAGCGATTTGGCTCCGCATTCGTGTCATCCAGTCTAGATTCGTAGCTGTCTACCGTACCCATGACGGTATCGCCCCAAATTGCCAGCACCAGCGTACTGAGGCTACTGTACATGGCAAACACCAGCGCGGCGCAAATCAAGATGAGAATAGGCAGGGGGATGTTTTTGCTCTTTTTATTCTTTGCCATATGGACACTCCTTATTTACCTGTACGGCTGGATGCCGTATCTCATGCCGTTTTCCAACCCTCTGCTCTCAGGGGTCATGAAACTATCAAAATTTCTCATGGTGTAAGGGCCATCAAGATAGGACGTTCCCGCGCCAAAGTCTATGATTATGGTTTCGCCGTCGCCGTATGCAGCGGTAAAGATGTTCCCGGACGCATCCAGAGTCCCGGAGATGCCATCCTTGCCCAAAACGTACAGCGGCGAATCCTCTTTGCCTTTCGGTGCTTCAGCCACTGTAAGCATAGCGCCATCACCCTTGCCCTCGATCGTGATGATATAGCCATGGTCCCGTTTGAATTCATCCAAACTGAGGCCTTCGCGCATTGAGCCATGGACGTTGTAAAACTCACTTATCGTTCTACCGCCGTAATATGCCCCTATCTCGAAGGTATCTTGATAGAGCAGATATATATCTGTTTGGCACGTCGCCGCAAGCTCAACGGCTTTTTCGCTGCCAGTGGTATTTACCACCAGCAGAAGATAGCGGTATTTGTCCTCCATGTTTTTTCGAAACGCCGGGGCTGAAATGCTCACACTCTGCTGCATCGTCGTTTCCTTGGAAAGCGATTTTAATAGCACCAGCTCCTCGCCGTTTTTGGCGCTAATGCCGACGGCGGCATCCTTATCTAGCTTTTCCCGTTCCTTTTCCGTCATATCAAGTGCAACGACTCTCGCGCCGTAGGCGGGAACGCTAAGCTCAAATTCCTGCCCGTCTTCACTGGTTAGCTTATCGACTTCCAGCGAAAGCACCGATGTAAAAAGTGATACGGCATAGTTGGGGTCAAGCTTTGAAGAAAAGTCTTTTGCGGATTTTCCTGCATTTTCTACGATGATCTGGTGGAGGGTATACGGTTGATAAGCATTTTCCGCCCAGACGCTCTTATTCCCCTGCAGGAGCTTCGTGAAGAAATCTATTGCATATTTCGAGGGCGCACCCACACAGTCGTCTATCCAATTTTGCCATTTGCTCACCTGCAAATATCCGCCGGTGGAATAGAGGTCAATTAGTCCCGACATCTTATCCTTGCCGGAAAGGGCGTCCGCGCCGTCATACCAGCCACCCAGACTCGCCCAATAAGCAACCAGTGCGCCACGGGCGTATCCGGCGCTCGCGGAGTCAGAGGCAGGGTATATACCGTCGTAAAGCTCGTATTGGCGGCCGCTGTGGTCGCCCTTACCGCCGAAATATTTTTCAAGAAATACCGCCGTCCCTTCGTCCAGCCAAGCGAGGCGTTTATACTGGGTCGTAACATAGCACTCCTGCACAAAGTGCATCAGCTCATGGGCAAAGATGCTTGTAGCCTCATCAAGGTTGAAATTTGTAAACAGCAGGCGGCTGAAATTCATGTAACCGCTGTCAATGCCCCACCAGCTTGAAACATATTGCGCGTAGGTGGGCGTAGTGGCATCGGCGTTTTTAAGCGTTGTCACATGAATATTCATGGGCCATTGGGTGCGCCTTGACATATCGAAGCCGAACTCTTGGTACTTCGCGTAGACCTGCTCCATATTCGAGAGCAGCGCCTCCACGTTGCTAGGCTCCACCGTGGTCGCCATAAACCGTGAACGGTCAAAGATGAGATTGAAGCGTTGGCTTTGCGAGGCGCTTACGAGTTTGGCCTTGAACTGGACGTTAAAACGCATTTTATCGCTGTAGGTTGGGGAAACGAAGCCCTCGCCCTTCAAATAGACGTTGCTCGACAGCTCACTATAGCCTGACGGCGTTATTCGCGCTATCATTCGTCCCGCTTGTTCTGAGGCCTCGATATGGTCGTAAACCATGACCTTCTCGCTCGTCTCGTCCTGCATGGAAAAACCGATATCGAGATACAAACGCTCATTTTCCGCAAGGGTCAGATCATCCGGCATTGGCGCGGACAGCGTCACTTCGCCTTCGGGTATGTCCGCAAACGCTAGCTCATAACCGACGGAGACAGCCCCTTCATCTAAGTCGATAGGGGCGGTTTTGGCATTTTCAAGTGTCACCCCACCGTATACGCCGCCGAAATTCACGCTCATTCCGGGAAGCTCCGCCACGCCGTTTTCAATTTGTGTGTTGGCCAGCCTTTGTGTTCTGTCCTTGACCAAAAAACCCGGCCAGCCGTAGAGAGCTACCGCCACAATTTGTATGACAAGTAGCACGGAAAGCATGATACATAGCGTATTGCGCCCGTTGTTTCTTTTTGGTGCTTTGTTACTTTTTATTTTTGGTATCTCAAGGGGTGGAGTATATTCTTTAGGCTGTACCTCGCTTGTAGTCTGCGTATGTGCCATAGGTTTCGGCTGTTCTTCGGGAACAGGACTCACGGACCCATCAAGAACCGGCGCGCCGCATTTAGCGCAGAAGCGAGCGCCGGTATGAAGCTCCTTGCCGCAATTCGTACAATATTTTCCCATATCTGCACCTCCTTATGGCCGCACCAGCGCCACCAGCGCCGGTGTCCCGTCGGGCGTA
>JAQVJP010000149.1 GCA_028695145.1 Eubacteriales bacterium
TGGCGGCTATAGCGGCCGTTGTTTCTTTGTTTATGTTGTTAGCTGGGTGTGGCTTATGGGTAGAGGGTAAGCAGACCGAAACATTGGTTGGTCCTGCTGAGGCTAAGCTTATGCTAAGCGAAAAAACCGCTTCAGCACAGTTGACGACCGCGCCGCCAACAACCACGACTACAGTCGCGCCAACTACGACTACAGCCGAACCGACTACAACGACCACGACCGCCCCGCCAACAACTACGACTACAGTCGCGCCGACTACAACCACAACGACTGCGCCGCCAACAACTACAACCACGGCCGCGCCAACTACCACGACCACAGCCGCGCCGGAGGTTTCGACAGGGGCATATGCCGCCGAGATGCAGGTTTTACTCAATAGTGTCAACAATCATCGAGCAAGCATGGCAACTCCATCAGTTTCGCTGACACTTGTCGGAGGGGCTGCCGCAGAGGCCGCCGCGATTCGTGCTATGGAAACCTCCGAGAGTTTTTCTCATACAAGACCGGATGGTAGTAATGCTTTTGACCTTCTTGATCAGATGGGTGTCAGCTACCGGACTGCCGGCGAAAATCTGGCCATGGCTCCGATCAGTTATTCCGTCGATCAGATTATGAAGCTCTGGCTGGATTCCCCCGGACATCGTAAAAACATCGAGAACCCGGCTTTTACCGGTTTAGCCATTGGAATATACGACGTTGACGGGTATCGATACTGGGTACAGATTTTTCTTGGTTGATTTTTTCTCGACCTTTGTAGATAAACGCGCAGATCAGTGATGTTGCCGGTGATACAAGTACCAGCCCGATACAGCCGACAAAAGTATGTAGTATTTCAGCTGCGATAGTTTTTGAGTTGAGAATACTCATGAACGGCGTTGCCTGCGCCATATAGACCATCATGATAGAGAGATAGCTGCCCATATAAGCCAGCAGAAGAGTAGTTGTCTGGCTGCCGACTACCGATCTGCCGATGTTCAGCCCCGAACGGATCAGCTCGCTTCTGGTTATCTGTGGCTTGTGCACAATTAGCTCCTCAAGCGCCGCTGATATGTCGATTGCCAAATCAAGTATCGCACCGGAACAGGCCAGATAGACCGCTGCCATATAAACCTGCGTTAAATCGAGTTTCTGGAAGCCGGAATAAATGAGCGACTCTGACCATTGCATTACTGATCCATGAATACCAAAATACCTGGTAAAAGCCGCCGCCAACCCAAGAGTTATGAGTGAACAGGCAACTGCTCCGCCAATAGCGGCCAGTGCTTTTTTTGTGAGACCGGCTACCATCAGCAGTGTGCCAACTGTTATCAAAGTACCCACGGCAAAAGATATTAGAAGCGGCGAATAACCTCTGAGTGTGAGTGGTATGATCAACTTCCAGATAGCAAGCAGAGCGAACGCGAAGGATAACAGTGTTCTAACGCCGGTATAGCCCGAGAAGAATATCAGGAGTAACGCGAATAGTGCTATGAGCAGAAGTTCCTTATCGATGCGATAGTGGTCTACCATATTGGCGAAAACAATACTGCCGTCACTGTGCTCTTCAAGAATAACCCAGGCATTGTCTCCAGCTGAGAAGGTTTTGTCGATATCCATTTTCCCGGCCAGAAGATTGATTGCCTCAGCGGTCTCGCCTTTGTGCTCACCTGACATAATTTTCACAGTGCAATTTTGTTCACCCTGACTGATGATGCCGTTTGAGTAAATGGCTGAATTATCGACCTCCAGAACCTTGGCTCTTACCCCCTGCGAATTGACATATATTTGCTTAGCGAAGCCTGTAGGCAGTATCAGCAAAATAACTATAAGCATCACCATCATGAGCGTGATAATCATTTCCTTCTTGTTAATCAATTTATCTGCTCTCCTTCCACTTAATAAGCAAACAAGTCCCCCGGGAAATAGCCCGGAAGACTTGTTACAATCTATAATGATTTAATCTCAGGCAATTTCACAGATTTCTACAAGTTTATTGAATACATCTGTATTGTCATAATAGCCATTGAAAATTTCAGATCCTACGCCATAGGCATATACCGGAACCGGTACACCGGTATGGGAATATGATGTCCAGCCGATACCCGACTTATTATTGATAATATGAGTGATGGAAACAGATAGAGGATTGTAGCCGCCGTAGAGCAACATTGTCTCCTCGGTCCACTCACGCTCTTCATCAGCAAGCATAGATTCGGCAAAACCTTGCTGCAGCTTGCTGTACTCATATTCTGTAAGTACAAGAGGGTCAGCCGCGTCAGCCTCGGCATCACCGGTTGGCTCTTTGAGACCGAAGTTTTCAGTAATTAATGGCATGACATTGGCAAAAGCAAGATCAGCATTTTCTTCTATTTTACTGCTTATCAGCTTGTCAAATTCGACAAAAGACATTTTCTGATTATTGAGAATATTGAAGGCTGTGTCATAACCGGTCGAAGCATAACCAATAGTCATACCACCTGTTTCATGGTCGCCTGTTACTACGATCAATGTCTCATCCGGATGCTCCTGAGCAAATTCAAAAGCTGTTTTAACTACATTTTCAAATTCATATACTTCGTGAATTGTAGTCAGAGCGTCATTGGCATGACATGACCAGTCAATTTTACCCGCCTCAACCATCATGAAGAAGCCTTCATCATCATTATCCAGGACCTCTATACCTTTTTTAACAAAATCCGTTAGAGTAAGGTCGCCATCCTGATGATCGATCGAATATGGCATCGCGCCGCTGTCCTGCGTTACAGGAGTGACCGCGTAGCATTTGCCGGTAGAAGCGTTAAGAGCAGAAATCTCATCAGCTGTTCTGGCAACAGTATAGCCCTTATCCTGTAAAACCTCATAAGCGTCTGTCTGATCCTTCTCTTTTCCCGTTGACTGATTGATTTCACCACCGGCAAAATAATCAAATCCGGATTCTGCCATCTGCAGCGCGATACCATAGTAATCATTACGGCTCTCCGCATGGGCATAATATGCTGCCGGTGTTGCGTGGTTGATAGTAACGTTAGAAATTATACCGATTTTCTTGCCCTGCTCTTGTAACAGCTCGGCGATATTCGTAACCTCGGTAGTTTTATCAACCGCCAGGCCGATAACACCGCTATGCGTCTTGTAACCGGTGGACATCGCTGTCGCGGTTGAGGCTGAGTCTGGGCAAAACGAGGTCGAGTCATGTGTTGTAGCCAGTCCAACAGCCGGGAATTCTGTGAAGAGCAGATCCGCTGTATCAACTTGTCCCTCGGAATTATTACCATTGTACACCTGCGCGGCATTGACCTGAACTGCGCTCATACCGTCGCCAATCAACATAAATACGTATTTAGGCATTTTACTCTCGAGCTCTGCTTGGGTAGTTTCTGCCTCCTGTTGAGTAGTTGTCGCTGCAGTAGTTGTGGTCTGATTCGTATCGCCGGTAGTAGTCTCGTCACCGGTAGCGTTTGCCGAGCACCCGGAAAAAGTTCCAAGCACCAGCAATACAATCAGGATAAATGAGATCGCGTTTCTTTTCATAGATACCTCCATAAATTTGCTTAATTCTCGTATTACTTCGGTATCAACTATAGGTGAATTAAGTTATAAAATTAGCATGTGCTCGTTAAATAAATGTAAGACGGTTAGCTTTGGGTTAAGAAAACGAAAAATGATATAATCTTCGATAATGAAGACAATGTAGTATACTTGTTTAGGAATCATTGTGAAATTGTAGATAATGCTTATTCACTTAATGTAGTAATGGATGAACAATTTCAAGAGCATCTACAAGACCTGCTTACTTATGGTCTGACCAAGTATCAAGCCGAATATGACTCCAGCACAGATTTCATCCTTTGGCATAGCTACAGAAATGATCAAGTACAGCTAAAACTACTGAAGAACCCTGGTGATATATTTAAGGGCACATATATATACGGCAAGATGGTTGTTATATTTGCCTCTTTAAAGAAGGACTCGTCCATAGAAGAGAGGCTTAATTATAAAGATAAGTTTCTTGAACCTAACTTATTTCAATGGGAAAGTGAAAACAACATTCGAGATAAAGATCTGCAATTACTGCAGCGGAGTGAATATACTTATGTGTTTGTCCGCAAGGTTAGCTCCGAAAATGGCATCGTGATGCCTTTTACATTTGTGGGCAGAGGCAGGTTAACCAATCCACGCAGACAAGAAAAAATTGATATCTCAACAGGCCGACCAGGAATCACATATTTGTTTGATATTCCGCTTGAGAACGATTTACCAGACTATCTACAGTATGATTTCGGACTTAGCAATTGAGGTGTGAAAATTAGTATGAAAAAGATCAGAGTCGCAGCGGCTGTAATATTCCAAGATGATAGAATTTTCGCGACAGCGCGAGGCTATGGTGAATTCAAAGGCTTATGGGAGTTTCCCGGTGGGAAAATTGAACTGAGGTAAGCCTCCGCTTATTCAGCACTCGCGCCTGCGATTCTGGTCGGCAGATCCTGCATCAGATCCGGCAGTCGATCGTATTTTTTTAGTTTAAGCATAACGGCACGGTCCGTTGAAGCCATCAATAGCGGCAGATCAGTTTCCCCAAGTCCAGGCTTGACCGGGAAGGCCAGCTTCTCTTCGTCAATTGAGAATTCGGCGTTTACCCCCGTTTTGTTACCTCGTGCGTCAAGCCGTATCCAACGATCAAGTGATTGGAAATAGACAGCGTTGAGTCCATGGATTATCAGAGGTGATTCCATGGACTCATCGTTATCTTCAAGACGTAAATATTGATAGCAGAGGGCTGACGGGATACCGTTAGCTCTAAGAAGTGCGGCAAGTAGATGAGATTTGCCGTAACAGAGGCCTTCTCTGCGGTCGAGAACATCAGAAGCACGCCAGTAATTATTACTGCTGCTGATGTCGGCGGAATGTTTTATGCGGTCGCGTACGAACTCATATGTAAGTG
>JAQVJP010000150.1 GCA_028695145.1 Eubacteriales bacterium
ACACGGGCCAAGGGCTCAAGACGACCGCAGAAGGAACCAACACGGACTGTAATGGGGACGTGCTTACACCAACTTTCGCGACACGATTAGCGGCGGCTGCTATGGCAATCTTTTGGTCTAAGATTGCCGTCGCAGCCCTTTCTACCTGGGCCCTATTGACGGAAACACAATGGTCGGGTCAGGCATGGACCTGACCATTGTGTTTCAGACATACGGTGGTTGTGACATTCCTGGCCATCAGTTGTGACATTCTATTGTTAGCTCATAGCGCCATCATCCGGCTTGTGAAGGCGAACAACACCGACTCGAGGAAGAGAGGCGGCATAGGATGCGTTAGGAGGAAGCAGGTGCACGGGCGACTGCACCGCTTACACTAACTTTTAATATACTACAAGCTAGGGCTGATGGCATAGGAAAACGGTCTAGAATTACCACCGCAGCCGCTCCCCCAGACAAAACGATATGCGCTACCCCTTCATTCTATAGATTCTTTTCGCTGCAGCCTTTACCCCATCTGGTATCAAGGATTTGACGCGCGCTCTAATCTCGGCCTTGCGATGGATACCCTCCCAGACATGCTCAACGCCTAGCCAGCCCTCCGCCACATAGGCATCTAATATGACTTGGCGATAGGGCGACTGCCGTGCAGGACTTCTAAGCATTGGCTGCCCAACCACCACAGAAGACAAGTCGACAAGTTCGAGGTGGAGGTCGGAACCATGCTTGCTTAGAAGCGCCTCACCCTGTTCATTATTTACGAGGACGCAGGAGATTCCCTTGTTTTTAACATAGCGTGCCTTTTCCCCGGATATAAGATCGGGCCGCTGCGTCTCTATACCCCAGAAATCACCAATCGTAAGATCACCGGGGCGATGAAGACTTGCGTAAGGACATTGAGCGCAGGAATCGCGCGCAATAGCACTATGAAGAAAGCAGTCGTAATAGCTAGAGTCAGAAGCCCTAATCGAATAGACAGTTTTTGCGTTATTCTCGTCCAGCAAGTCAAGATCGAGATAGTTACTTCCCCACCCATGTTGCTTGCTGCGAAAACCAACGTTGGTAATCATGCTGCCAGGCTTGCAGACATATTTTTGATAGTCCTCGAACATACGCGAGTTGGGTACACCTAAACAAATGATGTCGACCGTAAAAAGACTTTCATAACTCTTTCGAAGAAATAACCTCAACCCAGCAATCTGACAGGCCGTGCCCGAATAAAGAACCGTCTTTCCGCTTTCCAAGGCATCTTTTACATCACTATATGAGTGACCAGTATCACTTTGAGCATACTTCGACCCAAGCTGCTGCGCCAATTCACCAACAGTAACTGCAGGCAAATGAACAGGGCGCAGTATCCCATCGTAAGATGCGTAGACAGCACCATATGCAACACCCCCACTCTTTATTACATTTGTTGCCAGGCTCGCATACGCGCCACCAGATGATGAAGCCATAATATCAGTCTGCATGGTGGACGCTGCATATGCTGTTCCGCTGGTCACTAATGGAAGGTCTTTATCACAGAACTGACAGACCTCCATGCATAGACCGCACCCTATACACTTATCTTGATTAATAAGTGGAAACATAAAGCCGTTGTCGTCTTCAATTATAGATATCGCATTATGCGGACAGACTTGCTCACAAGCGCGACATGCGCAGCAAGATGCTTTGTCTTTAGCCAGATTTGGTTTCATCTCTTCGCAAGCTCCAAACAACAAACTAATGCCCGACTCTTGTCTCGTGTTCTATAAAGCCGCTATTACGCCGGCCTATGCTCCATGCGCTCAATGGCAATTTACCTAGACCGCCTACAAATCGTCCTGTCTGCCCTCTCTTCTCATATCGAGAAACACTTGTATAGAGCTTCTCAGCATGTTGTGCTTCGAAATAATAACAATCAGGATTGCGAACAGAATGCCATATCTCATTAGGGGCACATTATATGTAGCCATTAATCCAAATCCGGCCACAAAAAAGACAAACGTCATTCCTGACAGGACCTTGAAACTGTAGGGCTGTTTGCCAAAATGCGCCATGGAAAGCCGACGCATGAAGACATAGTGCATGACAGCGTAAAGCATATAACAGAGCAGGGTCGTGTATCCCGCCACTTGATACCCCAAAACGGGAATAAGCAGATAATTCAATACGATATTAAGGGCCGCTCCCACCACAGTTGCAACGGAAATAAGCTTTGTTTTCTCGAAATAGAACTCGAAGGAAGCAAAGAACGTATAAGCGAACATGAAGTAGACGCTCATGCTCACTGGCGGGATAACCCAGATGGCCTCGTAGTACTCGACGGGCGCGAACACCGCTACAATCTCGGGCGCTAAGGCAATGATAAGGAGATTAATTGCCGCAACAAACATGAAAGCCGGGTAGGCCACCCGTTTCATCGAGGTAATATCCTTGTCATGAATCTTGTGATAAAGCCATGGCTCCAATGTCTGGGTAAGCGCCGTGTTAAAGATTATCATCACCTGCGAAATAGAATAGGCAAGGCTATAGATACCCGCTGCGGAGTCCCCCACCAAAGATGAAATCATAATCCTATCGACACTATTGAGAGCCACCTGTGATAGATAATGAGGTATGAGCGGAATGTTCAGTGCGAGGGCATACTTCCAGAAGCGCTTTGAATAGAACTTGTGGCCCTTTCTCATCTGATAGAAGAACATCCAGGAGTAGGCAGCCATCTCCACGATGGCCATTCCTAGAATTCTTGCCGTCACCTTGTCCTCGGAATTGAGGACAAGCAGAATTCCAAGTGCCGGAATGGCAATTGATGCGATTATGGTGACGATGACGAGGTTCTTATACTTGAAGTCAACTCGCTGCTCAGCAGACCAGAATGTGAACACGGAATTAGCCCAGCATATGCAGAGCATGGCAAGCATCTGTGCAGTCGTAAGCTGGAACAGGTCATTCCAGAAGCTCTGGAACACGAGATAGACGACCGTCCATATGGTCACAAGCGTAAGCGTGAGGCCCTGGAGCGAGGACGAGTAGACGTCGCGCTCCTCGCTGAACTTGACCAGACCCTGCGTATAGATGCCGTAGCAGATGTCGAGGGTCACGATTACCTGTACGATGCTCAGCCAGGAGGAGAAGACGTTGTACTGGCCATACTCCTCAGTGGTGAGGATGCGGGTAAAGATAGGCGTCGTAATGACAGAGATACCCCGTTGGAGGAAACCACAAACGAGAAACCAGAATGACGCTCGAATCTGCGGCGACAAAGCACGATACTTATCCTTCAGCTTAGCGAGCACCCGTGGGCATCTCCTTAAATCCGTCGAGTTCACAGCCAGATGGCCCATAAGGTGCTTCGTCTAGAACAAACCTCCCAATGCATCGCCAAGGTGATCAAGATAGTATTGATACATCTCGTCATATCTGCTCACGATTCGTGAGTGCTCCTCTGAGGCAGCATCCATCATCTCACACATCAGGTCGGGGAGTTTGCTCTCCGCATCTTTGAGAGACAGGGCCCAGCGGTCATCCCCGTACACGTACCTACACATCCCGATGCTCTTAGCGCTATATGAGAGAAAGATTGCCGGCACGCCCTCATCTATCGCGTTGACGGCACAGTGCATGCGAGCTGATGCTACGAAATAGCACTCTCGCAGCTGGGGTTTGAGGCCCATGAAGCCCCTCGAACAGTCCGCCAGGACAATATGATCGCGAGTGGCCGGAGAGCAGGCCTTGGCAAGAGCCCGTAGAAATGAGAGGTCGTCGTCGTTCCCATCCGTAGCGATGACGTGGGGGATAAAGAGCAAATCGGTCCCAAGGCGCTCGTAGATGGTGTCCACCATGGCCGCAAAGTGCGGAATCGACTGAGTCACATCGCCGCCATAAAGCTCTCGTACCGAGAGCGGTGACAGATTGAGGCCGACATAGCGCTTTTCGTGTCCCTCTTCCCAATCCGAACCCCTCAACTGCAGAGCCGGATCTGGCAAGAAACGGACATTATCATCAAGGCCAAGACCATGAAGGTAGGTCGTGGAGACCTCTTCCCGACACACAATCCTGGAATACTTCCGGAGAGCCTCGACGTAGTAGTCGTTCGCCTTCTGATAGCTCCCGAAGGGACCCACAGAGGCCCCATAGACAGCAACGGGGACACCTCGATCAATGACCTTCTCACAGAAATCAACGAGATTGTTGTAGTACGGGTAACGTTCCTTCTCGCGAAGTACCGCCGGGATTGTATAGATGTCACCGCCTATCGAGAACAGGAGATCGACATCATCCGCAATCTCCGCAACCGGAACTCGTGAGGCCCTTGTCGTCGACTCGGTATGTGATAGCGCTTTGTTAATCGCTCGTCGCGTAAACGAATTACTGACATTGACCTCCTTAACCTCGATATCAAGATCAGCGAGAACGCGGCTATCATACTCATGGTTACGGGAGAAATAGACCACTTCTGCGTGCGGATCCATCCGCTTAATTGCTTGGTAGGTACCGCGTACGATAGCCTCGCAGCCAAAGTTATATACACCGCCGATGCCATAGAGCCCTACGCGCATATCCACTCCAATGCGTCCACATGTCGTTGAGAGTCTGACCTAGCTATCATTCGGCCTCGAGGATGTCCGCAATCCGCATGCAGGCATGCCCGTCACCATATGGATTTGATGCATGCGCCATGGCCCCGTAGGCAGCATCATCATCTAGGAGCTTCGCAAACTCGTGGTAAATGGTTTCCTCAGAGGTTCCTACCAACTTGAGCGTGCCTGCCTCAATGCCCTCGGGCCTCTCAGTGGTGTCCCTCATCACAAGGACGGGTTTGCCAAGTGACGGTGCTTCCTCCTGTATGCCACCGGAGTCTGTGAGAATCAGATAGCTTCTGGCCATGAAGTTT
>JAQVJP010000151.1 GCA_028695145.1 Eubacteriales bacterium
CGAACGAGCTTTTGAACTCGACAAATCAGACGCACGCGTCTTCTACGAACTCTGCGATCTATATCGCAAGATCGGAATGGATCCTCATGAAATAGTCACGATCATGGAGCAAAACCTTAAGCTCGTCGAAAGCCGCGATGATCTTACAATCAGCTATGGCGAAATGCTCAACATCACCCAACAACATGAGCGTGCAATCGAAATACTTACTACCAGAAAATTCCACCCATGGGAAGGTGGCGAAGGCAAAATACCAACGCAACATATCGAAGCCAGAATCGGCCTCGCACGCAAACTACTGGGCAAATCGGCATCAGCAGCAGTTAATTCAACCACTGTCGACCGAGCGGTGATTGCGCAAACACCAGCAATGCAAACACCAGCCGCACAGGCGCTTCATCATCTCGAACAAGCCACCATCTATTTTGAGAACTTCGGCGAAGGCAAATTAACCGGTGCACAGGAAAATAACATCTACTACTATATGGGGCAAGCATGGC
Source organism: Eubacteriales bacterium (assembly GCA_028695145.1). Lineage (GTDB taxonomy): Bacteria > Bacillota > Clostridia > Saccharofermentanales > UBA5734 > JAAYFZ01. The sequence goes on from JAQVJP010000151.1 coordinate 501, forward strand.
AACAATTAGGGAAACCGGCAAAAGCCAATGCCTGCTGGCAATTGGCATGTAAGGGTTTAAGCGAGCCAACCAGTGCTATGTACTACAACGACCAACCACCCCACATGATCTTCTACCAAGGGCTGGCATTAAAATCTTTGGACCGAGAAGACGAAGCAAAATCCCGCTTCAACAAACTCATCAACTACGGCGAAGATAATATGCACAAACAACAAAAAATGGATTACTTCGCGGTCAGCATGCCAGACTTCATGGTTTTTGACACCGACCTCAACGACAGCAACAAAACCCACTGCCACTACATGATCGGCCTCGGCAAACTCGGCCTCGGCAAACTCGCCGAAGCCCGAGCATCATTTGCCGCCGCTTTGGAAATTACCCCAAACCACAGCGGAGTAATTAGCCATATGCATTTAATAGACTAAGTAGCGGAATCGTTGCGGAATCGGCTGCGCGCGTAGCGTCTCAGCCGATTTTATTAAAAATGCAAGCGCAGCCAAGTGGATCGCGCAGCGCTGGTCGATTTGCGATATCGACATCCAAGCGTAGGCAAGTGTAAGCAAACTGACCCAAGTGAAGCCAAGTGTAGTCAAGCTGGCACCGCGGTGCCAGTTAGGGTCAACTAACAATCTGACAAAAAACAGCGGAATCGGCTGCGCGCGTAGCGTCTCAGCCGATTTTATTAAAAATGCAAGCGCGAACTTGTTTGCGCTTGCTCCGCTCAATCTATCAGCTCAAAACGACTGGCATTACTGCGTTATAGGCGCTTTTACCGGTATATCCAAGTGCAACCAAAGTGACCCTAAGTGGCACTTTTATGCAATGATTAGCTATCATGCAACGTTTTATGCATCCAAGTGCAGCCAAGCGGCGTCAAGCGGACGCAAGCGGAGGCAAGTGTGTGCTGCCGATATGGAATTAGCTCTCGGTCCTCGGCTTCGCCTGTGAAAGTTCGCAAATTCCATATCGAGCATCTGAAGTAATAGGATATCGGAATGCGATATCGACATTCAAGTGCAGGCAAGCGCAACCAAGTGTGTCGCGCAGTTATGCACGGATATCGACGCTCATCGACACCCATCGACAAGCAACGACAACCGGACATCTAATCGTAGGCAAGCTGGCACCGCGGTGCCAACTTGTGGCAGCACAATAGCGTTTTTAGGAAATGATAGGAAATGATTGGTGGTATTAATATGTTTTCACTTATACTATGGTCAGATGTGTTATCGTTGTTTATAAATTTTTTGCGAGTGGGGATTATAAGTTTGGCTTATGAAGTCTGATATTGGTCGGGATATAGTTGATAGGGTGCGTGATCTGGCGGAGCAGGCGGGCAGACGCGGTTATATTACTAATAGTGCTTTTTTGTCGCCTGCGGAGCGGGTGGCGGCGGAGAATTGGCTTAAGAAAAACAAGAGCTTCGCTTGTGCCGGTGGCTATGAGGGAGCGGAGCGGCAGGTTTGTTTTCTTCTGCCTGACTATAAGGATGGTTTGGGGCTCGAGGCTTTTGAAATCGCGGAGGTTGTTTGTGTTCTGCGTTTGAATATTCGGGCACATGCGGCGGTTCGAGCATCGATGAGATCAGGTGAGCTTACTCATCGTGATTATCTGGGCAGTTTGTTGGGACTTGGTATTCGGCGCGATCAGATAGGCGATATTCTGGTGGACGATGACGGGGCTTTTGTTTTTTGTCTTGCTTCTATCTGTGGTTTTATTGAGAGCAATCTTGTGAATGTGGGTGCTCTGTCTGTTAGTGTTTCTCGTGTTAGTCTTGCTGATGTTGAGGTGCCGGAACGTCAGGTTGAGGTCATCAGGGTTACGGCCGCTTCGCCGCGGCTGGACAGGGTTGCTGCGAGTGGATTTGGTGTTTCGCGTACTCAAATGGCGGATTACATCCGCGGCGGTAATGTTATGGTTAATTGGCAAGAGGAACTAAGGCCTGATCGTGAGGTTGTTCCTGGTACGACTATTTCTCTGAGGGGGCATGGCAGGATTGTTATTAGTAGTGATGAGGGACGGTCGCGTAAGGGAAGGCATATTTTATTGATTGAGAGGCCGAAATGACAACATCGTAGTTATGATTCTTCATGGCTTCTATGATTCTTCTTGGTTTCTATGATTTTTCTTGGCTTCTTTGATTTTTCTTGGCTTCTATGTTTTTGCTTGGCTTCTATGTTTTTGCTTAGCTCTACTTCATCATTAATACATAGGTTGTCATGCTTCTCCACGCGTTTGTCACAGTTAAGTCATTTAATGTCACGTAATTATGTACCTTAACTATTCATTTACTATTTGATTCATATTATAATGATTACAGGTGCATAACCGCAGGAGGCAAGGATGCTCTCATTCGTAATTGGACACTTGAATGAGAGTGGAGCTCGAAGTGTAACCGGCCTGTTTTCTTTTGATTTATTTGACATTTATTATTGGGGTTTGGCATTTTCGTAGATTGCTTCTCGCGGGTATTGCGGCGGGAGGTTTTTTGTAGTTCAAATATTATATTTGCGGGGTGTTAGTATGAAGAAATTTTTGATGTTGGTTTTGTGTCTGGCAGTTGTGCTGGCCGCGATTCCTGTGAGCGCGGTTGGCGAAGAGCCGGTTCAAACTCCAACTGTTCGGCCGGTTTACAAGGACAGCCATGGTGGTGATCTGCTTGTTCAAGCGCAGGTTCTTGAAGGTCATCCTGACAATTACGAAATAGTTATGAATGATAATGTGGTAGGTAATCTTCTTGAAGGGCTCAATGATGGAACCGGCAATGTTAATCAGGAAGGTGGTTACAACCTTCAGCTGGAAATCATTGAAGGCTATGCTGCCAAGTATCTGCTTACGACTACGGAGCCTGATTTTTCAACTGTTAATCTCGATGAGTGGTCGGATGCGACAGGAACAAGTATCAGTGTTAGTGACATAACAGAAGATTCTTTTTTATATGTCGTTTTTGTTGAGGATCAAAATCAAGGAGGAGATAATCCGCCTGCGCCCGGCGATGATCAGCAGTCTGAAACCTACCGTGTAATTGTAGAAGTTCGCGGGCGCGGTACCGTTTATGGACAATTGCAGGGGGATGAACCGGATAACTACCGCCTGACTGTCGCAAATACCGGTGATTCACCTGTCGAAGATGAAATCATTTTGAATACCGGATCTCCCAGTCTGAGCCTGATCTGGGCTGGTGATGTCGGTTATGCTATGTCCTCGACTTATCAAGTGGTTCGCCCTGCAGATGGATCTACAGATCCTGTTACAGAAAATGTTCCTGGTGGCGGAGGAATTGTTGTAAATGCTGAGATAGATGGTGTTGCAGAAGATACACGCGTCATTATTACCTTCACTCAAGGCGGCGAACCTGGTCCTGGTGATCCTGGCGAACCTGGTCCTGGTGATCCTGGCAAACCTGGTCCTGGTGAACCTGGCGAGCCTGGCGAACCTGGCCCGGGGCCTGAACCTCAACCTTTATCACCATTTGACCTCACTATCAACAAGCCTGAAAATGGCACTGTTTATTTTTTCGATCCGGATCCTGAGGTCGGTTTAGTTCCTTTGACCGCAGCAAATTTGGAGCTTGAGCAATTGACCGAGACTTTTACCGTTTTTTTGAAACCTGATGTCGGTTACAAGGTCGCGTCAGTTCAAGAGCAGATGTTCGGAACGTCAAAACGCGAGGATTGTTCATATTTGCTCAGTTATGCTACAAATGTAAGTATTGGTGATGATCAAGGTCTGATCGCCGCCAGATTGGATTTCTGGAATGACACTGAAGTGTTTTTCGAGTTTTCACCTGTTGCAGCTACGGATATGACAGGAATTCAGTTGGCTATTCTTAGTTCGGATAATATCGATGATACTGCTGCGAAACGAGCTATCAGAAGAGAACTTGGCTATTACAAATTCGATGTACCTGAAGCAAATATAACTGTTGGTTCGGTTGTTGAACATACATCAGATAATGGCGTTTCTTATAAGACGAGAACTTTTACCGTTATGGGCTATACATCTACTGTCTATATCGTTGATCATGTGTCAAACGGCATATTCATTTCTGATGGCACATATTCTGATGGAACGACCGGCCGCAAAGTTTATATATACGAGGCTGACGATCTTAGCATGGCCTTGTGGGGCAATCAGAATTTCAGTGTTCAGCCAATAGCAGAAGGAACACTTGACCTCTTCGGCCCTTTCAATTTAGGCTACATCGGCACTTTCAGCCCTGACACGGAAGATGCTCTATCCTTATCGGGCAATTATAACTATCGGATGGATATTAACCGCTATTTCGGACGCGTTGCATTGCATATAGGAAACGGCGCTGTCGAGGATCTATTAAATATGAGAG
>JAQVJP010000152.1 GCA_028695145.1 Eubacteriales bacterium
CGGAAGTATATAGTTGGAAAATTCGTCAGAAATGAGGATATAACAAGGCTTATATTTCCGTTACATATAATGGATATCAATAATTTAAACTAAATTTGTAGAACCAAATTGTGGCTAATTTGACCACAATAATAAACAGAAATAATAATGGCTAAAATAAAAGTACAAGAAACAGAAGTTACAGTTGTTAGTATCAATAATGCCGATTATATCTCTCTGACGGATATTGCAAGATATAAGTCAGAAGAACCTTTTATTGTGGTTGTAAACTGGATGCGCAATCGAAATACAATTGAGTATCTGGGAATTTGGGAAAGTTTGTATAACCCGAATTTTAAACCTATCGAATTCGATAGGTTTAGAAAAGAAGCCGGATTAAATGCTTTTACCCTCTCTCCCCAAAAGTGGATTGAATCGACAAATGCAATAGGCATTATTTCAAAATCCGGACGATATGGCGGAACTTTTGCGCATAAAGATATTGCCTTCAAATTCGCAAGCTGGATTTCAGTTGAATTTGAATTGTATATTATCAAAGAGTTCCAACGGCTCAAAGAACATGAGCAACAGCAACTGGGTTGGTCAGCCAAACGGGAACTGTCGAAAATCAACTACCATATCCATACTGATGCCGTAAAGCATAATCTTATACCGGAGGAACTTACCTCTCAACAAATATCAATCGTGTATGCCAGCGAAGCGGATGTCCTGAATATGGCTCTTTTCGGTATTACCGCAAAGCAATGGCGTGATGCTAATCCTGACTTGAAAGGTAATATTCGGGATTATGCTACCATCAACGAACTGATATGCCTGTCTAATATGGAAAATATTAATGCTGTTCTGATAAATGAGCAAGTGCCGCAACCGGAACGACTGCAAAAACTCAACCAGATAGCTATCCAACAGATGCGGGTATTACAGGCGGTTGAGAACCGTAAATTGTTGAAATGATACATGTTTCATATAACCGACGGCAGGCTTTTTATTTTTCTTAAGTCTGCCGTTTTTTATAGTCCTCTTTCATCTGAACACAAAGAAAAAAGAAGGGAATAAAACGACAAGGCTGAACCCTTTGGGTATTTTGTCAAATCTTCCTTTTTCGCCGGACGAAAAAGAGTATTTAACAAAATAGCCTTGTCTTATTTATTCTCCTTCCATTAAAGAGGTGTTTATCAGTCGAAAAAGGAAAAGATATTCAAGGGGTGGTGTATGTGGATGAGACTACCTGAATTTATCCCGATATCCCTCTTCGAGCAGTTTCTCAATATCCGATGCCCTATACAGTATCTTGCCGCCCAGTTTGATATAGGGAATGCGTCCCTCGTTGCGATAATCCTGTAGACTCCTCCGGCTCAACTTTAATTTCTTGGAAAGTTCCTCATCCGTATAGAAACTTTCTCCGTTTAATGCCGGCTTGCGAGCTGTAAACAGCTTCTCTATCGCAGTAGATAGCCGTTCGAGTGAAAGGAAAAATGATTTTACCCTTTCGTTTTCTGATGTAATTAATTGATTGCTCATACCTGTTTTCCTTTATATTTAGCTTGCTTGCGTTTTTCTTCTACCACTGGAACGATTTTTTCCACGTCTTCCGGTTTGTAATAAGTTTTATGGCTGATTTGGGTATACGCCAGCGTTCCGTTATCCCGTAACGTTTGAAGTGTCCGCTTCGAGATGTTCAAAAGCTGGCATACGTCCTGATTATCCAACCATTCTTTCATATCCCTGTCTCCATGCAAGCGGCATAGATACTCCATTCGGCTTGCAAAATCTTCAAACTTGGAGAGCATTTTCTCGAAAGTTTGTGCTTCAATGTTTATTATTTCCATATCTTTATTTTTTAAGTACTAATTTCAAACGAAGCACAAATATATATACAAAAAATCGGTTAAATAGCAAAGAATCAGGCTGTGGCAGCATTTGTCCGGGGTTGTCCGGGGTTTCGGAGACAAACTCATTTCAGAAATGGAATAATTTTCTCTTAGAAAAGGAAACAGCCTTCGAAAATCAATCCGAAGGCTGCCCAGTTTTACACGTTCCATTACTCACGTATAAATTTTCGGAACTCCTCATTTTTGATGGAGTCATAAGGAGCGTTCCCTTCTGCCTGTTCAAAAGCCAACAATATACGTTCCTGCGCACGGGGTATCCGTGTTATTATCTGCTCGAAAAGATCTGTATCACAAAGTTCAAATGCTACATTTAAGGCAGCCTTCTTTTCCTCTCTGTCAACTGTTCTGCCTGATGCCAGACCGCCCAACATCCGAAGTTCCTCAAAAGAAGTCCCATGCCCCCATGTGCCTATTTGTCTTGCTTTTGAAATTGCTGCTACGAAGTTTTTCTCTGTCAATTCTTCGAGTAGCTCTTTACTTACCAGCGAGCGGGCAACCTTTACACGTAGCTCATAAGTACGATTCTCCACATAGAGCGTGGTATCCTTAAATCTCTTTAATATCGAACTGGTTACTTTTTTATATGCTTTTACCACCTGTCCCCAAGTAGCATCATAGATTCTTTTCAAGAGTCTACGGTGCATATCGCCAAAAGCCCTGCGTAGCGGACCACTCAGGAGCATCCCCGCCCAAAACCACAGGCTAACCAATACATAGAATTTTATAAATACTTCGTTCATTATTCTGTTGGGTTTATATTATTCGTCTGGTAAATGGTATCGATCTCTTCCTTAAACGTATCCAGATGGTTCAGGATAATATTTTCCACATAGCTACTGATAGTCGCTTTTGATTCATCCATCAGGTGGACAATTCGCATCAACCGGCGGTGAGTCGTGGCAGTTATGTACAGCGGCTTCCGGTGAGTGAAGTCTATCCGGTTGAAGAACAAGCTTTGATAATCTGCCTGTGGTTTGCGCTTTCTTCTATCTAGTGGTTTTGCAGGCGGTTCAGGAACTTTGGATACTGGTTCTGTAACTTCCGAATCCACGCTGGCGGACTTTACTTCTTCCGGTGTTGTATTCTCCATAGTCTTTTCCAACGGCACACCCTGATGTACCATTGAGCGGAGTTTATCGAATTTATTTTCTGTTGCCATTATAATTGAGGTTTAAGGTGAATAATCTCCATAATTTCATTAACCAGCAAATCCAAGTTGCTGCCTTTGAGTAAATTTCTATCAGCAGGAAAGATTGTGGATAGAAAAACAGCATCGCTACCCTCGATGGACTGTTCCTTGTCGTAGCGGACGGATTGCGGGATAACTGTCTGCATCAGCGGTAATCCAAATTGGCAGATAAGTTTCTCGTAGTGTTCGAGCCAGTCTTTCTTGATACGTCCATCGACACGATTCCAAAACAGATGGATGGCTTTCAGGTTCAGGTCTTTGTATTCCCCCAACACTTCTTTTACAGGAACAATGAATGAGAGTGTACTCTCCATTGACATCCGAGAGGGAGCCATTGGCACGAAAACATAATCCATCGACATAAAGGTTGAAATTACCCCATCGTTGTTGATGGTTCCCGGCAAGTCGAAAAATACTACATCATAGTCGGCTGGTTCGCTAGCCAAAAACTCACGGGCTTTCAGGATTGCTTCTTCCGGTTTGGCGCATACAATCGGATAAGTCTGTTTACCCAGCGAATCAAACAGGGCAATAGCTTTGGACTGATAGTGCAGGTTGGTCTCCAACTGCCGGATTTCACGTTTACGCATGTCGTAGACACTGCATTGCGGATAGTCGCAATCCATTACAGCAACATTTAGTCCCTTGAGATAATGCAGATAGCTTGCCACGAGTACTGTAAATGTACTTTTGCCGACACCTCCCTTTTGGGTGGAGAAGGCGATAAATAACGGTTCTTTTTTCATCTTGTTTTCAATTTTTAGAATTACACATATTGATATTTGTAAGTTTTTCAAGCTTTATTATTCTGTTGTTTTCAAGTTTCCTTGTTTTCAAATTACCAAACCGCCAAGTTTTCATGTTTGATATTTTTCAAGTTTTCAAAATGTAAAACCAACTTGAAAAACTTCTAATCAGAAAAACAGCAGATTTTCCAAGTCTCAAAATTTATCGACAGATTGAAATTTATATATTATCCTGTCTATAAAAACTGCCAATTTCAAACTTTCCAATCTTTCAGCCGCGAATATATAACATTCTGTTTGTCAATATACAATGTCGGTTTCTTATGCATTGAAAGGGTGCGTTTTGCACCAAGGACATGCTATTAAGAAGACTATTTGAATAATTGCAGGACAAGTATGGCTTTTTTATCTCTCAATGGTTTACCTGAACTTATCAATTGGCAAATCGGGGCAATTCGCACCGATTGCTTTCCGGTCAAACAAGCAATATATAGCAGAGTTATACATGTCAATCCGGGTTTGACATTGACCGGATATTATTAATTTTCTTCGTGGTCTGAAATATTAAAATGACAGACCGATGAATGAAGAAAATTATTTTAAGGCGACCTCCTATTTAAGTCGCATTAGAGAATCCGGGCTTCTACGTTTTATGCCCCGGATAGTGTATAACAGTTGCCGCCGGAGCAAAAAACAAAGAGCCTTGTGCCTCTTTATTTTTTTGTCGTCGTCAAAGGAGCAAGGTAATCGCACGGGTAACCCGAAATTCACCTTCGGCTCTTTCTTGTTCCTCCTGTGCATACCTTGCCCTGCGGGGCTGCGAACTCCTGCACCCGCTCCCGATGGTCGGCTGGTTTGGGTTCGCCTGACAACCTTCCCGTTATTCTCCCGATGGTCGCATGCTGGTCAGGTTGTCCTGCAAGCCTTCGCTTCATCTCCCGGTGGTCGCTTTCGTTTTGGCTTGCCCGGCTATCTGAATAGCCGGAAAGATTCCATAACCTTCAAATGTGTAT
>JAQVJP010000153.1 GCA_028695145.1 Eubacteriales bacterium
TGTGTTTTAGCTGATTCAATTATACCATAACCGAGGTGGTTTTCCTTTATTTTGACCACTATTTGCGTGATTTCATGTATTCATTTTTCAAGGTTCATATTTCTTTTCCCATGTGGGAAAGTTGAGTTATTTATTAAAATTAGCACTTAATTGTATGGGACTCACCTGCATGGGATTATCCCACACCGGAAAGACCTATATTGGATTTTCCGATATAGGATTTATCAACACAGAACCACATGGTAATGGTTCGGACAAACACTTTGAATAATGTAACGAATAATATATAATAATTGTTATAAGAAAGGGTGATCTTATGGACAGCGGATATACGAAAAAAATCAGAGAACGAATTATAGCAGCGGAGGAAGGAACAGTTTTTGCCACTTCTGACTTTGGAGATATTGCAGATACCAACACTATACGGCAGAGTATATACCGACTCGTGCGTGATGGTACCTTGCGACGAATACTAATAGGAATTTTTGAAAAGCCGAAGTACAGCAAGATGCTGGGCGAGTTTGTTGCGGTTGATCCTGATTCTGTGGCAAAAGCCTTGGCAAGGAGTTATCACTGGACCATCGCTCCAAGCGGTAATACGGCGTTGAATTTGTTGGGCCTGTCCACGCAGGTTACAGCGGTCTGGTCCTATATTAGTGACGGGCCTTATAAAACCTATGAATGGAGTTCAACAAAAATCAAATTTAAACATCGAACCAACAAAGAAATCACAGGCCTTTCTTACATGACAAGCTTAGTTATTCAGGCTTTGAAAACACTTGGCAAAGCGAATGTGACCCCAGAGATCATTCAAACACTATCGGACAAACTAAGCAATGAGGATAAAATCGCCATGTTGAAAGAGGCTACAGAATCTACGGATTGGGTTTATGATACTATAAGGCAAATCTGTGGAGGTGAAAAAGTGAAATGAAAAAAGTAGCAAGACTTTCAGACCTTGATCGACGGGAGTTGTTCAGAAATACCGCCGACAAAATGGGTTTAAATGATGCCATAGTAGAAAAAGACTTTTGGGTATGCTATACGCTGGATTACCTGTTCCATAGTTCCCCCTGGAAAGATGCGATCACTTTCAAAGGGGGTACCAGTCTGTCAAAAGGATTCAACCTGATCAGTCGCTTTTCTGAGGATATCGACCTGATCCTGGACTGGAGGGTGCTGGGGTACAGTGCAGATGAGCCCTGGGATGAGCGTTCTAATACAAAACAAGACGTGTTTAATAAAGAGGCTAACCACCGTGCGGAAGTATTCCTGTCGGAAACATTCTGCCCCGCAATCCGTGCGGATCTATCTAAGGAACTTAACCAGGAGATTAATATATACATAGAAGAAAAAAATAAGCAGACAGTCGCCTTTGCATACCCAAACCTTTTTACCAATTCGACCACACTACAGGTGATTCGTCTGGAGATTGGCGCGCTGGCAGCATGGACACCGGCAAAGGTTGCGGAGATCACTCCATATGCAGCGGAGCAATATTCTTCAATTTTCGAACAGAAATCCACTGCGATCCTCATAGTGGCACCAGAACGTACTTTTTGGGAAAAGGCAACGATTCTGCATCATGAAGCAAATCGGCCTGAATATCTGGATATGCCTCAGCGATATTCCCGGCATTATTACGATCTGTATTGCATGGCAATGAACCCTGTTAAGAACAAAGCATTTATGCGGCTTGACCTTCTGAAAAAGGTCGTGGAATTTAAAATGAAGTTCTATCCGCGGTCATGGGCTAAATACCCGGAGGCTATTCCTGGCACATTAAAACTGATACCGCCGCATCATCGATTCGCTGCTTTGGCATCCGATTATGAGTCCATGAAGGACATGCTCTATGGAGAGATTCCGGATTTTGAAACGGTTATGGAGTCAATTAGTGAACTGGAAAAAGAGATCCACGCACTCTAATACAATCACATAAACGACAAGTCCATGTGTTCGGATCAGGGAAGTAATAGCTGAAAAAACGTACTATTTGCGTACTGATTTTTCCCTGAGATGCCAAAATAATGGAAGATATGAGACGAAATCAACCTTTTTGAGGCTGTTTATGGCCGAAAAACGGCTTGGGTTTGTGAGTTCGATCGAGGAGCGCCTTTTCACCATAGTACTATTGCTGGCAAGTGTGCTTTTATTCCTTATAAGAGAATGCAGCAGTCTTTCAAATTTGCGGCTGTTTCGATTAACACTATCGATACGGAGAATGTTCGTCGACCAATCTTGAGCAATAGCCGAGCCTTGTAAACTCATTCAAACACCTTAATCCAAATTTTATTTTGCCATCAGGTGATCATAATAAGATATTTTCGACATATTTAAAAATATATATTCTGTGCAAAAAGTAAGATGAATTCGATAAACATAATCACAGGTGTTTTCGCTCGACTTACTTCTCGCTAAAAATTTTTCTCTTTAAGAAAATCAACGCAGCAAGCAAGGACGTCATTGCTAAGATTAAAGCAAAACTACTAAACGGCGATCTATCCTCGCCCGTTTTTGGCAGCTGATCTGCGTCCGCCGGTAGTGTGTCATTATCATCAGTTGAAACGTTCGATTCCTGAGCGTCTTGATCAGACTGAACAGAAATAGCCTCAGAAACTGGGATATCCAATTCAATTATGGCATAGGGCGAGAAGCTTCTCGTAACAAAAGTAATCCAGCCGTCTTTTACCAATGTATCTAAAAACTCAACAGAGCCGTCACTCAGGAAATGAGCGATTACAGTATTCGCGGAATCATAACCTGTTGGCAAGGGAACAGTAATTGTAACATTACCGTCGACTGGCTGGACTTCTTGGCCGGTAGTTTGAGTGAGAAGTGATAGATCAAGCAATAGCATATTTTGAATTTTAGCCGCTTTGCCATCAACTGGAGCAACGGCTACAAGCTTATGTAGGAGTGCCTGCTGGGCGGTCTCGATTTTGCTGCGGCCATCAGCAGTTAAGCCGTTGATCATTTTAACTGAGAGCTTGACCGGTTCAGGATAAACTGATTTGTCCATTTTTGCTTGAACCATCAACGAGGATGAATTAGCATCCACAGTCAGCAGGCTCTCGTTTGCACCAAGTTCAAGCTTAGGTACATTGGAAGTGTTGTTGCCGTCTTCGCTTGGAGGATTGGAATTATCATTCGGCTGGCTTTCGTCGTTTTCACTGTTGCCCGGTTGGCTGTCGCCAGGGGTATTCGCGTCAGGATCATCCCCCGACTCATCAGATGGGATGTCAGGAATCATCATAGGAGGAGCCGCCTCAAAAGTATTAATCCCATTTGATTGTACATCAACCGAGTACAAGTCATTATCGAAAAGAGCTTTCGCCTCACCAAATGGCAAATAGAAGAAAAGCTTACCATCTTCATTCGTGCGAAGATGCATAGTTCCATAACCCTCAGCAACCCCGCTAAATTGAAATGCGTCAACAGGCAAATCCATCGCTTCACTAAATCCGGTATCAAACACAGTCAAATAGAGCGGCGAACCAGCCGGCTTATCAAGAATAACCCCGCTGCTGAGGTCGTTACTATAAGCATCATTACCATGGCCGATATGCTCAGCTTTGCTGCTATTTGTTTGAGCATAAATTGAACCACCGCTGATATAAACATCAGCACCATTACCTGAATCTCCACCGCCGATACCTGCACCTGATATGCTTGATGAAATTATAGATCCGCTGCTTATTGATAGATTTCCACCGTCGCCGGAATCTCCGCCACCGATGCCCGAACCATATGTACTTGATAAAACGACATAGCCACCGCTAATAGAAACGTCGCCACCATCGCCGGAAGATCCGCCACCGATACCAGCACCTTCCGTGCTCGAGGAAACGATGGAGCCTCCTTGGATCGAAACGTCGCCGCCAGAGCCCGATTTGCCGCCGCCGATACCTGCGCCAGAAGTGCTGTCAGTTTCGATTTCACCATCGGTTATTGTGATAATACCACCATTACCTAACCGGCCACCGCCAATACCCGCACCCAAAAAACTAGTAGAGAAAATCGAACCGCTATTAATTGATATTTGGCCGCCATTACCATTATATCCACCGCCAATACCTGCGCCAAAATTACTAATTATGGTCGTATTGCCGCCATTAAATGAAATGCTCCCACCACTTCCACCAGATCCACCACCGATGCCAGCGCCATCTTTTGTGTTAGTCGCATTTATGGTACCGCCATTTATTACAATGATTTCTCCATCTCCTGACTTTCCACCACCGATTGCTGCTCCTGTTTTACTCTCCGCATAAATCAGGCCATCGTTTACAACGATCGAACCACCACTTCCACCAGATCCACCACCAATGGCGGCGCCATTATCACTTATCGCATTTATCTCACCATCGTTAATAATAATCGAACCACTGTAACTCGCTGATCTGCCACCACCAATACCGGCACCCCAAATACCGGTAACATTGATCTCGCCGCTGTTTATAGTAATTGAACCTAATCCCTCGCCTGCGCCGCCGTTACCACCAATACCCGCACCGAAAAGTGAACTTCTCAAAGTCAGCTGACCATCTCCGTCTATTACCAAACTTGAATTTAGAGGGACATGAATCAAAGCCAGGTAATTCGAGACTCTGACAGATCTACCAGCTAAACTATTGGCGCCGATCAAAATGAGCTCACACTCCGCATCCGGCGCGACTGAAATGGCGTTTCGATCAAAATCAGTTAACCGGTCTTTCGACCTGTAGTCTCTGAAACGCCTGAGGCTGTAGCAAACTGCAAAAATCGTCAGTCACTACAAGCTCTTATCGCCAATGGTCTTGATGCGTTTCAGCTTGTCCCTGACACCCA
>JAQVJP010000042.1:0-4935 GCA_028695145.1 Eubacteriales bacterium
ATTGCCGTCCGGAAGAAATTCTTATAACGTCAGGCGGTACTGAATCAATAAACACAGCTCTCAAAGGTACATTATCCGCAAATAAGAGATTGGGCAAGAGAGTATTGATAAGTGCAGGTGAACATGCCGCTGTATCGGCATCTGCTTCATGGCTGGCCTCACAGGGCTGGCAAATTGAAGAAATAGGTCTTAATAGTGATGGAACTATCGATATGGAGCAGCTAACTGCTGCGCTCAAAACACCCTGTGCTTTGATTAGTCTAATTTATGTTAATAATGAGACCGGAGCGGTTAATCCTGTCGAAGAAATTGTTAAATTAAAAAATCAGTTACAGCCACAGTGTTTAATTCATCTCGATGGCGTACAGGCAACAGGCAAAATCAATTGGAGTTTTAAAAAACTTGGAATTGACTTGTTTTCCGGCAGTGGTCATAAATTTGGCACACCTCGCGGTATTGGCTGGTTGATTCATCGTCACGGATTGAGAATCGATCCATTAATTCATGGAGGGGGCCAGCAAAAAGCTCTCAGATCAGGTACGGAAAATGTACCTTTGGTACTTACAATGAACAGAGCGGTTCAAGAAGCCCGGTTGGATCTGGCGGCCAAACAAAAATATGTTACCGGACTCAAATCAACCTTCCTTGACCATTTGAAGGAACTGGGCGTATCATATTCACTACTTTCGCCTTCAGATTCTGTTCCTAATATTATCAGCCTTGCTGTTCATGGACTAAGAGGTGAGACACTTCTTCATGCTCTGGAAAACCAGGAAATATTTGTTTCAACTGGTTCTGCCTGTTCTTCACGCAAACGCGAAGAGAGTGCTGTTCTAAAAGCAATGAAATTTTCATCAGAATTAATTGATGGCAGTATTCGCATCAGTATCGCTGCTTCGAATACCGAGCAGGAAATGCTCGATACAGCCAAAGCAATCGCTGCCGCAGCCAAATGGCTTGCTAAAAAATAATATCGAGGTTTGTTATGACACAGAAAGCAGATAATAGTTTTGAAACTTTAATTCTTATAAGACTTGGTGAAATTGCCTTGAAGGGTATGAATCGTGGCAAATTTGAAGGACAGCTGATGCGCAATATTCGCAACAGACTCAGATCTGTTGGCAAGTTTAAAATAACGCAGAGTCAGTCACGTATATGGGCAGAACCTCTTGAAGAGACTGTTGATATTGAAGCTGCGATGTTTGCGATAAGTAATGTGTTTGGACTTGTGTCGGTGAGCCCTGTCAGAAGTTTTGCCGGTGATATTCAGAACATCGCTGATCAATCAATTCAATATGTTGGCGAGCTGCTTGCCGACGGCAAAAAACGCAGCTTCAAAGTAGAGAGCAGACGCGGCAATAAGAGATTCCCGCTTAACTCGCCTCAGATAAGTAATGAAATCGGCGGAGCATTGTTGACAGCTTATCCTGATTTATTGACAGTAGATGTTCATAATCCTGATTTTACGCTCTATGTTGAGGTTAGAGACAATAATTATATTTATCATACAATTTTAAAAGCACATAAAGGACTGCCGGTGGGAATGGGCGGTCGAGGAATGCTGCTTCTATCGGGTGGTATCGATAGTCCGGTCGCTGGTTATATGATGGCTTCACGGGGCATGCAAATTGATGCGGTCTACTTCCATGCATTTCCTTTTACCAGCAACCAGGCAAAAGAAAAAGTGATAGAACTTGCAAGGTTACTGACTCAATATACGGGCTCGATCAGATTACATGTAGTTAATTTTACAGATATACAATTGAAAATAAGAGATGATAGTCCTATTGATATGATCACCATTGTCATGCGTCGTATTATGATGAGAATTGCTGAAAAAATTGCTCAGCAAAGAGGCTGCAAGGCTCTGATCACTGGTGAAAGTCTGGGGCAGGTGGCAAGTCAAACACTTGAAGCCCTTGTTACTACTGATCAGGTTGTAGGCTGCCCTGTTTTCCGGCCTTTGATTGGTCTTGATAAGGATGATACTGTTCAAATTGCCCGCAAAATCGGCACATTCGAAACATCAATACTGCCTTATGAGGATTGTTGCACGGTTTTTGTCGCCAAACACCCTAAAACTCATCCCTCGCTTGACCATGCTGTTGAAGCAGAAGGAAATCTGGAAATTGATGAGCTTGTCAGACAAGGGCTTGAGAATATCGAGGTGATAGATTTGTGAAAACAGGTAAACTGACACCTCAGGAATTAACTGAGATTGTTTTTAAGCATCTTCCACCGCTAAACAAATATATCACTTGTGGTCCTGGAAATGGACTTGATTGCGCAGCGATTAAGGCACCTAATGGAACACAGGTCATTATGTCAAGTGACCCGATCACAGGTGCCGGCAAGGATATTGGTCGTCTTGCGGTTCATGTATCGTGTAATGATTTAGCTGCCTACGGTGTAAAACCAGTTGCGCTTATGCTTGTACTGATAGCTCCATCAAATTCAGTTGCTGAAGAAATCAAGGGTATGATGGATCAAGTCGCCGTGGCATGCAATGAACTCAACACTTCAATTGCAGGTGGTCATACTGAAATAAGTGATGCTGTCAACAGGTATTTGTTAACGACCACAGCAGTGGGCTTTTGCCAGGGTGACCTCATAAGATCAGATGGAGCCAAAGCAGGAGATAGCCTTATAATGACCAAAACAGCAGGCATTGAAGGAACTGCAATTCTCGCCGCGGATTTTGCTGATAGATTAGCTTCTGACATGACCGCTGAGGAAATAGATGAAGCTTCTGCTTTGGTGAGAAATATAAGTGTTGTTCCCGAAGGATTATGCGGGGGAGAACTACAGGTTCACGCTATGCATGATGCAACTGAAGGGGGGATTCTTGGAGCGGCGTGGGAAATGGCTGAATCAGCTAACCTTGGGCTGCATATAGACCGGGATATGATTCCGCTTCATCCCCTTACTATTAAAATCTGCGATTTACTGCAGCTAAATCCATATAGACTTATCAGCAGCGGTTCAATGCTTATCTCTACGGATAAACCACAAATACTGCTGAGAAAACTTGAAGAACAAAACATAAGAGCCACATGTATAGGAAAATTCACGAAAGATATCAGAAGATATGATTGTTCAGGTGGACATATAAATGAACTTAAGCAGCCTGAACGTGATGAGCTTTACAAATTGGTGCAATAATGTAGAATAGTTTTGATAAAACAGTTTATCTGACTGCAGATACTTGTGCCAGATATAATAGTGCCAGGAGGTTACACTAATGTCTTATGCCAAACTGTCCCAGACAGATCCTCAAGTTCATGAGGCCATTCTCAAAGAAACTGAACGCCAGCGCTCAAAAATTGAGCTGATCGCTTCAGAAAACTTCGTTAGCGAAGCTGTACTTGAAGCTTGTGGTTCGCCGCTAACTAATAAATATGCTGAGGGATATCCCGGCAAGCGTTATTACGGTGGTTGTGAATACGTAGATATAGTTGAGAATCTCGCGATAGATAGAGCGAAGGAGCTCTTCGGTGCTGATCATGTTAATGTTCAGCCACATTCAGGAGCGCAGGCAAACACAGCTGTTTATTTCGCGATGCTGGAACCGGGAGATACGATTCTTGGTATGGATCTGGCACATGGCGGCCATCTTACTCACGGCATGGCAAAAAATGTATCAGGCAAGACATATAAAGCCGAGAGTTATCAGGTTGATCCTGAGCATCATCTGATTGATTATGATGCACTTCGCACAAAAGCTCTCGAAGTTAAGCCAAAGATGATAGTAGCCGGAGCAAGCGCTTATCCTCGTGTAATCGACTTCGCGAAGTTCCGCGAAATTGCTGATGAGGTTGGAGCACTTCTATTTGTTGATATGGCACATATCGCAGGCCTTGTAGCTGCCGGTCTTCATCCAAATCCGGTACCTTATGCTGATTTTGTAACAACAACAACACATAAGACATTGCGTGGACCAAGAGGCGGCATGATTATGTGCCGCGAACAGTATGCCAAAGCTATTAATTCAGCTGTATTCCCTGGACAACAGGGTGGTCCTCTGATGCATATAATCGCGGCAAAAGCGGTATCTTTCCTTGAAGCGCTTAAACCGGAATTTAAACAATACCAACAGAACATACTTGATAACGCACAGGCACTTGCAGCAGGCTTGATGAAGAGAGGTATCAGTCTTGTTTCTGGTGGAACAGATAATCATCTGATGCTCGTTGACCTCAGAGGTACTGGCGTTAGTGGTAAGGAACTGCAGCAGAGACTTGATGAAGTTAATATTACCTGTAACAAAAATGGGATTCCTTATGATCCGGAGAAACCTACAATTACCAGTGGTGTTCGTCTTGGTACGCCTGCAGTTACATCTCGTGGTATGACAGTTGAAGACATGGACGAGATCGCTGAGCTTATTTCGCTTACACTTAGCAGTTTCGAGCAAGAGAAGTCTAATATTATTAAACGTGTTGAAGGTATCTGTTCGAAATACCCCCTATATCCGGAGTATTAATGAAGTATGATTGAAACCCTCACTGAACCTGGCCCTGCTAACAATAGTCGGCAACCGCTGGCTTATCGAATGGCGCCCAGAAAACTGGACGAATATATTGGTCAGGAACATATATTGAGCAAAGGGAAAATGCTAAGACGGATGATTGAAGCTGACAGGCTCAGCTCAATCATCCTTTTTGGACCTCCGGGAACCGGGAAAACATCACTTGCTCGAGTTATCGCCGCTCAAACAGAAGCAGGTTTCAAAAAATTGAACGCAGTAACCTCAGGGGTAGCAGATATAAAAAGAATCATTGCCGATACGACTAACCTGTTGCTAAATCCATCAGGGAAAACTGTTCTTTTTATAGATGAAATACACCGTTTTAATAAGGCGCAACAGGACGCCTTGCTTCCACATGTTGAAGACGGTACTTTGATACTGATTGGCGCGACCACTGAAAATCCGTT
>JAQVJP010000042.1:5035-20970 GCA_028695145.1 Eubacteriales bacterium
GTAACTATGATCGGCATGCCAGAAGCAAGGATCCTGCTATCAGAAGCTGCGATTGCGGTAGCAACCAGTCCGAAATCAAATGCTGCTTATGTTGCTGTAGATGCCGCGTTGTCGGACGTCGAGAGCAGGAGAACTGGTGAAGTACCCATGCATCTGCGCAACGCTCCTGCCGCCGGCATGGCTGAACTTGGTTATAAACAAGGTTATAAATACGCACATGATTATGAGGGAAATATTGTCGATCAGGAGTATTTGCCTGCAGATATAGCAGGTACGAAGTATTATAATCCCACATCAAATGGATATGAAGTTAGGATCAAAGAATGGCTCGATAGAAGAAGGGAGAAGGGCAGTGGAACTTGAATATACCATAGGTTTTGGCAAGGATAGTCAGTGCTTCACATTACCGGCAGAAAATCTTCTGCTTGACATGAAAGCGAAAACACCTGAGAAACAGGATAATGAAGAAGCAATAATCACTCAAGCTCTTAAGCAACCAATAGGAACTGAACAAATTGGCGATATTTGTAGTCCGGGAGAAAAAATATGCATTATAACGAGTGATATTACACGTCCTTGTCCATCTCACAAAATTCTTCCGCCGCTACTCCATGAACTTGAAGAAGCAGGCGTCTATCCAGAAGACATTACCGTAGTATTTGCTCTGGGCAGTCATCGCAGACATACAGAGGAAGAAAAAAAGAAGCTTGTTGGTGAGGAAGTATATGCGAAGGTACATACTATTGACAGTGATCCCGAAGATACAGTGTATCTTGGCACCACTCAGTATGGTACACCCGTAAATATTACCTCTTTTGTTGCACAGGCAGATCGCAGAATCTGTGTTGGTAACATTGAGTTTCATTATTTTGCCGGCTACAGCGGAGGTGGTAAAGCCATTATGCCAGGAGTATCCGATAGAGCCGCTATCCAGGCAAACCACAGTCGAATGGTTGAGGATTGTGCCAGGGCCGGAGCGATTGACGATAATACATTACGTTTGGACATCGAAGAAGCTGCTGATATTTGTGGTTGTGACTTCATTCTTAATGTTATTCTTGATGAGGATAAAAACATAATCGCCGCTGTTGCGGGAGACCACAGACAAGCCCATAGAAAGGGTTGTTCCATTCTTGATCAGATTTACAAAATTCCTCTAACCAGTCAAGCTGATATTGTTATCGCGACTCCAGGAGGTTTCCCAAAAGATCTCAATCTATATCAAACTCAAAAAGCACTTGATAACGCTCAACATGCTGTAAAACCTGGAGGAATTATTATCCTTGCAGGCCAGTGTCATGAAGGTTATGGTGAACATGTTTTTGAAGAATGGCTTCTGTCTGCAAACAAATCCGAAGATCTGATAGAACGAGTTGGCAGAGAATTCCAATTAGGTGGTCATAAAGCGGTTGCGATTGCTATGGTCTTAAAAAAAGCTCAGGTTTTCTTTGTTTCTGAAATGCCAACAGCTGAAGCCTCAAGAACATTTATGAAACCATATGATAACGTGCAGCAGGCATTAGATGATGCCCTCCAGCAGTTGGGACATGATTCCAAGATTATAATTATGTCTCATGCCGGTTCAACACTGCCAATTTTCGCTTAGATAACTGGATTTATAGTGACGAAGCCTGCCATATTAATCGGCAATTCGCACAAATCCCATGAATATACTTGGAATATAACGTGTCAGTAACTTGAGTTACTACAGTAGATGCTCTTCGAGCATAAAGTATTAACTGTTGATCACCCATGTTATTGACTGAGCATAAACGATTACGGTGTCTATGAAAGGGATGACAGAATGAGTAAAAGAGAGCGAGTTTATCTTGATTACGCGGCCACAACCCCTGTTCGTCAGGAAGTGCTTGATGTAATGCTTGATATTTATAAAAACGAATACGGTAATCCATCTTCTTTTTATCAGGAAGGTCAGAAGGCTGCGAAAATAGTTTCTAACGCAAGAGATACTGTTGCCGCTTGTATTGGTGCACAGGCATCTGAAGTTTATTTTACTTCATGTGGTACTGAATCTGATAACTGGGCTATAAAAGGAGCAGCGGCTTCATTAGCTTCAAAAGGCAAACATATAATTACTTCCAAAATTGAACATCACGCTGTAATACACCCTTGTGAAGCTCTTGCCAAGCAAGGTTATGAAATTACCTGGATTGAGGTTGATCAAGATGGTCTGGTAAATCCGGATGATGTCCGAAGCGCTATTCGTCCTGACACAATTCTTGTAACCATAATGATGGCTAACAACGAAATTGGTACGGTTCAACCTATCGGTGAAATCGGCAAAATTTGCAAAGAAAAAAAAGTTTTATTCCATACTGATGCTGTTCAAGCTGCAGGAGCTTTAAAAATAGATGTAAAAGATCTGAATGTGGATCTGATGTCTTTTTCCGGTCACAAAATATATGCTCCCAAAGGTGTTGGAGCTTTGTATATACGAAAAGGTGTCAGGATTGCCAATCTGCTTGATGGTGGAGCTCAAGAGAAGAATAAACGTGGCGGTACAGAAAATGTGGCCGCAATTGCAGGCTTTGCAAAAGCATTTGAGTTAGCGACTACGGAACTTGAGGAAAATTCGGCAAAATTATCAGAATTACGTGATAGTCTGATGAATCAGATACTTGCTGAGATACCCTACGCAAGAATTAATGGTCATAAATCTAAAAGACTACCGAATAATGTTAATATATCTTTTGAATTTATCGAAGGGGAGTCGATTTTGTTAATGCTTGATTTTTCAGGCTACAGTTGCTCAAGCGGTTCTGCGTGTACATCAGGTTCGCTTGATCCATCACATGTTTTGCTTGCAATTGGCTTGCCTCATGAAATAGCACATGGTTCGTTACGTGTAACATTTGGCAAAGATAGCAGACAGGAGCACGTTGATAATTTAGTCAAAGATCTCAAAGAAATTGTAAAAAAACTGCGTGATATGTCGCCACTGTATTCTGATTTCTTGAAGAATGGCAGAAATTGATAATTGTTCTATATAAGTTTAATGATATTTTAGAAAGCGGGAGATAGTATGCAATATAGTGATAAGGTAATGGATCATTTCATGAATCCAAGAAATGTAGGAGAAATTGAAAACGCTTCAGCTAGTGGAACTGTTGGCAATGCTAAATGCGGTGACATAATGAAAGTTGATCTTAAAATTGAAAACAATGTGATTCTCGATGCCAAATTTAAAACATTTGGTTGCGGGTCTGCAATTGCGACAAGCAGTATGGCAACAGAGATGATTATTGGCAAGACAGTTGATGAAGCTTTGAGATTGACGAACAAAGCAGTTGCTGACGCTCTCGATGGATTACCTCCGATCAAAATGCATTGTTCGCTTCTGGCTGAACAAGCTGTTAAAGCTGCTATCAAAGAGTATTATGAGAAGAACGGCTTGCTCAATGATGAGAATAAAGCTTTGTTTGATATGTTGGAGGAAGACCCACACTAATGACAGATGAAATTACTATAGCGGCCGTACCCGATATGAGGGATAGACCGAAACGAGTCATGCTTGGTATCAGCGGCGGAGTAGACAGCTCTGTCGCTGCTTTATTGCTCCAGCAAATGGGCGCTGAAGTTATAGGTATGACTATGATTACAAATGATGACGGATGGGCTGCGGCAGCTGACGCAGCTTCTGTTTGTAATACACTTGGGATAGAACACATAATTGAAGATGTTAGAAATGAATTCGCCGATTCGATTATTAAAGATTTTGTATTTAGCTACACAAGTGGGAAAACACCAAATCCATGTATTAGTTGTAATCCTAAGTTTAAATTTGAACTTCTATACAAATTGGCAAAAGCGCATAAATGCGACGCAGTCTCGACCGGACATTATGCTCGTATTAGATTAAACAGTAACGGCCGTTTCGCGATGGAGCGAGCACCAGTAGGGTTTAAGGATCAATCCTACTTTTTATCAAGGTTAAGGCAAGATCAACTGGCCGATTTGCATTTTCCGCTTGGAACTTATAATAAGACTGAAGTCAGAGAAATAGCACTTGAGCATAATCTGCTGACAGCTGAAGGCAATAGAATTGGCCATAAACCTGATAGCCAGGATAATTGTTTTATCCCCGGCAGTTATACCGAGTTCATTGAGGAATACCTGTATGAGAAAGCACCTGAACTTCTATATCTTACTAATCCCGGTAATATCGTTGATGAAGACGGAAGAGTAATTGGAACGCACAAGGGATTGATTCATTATACAATTGGCCAGCGCAAGGGCTTTGAGGTCAAAACTACAGATAGGTTATTCGTGATCGGACGTGATATAGCCAGTAATACCCTGAGAGTTGGAGCGCATGAGAAACTTATGCGTAATCAAATTGAGATTTCAGATATAGTGTATTCAGGTTTGCCATCAATTGATAAACCAATGAAGTTGAAGGGTAGAATCCGACACTCAGCAATTGAAGCTGAGTGCGTTGCTTATCCCGCAACTAATAAGAACAAGCTAATAGTTGAATTCAAACAACCAGTATCGTCACCGGTTGCCGGACAGAGCTGTGTGCTCTATCATGACGGTGCCATAGTAGCTTCGGGCTTCATAGAAGATTCATTTTTGTGGAATTAAATAGTATAATTAATTGTCTATATATGAACCATGAGGATTTTGGGGTAGGGAATGTATGAGTATAAATGAAGATAGCAATTCAAATTATATAAATTCTGAGGATTATGATCAGCGCCAAAGGAATCATAATAATGCCAATGAACATATGCATGAGAAACTTGAGATCATTGATGAAGTAATCGCAAATCCTGATCTTGTGCAGATTGGGTCAGAAGCAAAAGCGGCAGAAGAGAGAATGTTTAGCAGAAACTTCACTGGTTTTGGCCTTGACATGAATGTTTTTGTTTCATTAGCGTCCTCTATCTTAGTATTGGGTTTCATTGTGTTCACAATAATCTGGCCTGACACCGCAGCAAGTTTCTTCGGCGGGATCAATAGCTTTATTAATGAGCATTTTAGCTGGCTTTATGTATTTACTATAAATGCCGCGTTTTTCTTTTTGATAGTAATAGGGTTATCCAAGCTTGGAAGAATTAGGCTTGGCGGTTATACAGCAAGACCAGAATATAGTAATGCCGCATGGTACGCAATGATGTTTAGCGCCGGAATCGGAATCGGTATTTTTTTCTATGGCGTTGCTGAACCAATATTGCATCAAGATATTCCTGAGGGTTTAAAATCGGGTTCTGTACTGGATAATTTTAAAGTTATGTATATGCATTGGGGTGGTCATGCCTGGGCGGCTTATGGACTCGTTGCTATTGGATTAGGTTATTTTGCATATAACAAAAAACTGCCTTTCGCTCCGAGATCATTGTTCTATCCATTAATAAAAGAAAAAATATACGGCATACTCGGCGACATAATCGATACAGTAGCAGTTTTATCCGTTCTGTTTGGTTTAGCGACATCCTTGGGACTTGGAGCACAGCAGATAAATTCCGGACTTAGTTATTTAACAGGTTTACCATTTGATCCAATTGTTCAGATTATATTGATTATATCCATTACAACTTTTGCCACATTATCGGTAGTAAGCGGATTGAACAAAGGAATCAAAATATTAAGCGAAGCAAACATGGTTGTCAGCGGACTCCTGCTCTTAGGAATACTACTTATCGGACCAACCGTTTATATACTGTCTACATACTTGTCTGGTATGGGTTTGTATTTACGCGACTTTTTTAACATTGCAATGTATACTGCTGTTGAGCCTTCAGAAAAAGCATGGCAAGCTGGTTGGACTGTGTTCTACTGGGCATGGTGGATATCATGGACACCATTTGTGGGCACGTTTATTGCCAGGATTTCCAAAGGAAGAACCGTACGCGAAGTTGCTCTTGGGGCTATAGTGTTACCGACAATAATAATTACTTCAGCGATGACAATCCTCGGTGCTGCCGGAGTTAAGTTGAATGATATATATGAAGGCGCAATAGAAAAAGCAATTAATCAAAATATGTCCACAGCTATTTTTGAAATGTTTAATTACTTAACGGACAGTGTTTTGTTAAGATCACTATTGTCATTAGTTGCTATAATTGCTATAGTCATTTTCTTCGTTACAAGTAGTGACTCTGGTTCATTTGTTGTAAGTAGTCTGACAAGTAGCGGCAGAGATGAACCGCCAAAAGTTCAAAGAATATTCTGGGCTGCGATGGAGGGTGCTATAGCACTATCAGTTTTACTTATTGGTGGTGAGCAAGCCTTAACAACAATTCAATCTGCCGTAATTATTATGGGTTTGCCTTTTGCAGTGATTCTTATAATGATCATGATCGCATTGAATAAGGAACTAAGAGAGAGTTATAAAAAGTACACTTATAACAGAACTGTTACACTTAAGCTGATGCTTGAAAAAATTGGCAAAAAACCTAAGCTTAAATAAAATTTATTAAATACAAACAAAAAGCCTGTTCATTTTTAGTGAGCAGGCTTTTTGAATACTCTTTCAGATTATATACTCAACAGGTTTGCGTTCTACAAAATATGTCAATCTGTTTACCCCATTTGATTGCAGCCATTCTTTCATTTCAGAGAAAATAAGTGCGGCATCTCCATTATGATGACTGTCTGAACCAATAGATATGTATTTTCCGCCAAGTTCAAGGTAGCGTTTGATAATGTCCGGATCAGGTAAACTCTCAGACTTAATATACCCCATCGAACGCATTTTGACAGTTGTGCGTGTATTTATCTCAAGACACTTTCCGTCTTCGGCCATTTTCTTAAATAAACTATCAAACTGGTCTGGCGCATGCTTATAAAGCATTTTCGCGTTTTCTGATTTATAGTAACGAGAAACATAATCGAAGTGCCCAAGAATATCAAAATCACTAAATGTTTCTATCATATCGACCATATCTGCAATAGCTTCGGGATAGACAACCTCAATTCCTTCAGAAAAGAAGTTCTCATTTATATAAGGATCAGATCCTCGGAAAACATGCATGGACAAAATAACATTATCAAATGGATAGTTTGAAGTTAACCAGATAAGATGATCGCGCAAATGCGGAAGCCAGCCAAGTTCAGCACCAATTAGAAAGGCCGGCTTCCCTTGTTTTACGGCACTGTTCGGGTCAAGTCTCTTAGAACCAAGATGTCGGAAATACTCATCAGGATCGAAGATATCTTCATAACCACGCTCGTAAAATAAGTCTTTTTCATAATGATCAGTCAAACAAATACCTGCCAAACCTTTTTGTTCAGCATCATTAAGAAGCTGATCAATCGTCTGGCTTGCATCATGAGACCACGGCTTAACATGTGAATGTGTATCGAATAACATAAATAACCTCGAATTCAAATTTGCAAACAATATGAATTATATATCAGATATCATCTGCTGTCATGGTTTCATTCGTTAATGTCTTATAGTGTTGTATCATAGATATCTATTTGATTCTATTATTGTGATATAATCTCTTCTGTCTGGAAAGGAGTACGTGCTCGAACCTCATAAACAAATTTAAAACGGGCACTGTGAATATTATGAAAGAAGAAAAGAAGTTAACTGGCAAGAAGCCTTCAAAAAATGATGTGAAAGAAGTAGTAAAAAAACTAAAAAAAGATCTGGGGATGGAATATGATAATCTCTGGGATGTAGTAAGCAAAGATGATAAAGAGTTTGCCTGGTCTTTTGCCGAGGATTACAAAAACTTCCTGGATTTGGCTAAGACGGAAAGAGAATTTGTTACGGTGATGATCGAGACTCTTGAAGAGCTTGGTTACGAAAATATTGATTCAAAAAACATTCTTGAGCCCGGTGATAAAGTTTACAAAAACATAAGAGGAAAAGCGATGGCAGCTGCTATCATTGGTAAGAAACCAATGACCGATGGTATGAATTTGATTGGTGCTCATGTTGACGCACCTCGACTTGACCTCAAGCCTAATCCAATTTATGAAGATAATGATCTTGTTTTAATGAAAACTCATTATTATGGCGGCATCAAGAAATACCAATGGGCTGCAATACCTCTTGCTATGCACGGTATAGTCTTCCTCAAGGATGGTAGTCCAATGACAATCTGTATAGGTGAAAAGGATGATGATCCTGTTTTAACTATTACAGATTTACTGCCTCATCTTGGATCTGAGCAAATGTCACGTAAAGCTACAGATGTAATTAAGGGTGAAGATTTGAATGTGCTGATCGGTGGTTTGCCTTATCCTGACAAAGAGACATCCGGAAGATTTAAGCTGGCTATACTAAAATTACTGCATGACAAATATGGTATTACCGAACGTGATTTTGTGACAGCTGAAATTGAGATTGTCCCGGCACAAAAAGCAAGAGATGTTGGTCTTGATTCCAGTTTTATCGGTGCATATGGTCAGGATGATAGGGTATGCGCTTATACTGCTATGAGTGCTCTAACAAACTTGGAAAAAGCTGATAAAACAGCTGTCTGTCTCTTGTTTGATAAAGAGGAGATTGGTAGTGATGGCAATACAGGCGCACAGTCGAGAGTATATGAATATTTGCTTTATGAGCTCTACGCTCGTTCATTGCCTGAGTTAGCTTCAGCCAATCAACTTGATTTCCAAAAAGTTTTACAAAACAGTTCTCTTCTGTCCGCAGATGTTACTAACGCTTTTGACCCGACTTATTCAAGTGTTTCAGACCCGCGAAACAACAGTTATATTAATCGTGGTATAACACTAGTTAAATATGTTGGATCAAGAGGCAAATATGGTACAAGTGACGCAAATGGTGAGTTTTTTGCTCGCTTGACGAGATTGCTCGATAAAAACGAAATAAAATGGCAGACAGGAGAAATGGGTAAGGTTGACGCAGGCGGCGGTGGAACTATCGCAAAATTTTTGGCTCATCTTGGTATGGAGGTTATTGACTGCGGTGTTCCTGTATTGTCAATGCATTCAACGTTTGAAGTTACAAGCAAAATAGATGTTTATTATACACATCTCGCTTATCAAACCTTCCTGCGTGATTTTTAATAATTGAGAAGAATTATGATAGATAATAGCAGTGTTTGCAGAGATTGTCCGCGAGAGTGCAATTCTTCAAGAACATATAATGATCCTGGTATGTGTGGAGCTCGAGAGGGCTTCACACATTTTCGCGTTGCTAAAATAATGTCTCATAAATGGGAAGAGCCATTTATTAGTGGCACTAATGGTTCAGCGGCTGTTTTTTTTGCCGGCTGTCAGCTTGGCTGTTTATTTTGTCAAAATTATAAAATTAGTAGTCCAAATTCAGTATTCGGTAAAAAAATATCGCCTGATGATCTATTATCGGAACTTCTACCTTTGATTAAGCAAGGAGTTCATAATATAAATTTGGTCTCTGGCAGTCATTATACAAGAGCTATTATTGACTTAATCAAGCTTATAAGAGAGAAGGGTATTACTTCACCGGTTATATGGAATAGCAGCTTGTATGAGAAGAGTGAAAGCATAAAATCACTTGAGGGGTTTGTAGATATTTACTTGCCTGATTTTAAATTTGTCGATAGTAGTATTTCCACGAAACTTAGTAATGCGCCGGATTATTTTAATTATGCAAGTTCAGCTCTTGCTGAAATGATCAGACAGAAACCAATGCCAGTTTTTTCTGAAGATGGGTTGTTGCTCAGTGGTGTTGTAATAAGGCATCTTGTACTTCCTGGCTACTACCGTGACAGCATTCGTGTAATCGATAAACTTGCTGCTACTGTGCCGTTAAACACACCTATTTCCATAATGTCTCAGTATACTCCTGTTCAGGAGCTTATCGAAACTAAACTGAAATTTGAAAAACAACTGCAAAGAAGACTTACAACCTATGAATATAACAAAGTAATAGAACATGCTATTGATCGAGGTTTCAGTCATGTTTTAGGGCAGGAGAGATCTTCTGCCACAGCAATCTATACCCCTGATTTTTCAAATTTCAATCAGAACTGATATAAGATTTATTTTTCTTATTATAGTTATTTTTCTTTTCTAATTTTGCTCAAAGGGTTGCTTTCTACAGCATTATGAAGAGCGTCCTGGTCGATGTGAGTATATATTTCAGTTGTTGATATACTGCTGTGACCGAGAATAGCCTGTAATGCCCTTATGTCAACTTTGCCATACTTATACATTAATGTAGCGGCAGTATGTCTAAGTTTGTGAACTGAATATCGCTTGGGATCAAGACCTATCGAAATGATGTAGTTTTTTATAGTCCATTGTACCGTTTTGGGACTGATTCGTCTCTTAAGGCGACTGAGAAACAGTGCTCTGGCATGAGAACCTTCGACTTGTGGCCGATCTTCAAGATAATCGTTAAGTGCTGACAAACATGCGCTGTTTAGATATACGGTTCTTTCTTTTGCGCCTTTACCAATCACCGTAAGAGTATCTTCCTTAATATTATCAATATCTATGCTGCACAGTTCGGATAGACGCAAACCACAATTAAGAAATAGTGTTATTATGCAATAATCTCGACTTGACCACTCAGACGGATTAGCCGCAGCTTTTGCCAGCAGCTGCTGACTCTCATCAAGTGTAAGGTGACGGGGGAGTTTCTTGACCAGTTTAGGTGATTCGAGATCGGCCGCCGGATTCTCTTCGAGTATTCTTGCTTTATTTTTTAGATAATTGAAAAAGCTACGTATTGATGATATTCTGCGCGCTCGAGCGTTAGGACTGTTTTTTCTCTCAGTACTGAGCCAGGACACAAAAGCGTACATTTCAGTAAGTTTTATCGATTTCAAAAAATCTTCATCTACTTGAGTGATAGAAATGTTTTCGAACTCAACAGACATATCTATTAATCCTCTACGCCGCAAAACAAATCTAAGAAACAAAACAAGATCGTAGCGATATTCTTTTATTGTATTGGGAGAGCGTTCTTTTATCGCCTGAAAATAATCAAGAAATTGATCAATCCAATAGCAGCTTTGTTCAGGTTTCATAAAATTCCTCCAAAAATTGAGCTCTTGTTAATTATATCGATGGTATACTTAATAAGCAAAGATATGCAGTTGAAAAAACATTTACTGTGTGTTAAAATTCACCAGTAAGAGACATATGTCCGTGTAACGCGGACATATCGTAAAGTTAATCATAGATGTCAAAGGAGACTTAAATTAAATGGAAAAGAAACTTCGTGCCGGAATTATTGGAGCGACTGGTTATGTTGGTCAGAGATTTGTTACTCTTATGGCAGATCATCCTTGGTTCGAGACTACTGTAGTTGCCGCTTCCCCTCGCTCAGCCGGTAAAATGTACAAAGATGCTGTAAAAGGAAGATGGAAGCTTGAAGCTGCTATGCCTGAAAATATTGGAAATATGACAGTTGCAAGTACTGATGATCTTGAAAAGTGGGCAAATGATGTTGACTTCGTTTTTTGCGCGGTAGATATGAAAAAAGATGAAATCAAAGCACTTGAAGAGAGAATCGCTAAGCTTGAAACACCTGTAGTATCCAATAATTCAGCTAATCGTTGGACTGAAGATGTGCCTGTGGTTATACCTGAAATCAATCATGATCATATGCAGATAATTGAACAGCAGAAGAAACGTCTTGGTACAAGTAGAGGCTTCATTGCGGCAAAACCAAATTGTTCGATTCAAAGTTATGTTCCCGCGCTCAGCCCACTGCGTCACTTTGGAATTGAACAAATTAGTGTATGTACGTATCAAGCGATATCTGGTGCCGGTAAGACTTTTACCGATTGGCCGGAAATGGTAAATAATATGATTCCATTTATTGGTGGGGAAGAAGAGAAGAGTGAAAAAGAACCACTGAGAATCTGGGGCAAGGCAGCAAACGGTAAGATTGACCTTGATCATGAGACTACTATTTCCGCACAATGCTACAGAGTGGCCGTGCAAGAAGGTCACACTGCGGCTGTTTCGGTCAAGTTTAAGAACAAACCTTCAAAAGAAGAAATTATTAAGTTGTGGAAAGATTATGAGGGTTTGCCGCAGAAAGCAGGCCTGCCTTCTGCACCTAAGCCATTTCTAACTTATTTTGAAGAAGACAATCGTCCTCAGCCTGCACTTGACGTCATGAATGGTAACGGTATGGGCGTGACAATCGGCAGATTAAGAGAAGATAATATATTTGATTACAAGTTTGTCTGTCTGTCGCATAATACTCTGCGTGGTGCTGCAGGTGGAGCTGTTCTGACAGCTGAACTACTTGTTCATCTGGGTTATATAGATCATAAATAATATTTTCAGGCAATCAGAACCTGATGTAGTTTTTCTACATCAGGTTTTTGCAGGGAGGATGGTGTTAATCTATGTATATTGAGGATCCAGAATTAAGATTCATATCTCATACCGGTCAAAACAGTATTCAGCCATTGCTATACTTGCCGTTTGAGATGATAGAGAGTGCTGGAAAAAAGAAAGCACGTGGGCTTATACTGATTATACATGGAATGGCTGAACATCAGCTTCGCTATCAGAGTTTTGCTGAGTATCTCTCTAAGCATAACTACATAGTTTGTACACTTGATCTGCCTGGTCATGGTAGAACTGCTCCAGATGAGAAACATTTGGGGTATTTCTCCGAACATGATGGTTCTAATAAAATACAACTTGATATTATTGAACTTATGAATATATTGATTCAGATGTATCCAGGTATTCCACCCATAATTTTTGGACATAGTATGGGCTCACTGATTGCAAGACGTTTTTGTGCGACATCAGGGATTAAACTTGCTGCAGCTATTTTTTCCGGTACTCCTGCACCAAACGCTATTGCAGGTATAGCGGTCAAACTTGCTGAGCATTCTGTCAAAAAAAATGGTGGCTACTATAGAGACGATAAACTAAACAAGCTGATGAGTGGTAAGTTTCAATCGAGATTGCCTCAAGCGCTGACTCCTTATGACTGGATTTCTTCAGACGAAGAAGAGGTAAATAAATATGTTAATGATCCATTTTGTGGTTTTGTATTTACCGCAAGTGGTTTCAAAGATTTATTTACCATGGTAAAATCTGTTTCCTCAAGAAAATGGGCAGCTTCCGTTCAATCAAATTTACCGATTATGTTGTTTTCGGGTGAGCAAGATCCCGTAGGTGGATTTGGTCTTGGCGTCAAAAAAATAAATCGTTGGCTACAGAAATACGGTCACCCAACTCACCTAATTCTATATGAGAATGGCAGACATGAGATGCTTAATGAGCAAAATCGCCAGATAGTCTGGGAAAACGTAACAGAATGGCTGAACGAGTTATTACCTGATGTGGTAAAATGACGTGTCAATACAAGATGCGGAGGACAGCTGATGATTACGATAAAAGATATCGCGGAAAAAGCAGGAGTTTCCTATGCAACAGTTTCCAGGGCGCTGAACAACAGATCAGATGTCAGTGAAGAAACCAGGATGCGCATAATTGAACTGGCAAATTCCATGGGTTATCAACCCAATGCTATAGCCAGAAGTCTTGTAAAAAGAAAATCAGAAATCATTGCTTTAATCGTACCTGATGTCAGCAATCCATTTTTTGCTGACATAACGATGGCAGTGCACACCGCGGCGGAAAAAGCCGGTTATACAACCATGGTCTGTAATACTGGGTGGGATCCTGTCAAAGAACAGGAAAAATTGAGAATTATGGTAGAACAGCGAGTAGATGGTATTATTCTCAAACCAACAGCTTTCCTTAGACCTGGTGCTTTGGAAGCGCTGAATGTGCCTGTTGTTTTGTTCTGGCATGCTATGGAAGATGATTTAAGTTACATAGAAGTTGATCATGAGGCGGGAAGCCGTCTTGCAGTTAGACATCTTGTTGAACGAGGATATAAGAGAATCGCTTTTGTTGGTGGCCAGGAAACTTCACCTTCAAATCAGATAAGATTACTTGCATATCAGCAAACACTTCAGGAATCCGGTTTACAAGTTGAATCTGATTTGATCAGCTATGGTGGATTTGGTATAGAGAGCGGATATAACAGGCTGGCTGCGCTTATGCGCCTACAGAACCCACCTGATGCTGTTTTTTGCGGCAACGACATAATTGCTCTTGGCGCACTTCACTATGCCCGTGACAATGGTATAGAAGTACCAAAACAGCTTGCTCTAATAGGTTTCGATGATATTTCCTATGCATCATTACCTCAAATTGGACTTAGTACAGTATCTCAACCCCGTACCAAGCTTGGTGAACAAGCATTTGAAGCGCTTATGAGAGAAATTGAGATTTTCCCGGCAAGATCAAGACAGAGACTTCTGGTTGAACCTGAGCTGATAGCCCGATCAACAACATGACATATATATTACGCAAAAGCAAATTTCATTCATAATTTTGTTTCTTTTGCAACATAGCAAACTATTTATAGAATATATTACTTGACGATCATTAAATGCTGTGTTAAATTAACGCCAATGAATCAAGAAAATTTAATATAGACACAATGACAGGGATTAGTAATTTGGACTGAAAATTTACAGAGAGCTGCTGGTTGGTGTGAAGCGGCATTGGAAGCTTTATGAACTCACCCTTGAGTGTACACATTGAAGGCTGTATGTTGCTTTAGATGATGTCGGAGGTTCTCCGTTACAGGAACAGGATATCGATCAGAAGTATTTGATCTGTATCTGATAAGAGCATTTCCTTTGGAAATGAATTGGAGTGGTACCGCGGAAGTTCAACCTTTCGTCTCTATATAAGAGACGAAGGGTTTTTTGTTGTTCAGAGAAGAGAAGGCAGTTTCAAGTAATGTGAAGGTAAATGAAGGGAGAATTTTAAAATGGCAAGAATGAAATACTCTGAGAAGTACAAACCGTATCCAGTAATTAACTTACAAGACAGGCAATGGCCGTCACAAACCATAAACAAGGCTCCACATTGGTGCAGTGTTGACTTACGTGATGGTAATCAGGCTCTGGAAATACCAATGAATCTTGAGCAGAAGTTGGAGTTTTTCCAATATTTGGTTGATATGGGTTTTAAGACAATTGAGATCGGTTTTCCGGCTGCTTCAGACACAGAATTTGAATTCACACGCTATCTGATTGACAATAAATTGATTCCTGATGATGTGCAGATTCAGGTTCTGACCCAATCAAGGCAACACATAATTGAAAGAACTTATGAAGCTCTCCGCGGTGTTGGTAAAGCAGTTGTCCATCTTTATAATTCCACCTCAACGCTTCAGCGAGATGTTGTATTTGGTATGGATCAAAAGCAATGTAAGGAGCTGGCTGTTTTTGGAGCGAAGCTTGTTCGCGATTATGCTGAGAAAGATACTTATGGTACTGATTTTACCTTTGAGTATTCACCAGAAAGTTTCACTGGTACGGAAATGGATTTCGCTGTCGATATTTGCGACGCTGTATGTGAAATCTGGCAGCCAACCCCTGATAATAAATGTGTAATTAATCTACCGGCTACGGTTGAGATGTCTACTCCCAATATATATGCTGATCAAATTGAATATTTTTGTCGCAATACTAAGTATCGTGACAGCATAATGGTAAGCTTGCACGCTCATAATGATCGTGGTACGGCGGTTGCAGCTACTGAACTGGGGCTGCTCGCAGGTGCTGATAGAGTTGAAGGTACACTTTTTGGTAATGGCGAAAGAACAGGTAATGCTGATTTTGTAGCCTTAGCACTCAACCTGTTCTCGCAGGGTATCGATCCTGAACTTGATTTTACCGATATCAACAGTATAATTGATGTTTACGAGAGATCAACCAGAATGATTGTGCCGCCAAGACATCCATATGCTGGTGATCTTGTATACACTGCCTTCTCAGGATCTCATCAAGATGCTATTAACAAAGGGATGCGCGCGATTAAAAACCATCCTGATCATTGGGAAGTACCATATTTGCCAATTGATCCTATGCACGTTGGCAGAAACTATGATCCGATCATCCGCATAAATAGCCAATCAGGTAAAGGTGGAGTGGCTTATATTCTGG
>JAQVJP010000154.1 GCA_028695145.1 Eubacteriales bacterium
CACTTTATCAGGCGGCTAAAGACGCAAAAATGCACGAGGGGAAAAAGCAAAACGTTTTTATGGATCATCTGGTTACTAATGATGATGGATCAACAAGTGTCGTGCATGTGAGTTTAGCAGATGAATCAAAAGGTACTGAAAACCTGTTCCTATTAGCTCCAATACTGATGAAAGCTTTATCGACGGGGGAAACAGTTGTTATAGATGAAATTGAGCGCAGCCTTCATCCACTACTCGTAAAGCATATTATTGGTTACTTTAATGACCCGGATATAAACCCTTCAAATGCTCAGTTGATTTTCAATACTCATAACCTGGAATTGATGTCTTTAGACATATTCCGCCGTGACCAGATTTATTTCGTTGATAAGTCCGGAAAAACCGGAGCTTCAGAATTGTATTCTCTGGATGAGTTTTCGGTCAGGGCTGAAGAAAATATCAAGAAAGGGTATTTGTTAGGCAGGTTTGGTGCCATTCCTTCCATTTTGGAGGGTTATGCCAAATGAAAAAGAGGCGATTTTCTGATAAACAGCGGGTCTCACATCTGAAGGCAAAGACAGACGATGCAATCAGAAATTCAATTCGACAGATAGACCAAGCAAATACCCGTGATTCATTTGATGGTTCTATACCAGATAACCCAGGTACTGAATTCTTCGAAGTTGTTCAGAGTATATCCAGCATTGTGATTTGAATACTCCGGTTTACAGATGATCAATATTTGGACTTTCCATTTGATTTTGAATTTCCAAAATGACTTTCAGCAATTCTGAGTATTGATCTGAATAAGTATTTCTATCAAACACGGATAATGTGTTTAATTTTGCTGCTATCTGGTTTATTGAGTTTTCAATAGACATCAATTGGCCAATTATCTCTTGGTATTCAATCGGCGGAGAAGCCTTCACCTGATATCCAAGTATTATTTTACGCAGTAAATTTTCTTGTGGCAAACCAGACGCTTTAACAAGACTACGCAGATGCACCAGTTCTTGTTCATTCAGCCGAACCAGAACGCTATGCTTTCGATTTCTAAAAATCATCACCTCCAACAATAAGGGTTTTAGGGGTTCCCTAACAAGAAGGCCTTTGGCTATCCAAAGGCGATGCTTGCTAAAAAATGATACAAGATTAAACGGACGAATATATAGGACAAACGCAATATGTTATGTACATCAGAAAGTTCATGTCTAAAGCGTTTGTATTGCAATTAACATACTATGTATATATAATGTAAGTAGATATACGAAAGGAGATGATCTTGTGTCCAGAAATAGTACTAACATCAGTATACGCATTGACGGTGATATCAAGAAGCAAGCGGATGCGCTTTTTGCTGAGCTTGGAATGAATATTTCTACTGCATTTAATGTTTTTATAAGACAGGCATTGCGTGAGGGAGGAATCCCGTTTGACATCAATTTAAATCAACCGAATAAAGAAACAATAGCAGCAATGTTAGAGGCAGAGAAAATAGCCAAAGATCCATCGGTAAAAGGATACGCTGATGTTGATGCGCTATTTGCTGATTTGAAGAAATGAGCAAGATCAAGCTGACAATCAAGTATACAAATCAGTTCAAGAAAGACTATAAGTTGGCCGTTAAGCGAGGATTGAAAATTGAACTGCTTGAGAAGATAATTACAACGCTTGCCATGGGTCAGAAGTTATCAGAAAAGCATAGGGATCATTTCCTTACAGGAAATTGGACAGGGCACAGAGAGTGCCATATCCAACCTGATTGGTTATTATTGTATCGCATTGAAGAAGATGTACTGGTATTAACCCTCACGAGAACAGGTTCGCATAGTGATTTGTTCGGAAAGTAATTTCTTGATTTACTAGAATCCCCTCTATCAAGAAGGGATCCCTTTTTCTACCTACATTTACCCTTACCTTTCGAACTCCTTGTGCCATACTTAACATCCTGCTCCCGGATGCTCTGCTGCATTCCGGGAAACATGCCGAGCTGTTTTAGAGATGAAAAATCATTCCTGCCGATTACTATATGATCAAGAACCGTAATACCCATTGTTGAAAGAATACCAGTTAGGTTAGTCGTTGCGTTGATGTCATCCTGGCTGGGCTTTGGATCGCCTGACGGATGATTATGTGCAAGAATCATGGCTTTGGCGTTATAAAGCAGTGCATCTCTGACGATTTTTCTTGGATTAATCATCGCTGAGTCGATTTGACCGTCCGCTACTACAAGTTGCTTGATGACATTATTCCTGGTATCCAGAAGAAGGCTAACAACAACTTCATGATCACGTTCAGCGAGGGTCGGTTCCAGATAGATGGCCGCATCTTCCGGTGTCGTGATCTTGTATTTCGTTTCGAAGTGACTTAGCGTGGTATAGAGCTGCCGGTATTCCTGTAGCAGCTCTATCCGTTCAAGTTCAGCGATAGTTGGAGATAACAGTCCAGGGGTCTTGATAAGATCACGAATGTCATTGTCTTTTAGAGCTTTCTCCATTTTTGGCTTGGGTATTCTCGCAACAGATGCGAACAGTTCAGCCAGTCTTTGCTTGTCCTTTTCAATTGAAGCTATTGTTATCACCCCCAGCCAGGAAAATGAGCTCATAGATATCATTCAGCTTTTCTTTTAGATTTGGATTAAGATCGAGCGAATCAATTCTGGCGAAGAAGCCGGTTACGCCGAACTTCTCAAGATATCCGCGGATATCTGATTCTTCCTCGCCAGTCAGTTTATGTGTCATCTCTGCCATCAACATAATTTTGCCCTTATGGTCACTCGCATCGGTAAGCCTTTTGCCGGTATGTTTAGTCATTTTATTTTCCTCCAATAATTGTAAATGTCTGCATGGATGTCCAATTATTTCTTCTTGGTCTGGGTCATGATGCTGGCGTATAGCTGCAGCCCGCTGAGATTGACTATTGGAATGGACAGGCGGTATGCTTCGTTAATTTCTGTCAGCATGCCGTCACTGATTTTATCAGTGCAGACGACAAGAATGCGGCACTTCTTGAGATGATTCAGGCCCATGGCGATGCCTGCCTGGCGTTCCTCGGCCTTTCGATCGTTAAGAAAGCCTGTGTAATATAGGTGCGGGACAAAAGGCTCATAGCCAGCCTCGAATACTTTTCTTGCGTACTGTTTTGCTTTGGTCAAATTAGCCTCGATCTCGCCTTTTAGCGGTGAACAAACATAGGCCAGTGGTCGTTCATACATGTTTATTTCTTCCGTGTTTTTATCTTTCCTCTTTCTGGGATTTGTGTTTGATTGAAGAATTTTTTATTCTTTCGGGTTCATAGTATTTACATAAAAATTCGTTATAGTCTTTACCCTGCAGCGGCAGTTCACCCTTAACTATGAAGCCCTTTGCGATTAGCTCTGCAGATAGTTCGCGAGTTGCGGTAAGTCCAGGATCATCATTATCAAGACAAAGGTTAATCTGCCAGATCTCCGGATGATCCTGCAGGTATTGATGTAATGCGTTTGCCGCCAGACCGCCAAGGCTAAGCCTGTGAACATCGCTCCAGGTATTCGATTCATGCTTCTGAATGGTCATATCCGAGAGAAGATCAATAGCTGATTCGAATACTCTCAAACAGTCCGAGTGGTTTGCTGCGGGATACGAGAATGAATAATTCTTGTTACTGCCCGGTGCGTCCTTCTTGAAATTGCTGCCATGGCCAGTGCCACGCAACATGGCATTTCTTGGCTTGCCGCTAATGTCTTTGCCGACAAAAACAACATTGCCGTGAAGCTTATCCTGATAGATCAGACCTTGCCGAATGCATTGTTTAATAATGTCCATACTGATTCCGCGACTTCTAAGATAGGCGGTAGCTCGATTGTTATCGTCTGCTTTTACTGGTAATTCAAATGGCTTATCTGGTTTGTTGTGGCTTCTTTTTACTCTGGCTGGCTTATTGAATTCCGGACTCAGATAGAGCTGATTTTTCACTGACAACACCAGATGCATGGCCTCTGTAAAAGTCTTGCCTTCAACGTTGATCAGATAGTCGAGTGCGGTTCTGCCGCCGATGCCTCTGGAAAACCAGTGCCATTTACCGTTAGAGATTTTTAAACTGTCATGTGTTGCTGTGGCAAACTCGCCGCCGCCAAGATATTTGAGTTCGTCCGGCTTAAACCATCTGAGAAAAGACAGCAGGTCCAAGTCTTTTGCCTGATTAATCTGATTTTTTGAGAAGAAGTCATCACCCCCAATAGTTGTTTGCCAAAAACTTAGCGTCCACGGTCTTCTGGGCGATGGAATTTGATATCACCTGTTTTCCGATCGACTTCATATACCAGTTCGACAGAAAATATCTCAATCGGTCCGAATCGTTCCTTGGCTTGCTTCATTTGTTCATCAGTTAGACTTGCGAAGTCGCCTGTTTCTGGATCTGTGCCGCATACGATGAAGGTTCCGGCGATGATGTCATACTCGATACTGCGGTTAAGCGGCAGATCAAGAAGCTTACCCTCTTCATTGCAAATTGCTACCATCCTGGCGTCTCGATCAAACGGATATGCGACTTCTATGAGGCCGCCGACGACCTTCTGATACGCTTCCAGCTTAGCCGGCATGATCATCTCAACCGGCGGCATCAATGGCTCCACCAGCAAAACTCGTATATAACCTTGTTCAGGCTTATCCATATATTCTGAGCCCTCCTTTTACCGTGCTTGATAAACACTTCTCGAGTGCGTTTACATATTTCTCATCGAAGAGTCTGCCGCTGTTTTTCTTAATCTCGGCAAAAGCCTGCTCCGTGCTGATTGCTTTG
>JAQVJP010000043.1:0-9417 GCA_028695145.1 Eubacteriales bacterium
TATCGAGTCTGCCGGCTTTAACATCCTCTTCATCATACCGCATGCAGCCCATGCCGATAGCAGAAACTTTCATATCCGTATTGCCATACTGTTTATAATACATATTGAACAACCTCCATATAATGTACATTGTGTCACAAACTCAAGGTTGTATGCAATAGTTTAGACGCTATTTATGTAAAAAGTATTTACTCATAAATACCAATTCCTAATTCTCTAATTAGAGCGTCGTGCTCATCATATGTAAGTGAATAATAATACTTCGGCGGCTCACTGTTATCAGTCGCAAAATAGAGATAATCCGTATTAGCTGGATTAAGAGTCGCGTTTAACGCCCGGGCTCCGGGATTACTAATTGGACCAGATGGCAAAGCCGGAGTCTTATAAGTGTTGTAATAAGAATTATAGCGGTCTATGTTACCGGAGATGTAAGGTTTTATATATTTCTCAACATAATCAATAGAGGCATCAAGCTGCAGCGGCATACCGTTATTCAAACGATTATGCATGACAGAAGATACTTTTGCCACTTCTTCGGGGTTACCAGCTTCCCTTTCAAGCAGTGAGGCGAAGGTCACGGCCTGGTCAAATGTCCAGTTAAAACGAGAAAGCTGAGACTGATATTGTTTAGTTTTGTTTGTGAAATTACTTAAGAATCTACTCCAGACAGATTTGGGATCTTCTCCGCGATAAAACTCATAGGTGTCAGGATAAAGATAACCTTCAAGCTGCCAGCAGCGATTTGGAATTGCTGCAGTAGATTTTATTATCTCAAAGCTGCTGAAGTCATCGTTGGCCGCTGATTTCAAGAGAGCTTCTCTGGAATTAACTCCGCTGGCAACAAGTCTGTCGATAATCTGTATCATACTGAAGCCTTCCGGAATAGTTACCTTGACGGTTAAACTATTTGGATCGTCTGCCGGGTCAGTGGCCTGAATTGCTTCAGTTGTAGTTTGCCTGGTGGTCGGTACTTGGCTTGCTGTTGTTGCTATCGCTGTGGTTTCGCTACTCGTGGCAGAGGTCGCGTCTTGTATAGTTTCTGAAGAAGTTTTTGCTGTGCTTGTTGTTGAAAGTGTTGTTTTATCAATTTGTTCTGTGCTTGAAATAATTGTTTGGGTGCTTGCTGATGCTTCGGTAGCTTCTGACGTGCTTGACGTTGAAACGGTGCTCCGTTTTGTTGTTGTTCTACTCGTGATTTCAGGTGACAGTGTTTCAGTCGTCTGACTGTCCTTCTTGCAGGCTGTTAACTGAAGAGAAACTATAATGGCGACTGCCAAAAGCAGACTTAGATGTTGAAAACGGTGCGTTTGTAAGCTTTTAAAAAAGCTATTTATCTTCATTTTTTTCATAATGAGGTAACCTCGTAGCTATTTTCTATTTATTGTACGATTATAGACGGTTTTAAGATCTCTGCAAGAGTAATTGATACCTAAGGATAAACATTATTTTGTATCATAAGATTCACTGGTAACCATTGTATATATACTTACTTATAGTAAGTTTGTTATTATAAGTCCATCAAACAAGTTGAGCAAAACATTAGTCATTCAAGGGGGTGCTGAAAATGACAGATAGAGTTGAACATCATTTATGTCCCCGATTTGAGCGAACTTTTCTCTTGCTTGGCAAACGCTGGAACGGTTTGATTATAAGGGTTCTACTTGATGGCAAAGGAAGATTCAGTGAGATTGAACAGGTTTTGTCCGGTATAAGTGGACGTATGTTGTCTGAACGGTTGAGAGAACTTGAACATGAAGGTATAGTTCAACGAGAGGTTTTTTCAGAAATTCCGGTGAGAATAGAATACAGTTTGACTGAAAAAGGCAGAGCGCTTGCAAGTGCTCTTGATCCAATACAAAATTGGGCCGAGAAGTGGCTCGAATGAACAGGAGGATATCACAATGGAAAAAGTAAAATTAGCTATCGTTTATTATAGTGCAACAGGTATTAATTATCAGCTGGCCAGGTGGGCTGAAGAAGCCGCAGTAGAATCGGGCGCAGAGGTCAGGGTAGTCAGAATAGCAGAAACAGCTCCCGATGCCGCAATTGATTCCAATCCAGCCTGGCGTGCTCATTATGACAGCACTAAAAACATACCTCAGGCCGGTTCAGAAGATCTTGAGTGGGCAGATGCGGTTATTTTCAGCGTCCCTACAAGATTCGGTGGTGCTGCCGCCCAGGCAAAACAATTTCTTGATCAGCAAGGAGGGCTCTGGGCACAGGGTAAGCTTGCGAACAAAGTAGTAAGTGCTATGTCTTCGGCTCAGAATCCACATGGTGGGCAGGAAG
The DNA here is from genome assembly GCA_028695145.1 of Eubacteriales bacterium. GTDB lineage: Bacteria > Bacillota > Clostridia > Saccharofermentanales > UBA5734 > JAAYFZ01. The sequence continues at coordinate 2,290 of JAQVJP010000043.1, forward strand.
CAACAATTTTATCGTTATATACAACCATGTACCATTGGGGCGCTATTGTGGTTTCTCCTGGCTACACAGATGATTCGATATTCAAGGCTGGTGGTAATCCCTACGGCACTTCCGTGAGTCAGGGACAGGATGGCAAGACGGTAGAAGATGTCGAGGATGCTGTTAAACATCAGGCAAGGCGTACGATACAGGTTGCCGGATGGGTAAAAGCTGGTACACAGTCCAATTAAACATTGCCTGTATAAACATGTCTTAAATATTTCGAAGCGACCGCCTGCAGCTCGTAGATCACAGCTGCAGGCGTTTTTGGTCTGTCCAGCATTTTATATTGAGGGAAGAAACGTGAAATGTGGAGCGGAATTTCGGGAGATATTTCCGCAAGCCAGGCAGCTTCCTGAGCCATTTGTTCTGGGGAGTCATTGAGACCGGAAATAACAAGTGTAGTAACTTCAATATGGCAATGATTTGAAGCAAGTTTTATTGTGTTCTTTACAGTTTCAAGATTTCCTCCTGCTTTTTTATAATAGAAGTCATTATCAAAAGCCTTAAGATCAATATTCATTGCGTCTATAAGTGGTAATAGCTTCCTCAGAGGTTGTTCACATATGAAACCATTAGTAACCATTACATTTTTTAGCCCATTGTGTCTGATCAGGGCAGCGGTGTCGAGCACTGTTTCATACCAGGTAATTGGTTCATTATATGTATAAGCTAATCCAATGTTACCTCGGGATTGCAGTTCGATGGCTTTTTCAACCAATTCGTCAGGTGAGATTTCTCTGCATAGAGTGTGACCGTTTGCAGGCTGAGCTATTTCGTGATTTTGACAAAATGAACAGTGGAAATTACAACCGTAACTACCTACGGACAAGATCGATGATCCTGGCATAAATTTCTTCAGTGGTTTTTTCTCGATTGGGTCAAGCGCAAGTGAGCTGACCATGGCGTAATTATCTGCGTAAAGCCGACCATCATGATTGGTTCTGGTGCCGCAACGCCCGGTCTGACCGTCTTTGAGCCTGCAGGCATGCGGGCATAACCTGCAAATTACTGTATCGATACATTCTTGACATCGATCAAGAGAAACTTCATAAAAATCTGCTTCATGCAACATATAAGTAACCTCCGCTTAATGGTGCCGGATTACCTCGAATCGTTCAAGACTGTATGCTTCTGAAGGTAAAATGCCGGCTTTTTGCAGTGCGATGGATATTTGCTGCTGTACATTTTCTACACCTTCAAGATCGGGCAGAAGCAGCCCCCGGCGATATCCGTTTGAAACAATAACGCCGTACTTCTTGACATCGAGTTCAGATTTATCTAATACAGGTTCAGCTTTACCAATCACATCAACGCTTATTTCAAGCCCGTCAAGTTCAGAAGAGGACAGTGGCGGGAAACGGGGATCTTGCGTGGCGGCACTAATAGCGTTTTGTATTATTTCTTCAGCGAGATTCTTCATAGTGGGAGAAATAGTACCAATACAGCCACGTAGCTGTCCATTTCGTTTTAGTGAGACAAAAACTCCCGCCTGTTTATGCAAAAAATCCTCGCTAACCCAGTTTGGCAGCAGTAAGCGTTGGTTGTATAAAATTTTCTCGTTGATTGTTTCGCGCGCGAGTCGTACATATTCACTCTCTTGGCGTCCGAGGTTTTGGATGCCGGCACAGAGATAGCCAACGCCAAAAGGACCTTCATATGAATAAAGGCGTGATTCAAGCAGATTATTTTTTAGAGCACCATACATCATGATGATTGATCTGGTTCCGCATTCGGCGGCTTGCTCCATTTCGTCAGCGCTTATCGATAGAAGAGCGTGGACATCTTCAGCTTCTACAATACGCCTGATCTGAGCATCGTAATCCGATCCGCTTTCTCTATAACCTGCCGGAGCATCATGAGTCAGGCCATGTGACATATCACCACTTGCAATATATACTACCCGCTCCGATGAAGATTCTACCGCGTCTCCTATACATTGACCGAACTGGTAAATGTTTTGCGATTCCATAAAAGGTGTCGATAACAGAATAAGTTTGAACTGCCGGTACTCTCTATTTATAAACCACAGAGGCACCATTGCACCGTGATCGAGCTGATCATTGACATCGAAGCGTTGTCTTGTTTCGTAATCAAGAAAACCAGCAGGTAAACCTATCCGATCAGCCTGCCTTATGATGTTCTCAGCCAGCTGCAAAGAATTTTCAAAAATCAATTTAAGCTCAGGATGGCCAAAACCGGCAAAAGAACCGCTCAATTTTTTTGTTCGGTTGATATAGAAGAAATCTCTAAAACAAGGCGCGTGAGGACTCGACAAAATAATTGTAGTTGGTTTGATTTTAGCGATCTCTTTTGCCATTTGCTCCATGGAGGATAGTGTGTTTTTCACATCCATCTCTCTACCTGCACCAATTTGCGGTAACAGGACTGGTGGATGCGGCATTATGTATGCACTAATAATTTTGCCCATATACATACCTTCCTTCTAAGTGCCAGGTTCACTTCTATGTGCTCTAATTTATTGACTTCCGGAAGCTCTGATCAGGTCTGATTCCATTTTAGCAGATTCCGGAGTGAATGATGCTGCTTATAAGACTCTTTGTGCAGTCTGTGGTAAAATCTATGGGAGATAAACAACATAGCGAGGAGGTCATTATGCTCAAAATCGGCTGTCATCTATCTGCTTCCAAAGGTTACCTGAATATGGGACAGGAGGCCTGGTCCATAGATGCGAACACATTCCAGTTTTTTACTAGAAATCCACGTGGAGGCAAGGCCAAAGATCTTGACCACGATGATATCGCGGCTTTTTTGAAATTTGCCGAAGAACACAATTTCGCGCCGATTCTGGCACATGCACCCTATACCTTGAATCCTTGTGCCAAAGATGATCGTGTTAGAGAATTCGCCTTCGAAGTTATGGCCGATGACCTCAGACGTCTATCTTATACGCCTGACAGCTATTATAACTTCCACCCGGGAAGTCATGTGGGTCAGGGTATAGAGCGAGGTATTGAACTGATAAGCGAGCTGCTCAATGTAATTCTTCCTGAAAACCCGGGTCCCATGGTTCTGCTTGAAACTATGTCAGGAAAAGGCAGTGAAGTAGGCAGCCGTTTTGAAGAGCTTAGAGAGATTATTGACAGAACAGATCTGCAGGATAGAGTTGGTGTTTGTCTTGATACATGCCATGTCAATGATGCGGGTTATGACATTGTCAATGATCTCGATGGTGTTCTCAACGAGTTTGATCAGATTATTGGTCTGCAAAGACTGAAAGCAATACATGTGAACGATAGTAAAAATCCATTTGGCAGTCATAAGGATCGACATGAGAAAATAGGCGATGGGACATTGGGTTTTACCGCGATTGAGAGGGTGATCAATCATCCCAAACTGAGAGATCTGCCTTTTTATCTGGAAACACCTAATGAACTGGACGGCTATGCAAAAGAAATCGCTGAGCTCAGAAAAGTATATATTATTCATGATTAACGAATTATTATGCATAATTATCGAAAAAGATAGCATAATTATTCGTCATCTGATATAGTATTTAACCGAATACTCAAAATTGCGGAGGGATCAAATATGCCAAAACGTCATGATATCAATAAAATTCTTATTATAGGTTCAGGTCCGATTGTTATCGGTCAGGCCTGTGAATTCGATTATTCAGGAACTCAAGCCTGCAAGGCTCTGAGACAGTTGGGTTACGAAATTGTCTTAGTGAATTCCAACCCTGCGACAATCATGACAGATCCTGAAATAGCTGATCAAACTTATATTGAGCCGCTTAACATAAATCGTCTAACTGAAATAATCGCCAAGGAACGGCCTGATGCTGTTTTACCTAATCTTGGCGGTCAGTCAGCTTTGAATCTATGTTCAGAGCTTAGTAAAGCTGGCGTTTTTGAGAAGTTTGATGTGCATGTTATCGGTGTTCAGATTGACGCCATTGAACGTGGTGAAGATCGTATAGCTTTCAAAGAAACAATGAATAGACTTGGCATTGATATGCCACAGAGCAGGCCGGCGTACTCTGTTGAAGAGGCTGAAGAGATCGCCGCGGAACTTGGTTATCCTGTGGTGATAAGGCCGGCATACACTATGGGTGGAACAGGTGGCGGCTTAGTATATAATCTTGAGGAACTCAGGGTTATCGCTCAACGTGGTATTTCAGCAAGTATGGTAGGTCAAATACTGGTTGAGGAATCTGTTCTCGGTTGGGAAGAACTTGAACTTGAAGTAGTCAGAGATAGTAAAAATCAGATGATTACAGTCTGTTTCATTGAAAATATCGATGCCGTAGGCGTGCACACTGGTGATTCTTTCTGTTCAGCGCCCATGCTGACAGTAAGTGAAGATGTACAGAAAAGGCTGCAGGAAGCCGCTTACAAAGTTGTTGAGGCTATAGAGGTTATTGGTGGTACGAATGTACAGTTTGCTTATGATCCCAGAAGTGATCGATTTGTAATAATTGAGATTAATCCTCGCACATCACGATCTTCTGCGCTTGCTTCCAAAGCGACGGGTTTCCCTATAGCACTTGTATCCGCTATGCTGGCTGCAGGTCTGACATTGGATGAAATTCCTTACTGGCGCGACGGTTCACTGGAAAAATATACTCCGTCTGGTGATTATGTAGTAATTAAATTTGCCCGCTGGGCCTTCGAGAAATTCGTTGGTGTTGAAGATAAACTGGGTACTCAGATGAGAGCTGTCGGTGAGGTAATGAGCATCGGCAAAAACTACAAAGAAGCTTTGCAAAAAGCGATACGTTCATTGGAAATTGGTCGTTATGGACTTGGTTTTGCCAAAAACTTCAATCAGCTCAGCCTCGATGAGTTAATGCGTATGCTATCTGAGCCGACAAGCGAGCGACAGTTTATTCTCTATGAAGCGCTGCGTAAGGGCGCTGATCATGATACGCTCTTCCGTTTAACTCACATTAAGACGTATTTCCTTGAACAGATGCAGGAACTTGTTGATCTCGAAGAGCAGATTATTAAATATAAGGGATCAATTTTACCTGACGCGCTGATAATACAAGCGAAAAAGGATGGTTTTGCTGATCGTTATCTGGCAGGATTAATTGATTGTACCGAAAAGGTAATCCGTGAACAGCGGTTGAGACTTGGAATTACTGAAGAGTGGGAAGCCGTACCAGTGAGTGGTGTTGAAAACGCCTGCTATTATTTTTCAACTTATTGTGGTGCGGCTCCTTCAGTACTACCTGCGAATGATGCGGTTGCCTTGAAAGACGATCGTAAGGTTATGATTCTTGGTGGAGGACCCAATAGAATAGGACAAGGCATTGAGTTTGATTATTGCTGTGTTCACACAGCGCTGGCGCTGCGCGAACTTGGTTATAGTACAGTTATGGTTAACTGCAATCCGGAAACTGTTTCAACAGACTATGATACATCTGATCGTCTCTATTTCGAGCCGCTTACTGTTGAAGATGTTCTGAGCATTTATGAGAAGGAAAAACCATTGGGTGTTATTGTTCAGTTTGGTGGACAGACTCCTCTGAACATAGCCGGACAACTTGAGAAGGCCGGGGTGAAAATTCTTGGTACAACTCCAGCAACTATTGACATGGCTGAAGATCGTGACCTCTTCCGTAAGATGATGGATAAGCTTGCGATTCCTATGCCAGAGTCAGGTATGGCTGTCAATGTAGAGCAGGCACTTGATATCGCTTCAGAAATTGGCTACCCCTTGATGGTGAGGCCTTCTTATGTTTTGGGTGGCCGAGGTATGGAAGTTGTTCATGATGAAGATATGCTGATCCAGTATATGAACGCGGCTGTAGGTGTTACACCTGATCGCCCGATATTGATTGATAGATTCCTGAGTCATGCGATTGAAGCTGAAGCTGATGCTGTTGCCGATGGCGCTAATGCTTTTGTTCCGGCTGTTATGGAACATATAGAGCTTGCGGGTATTCATTCTGGCGACTCCGCATGTGTCATTCCACCAGTTAGTATTGCCGCAAGACATGTTGAGACTATCAAGGACTATACCAGAAGAATCGCTCAGGAAATGGGTGTAATAGGTTTGATGAATATGCAGTACGCGATTGCTGATGATAAGGTTTATGTCCTTGAAGCAAATCCTCGTGCCTCAAGAACGGTGCCGCTTGTTTCTAAAATTTGCGATATATCAATGGCACGTATCGCAACCAGACTAATTATGGATGCCTATGAGGGTAATGAACCTGATATCAGTTATATCAGCGACAGGAGCATACCATATTTTGGTGTAAAAGAGGCTGTATTCCCGTTTAATATGTTTCCAGAGGTTGATCCGATACTTGGTCCAGAGATGAGATCTACAGGCGAAGTGCTTGGGCTTGCTGATTCATTTGGTCTGGCTTTTTTCAAAGCACAGGAGGCAGCGCAGGCTGTTCTACCGTCTAGTGGTACAATTCTTATAAGTGTTAATGATTCTGACAAACCCGAGGCGCTTGAAGTTGCGCGGGCTTTTGCCGGTGTCGGCTTTAAAATCAAGGCAACCGGAGGAACCTGTAAATATCTGAATGATAACGGTGTAGCTGCTGAACTTGTGCTCAAACTTCATGAGGGACGTCCGAATTTAGCAGACGCGATTACAAACCGTGAAATTTGTCTGGTTATAAATACGGCTGCCGGCAAGAGAAGCCAGTTTGATGATTCCTATATTCGCAAGAGCGCGATTAAGACGAAAATTCCTTATATTACTACTATGACCGCGGCTATGGCCAGCGCACGGGGCATCGCTGATTATCTGGCCGGCAGAGAACAAATTGTTGAGCCGCGCTCTTTGCAGGAATATCATAAACAGATTATAAAATTATGATTTAAACTAATGTGGAGGAAGTATTGATGTCGGTGGATAATACAAGAGTTAAGCGGCTTGGCGATTATATAAGCCAGTTGCAAAGTGGTGAGAATATTGGGGCCGCGGCGCGTGAGCTGTATATGCAGTATCAGCAGGATCTGCTTGCGGTTACACCGCAGGAGGCCTTTGAGATTTTTACTGATAGGTTTAAAGGCGGGGAGAGAGCGGCCGATATTCTTGTTTATCTTGATAAAATCATTAATGTATTTCATCGAGGTTTAACTTCCTATAAATGGAATAAGC
>JAQVJP010000043.1:9517-16168 GCA_028695145.1 Eubacteriales bacterium
CAGGAGGCCTTTGAGATTTTTACTGATAGGTTTAAAGGCGGGGAGAGAGCGGCCGATATTCTTGTTTATCTTGATAAAATCATTAATGTATTTCATCGAGGTTTAACTTCCTATAAATGGAATAAGCCTGTCCGAGGTTCTTTTGTCGGGTTGCTCCGTCGGGAAAATGAGGAACTTGTACGCAGACTTGATTTGATCAGCGATAAGCTACAGACCGATTCTATAGAGAATCAGCGTTCCGGTCTGCTGGCTGATACAAGTGAGTTATTGGAGTTCGAAGCTCATTATCTAAAAAAAGAGAATATTCTTTTCCCTTATATGGAAAAACAATCACAACGTTATGAGGGCGTTGCGATAATGTGGTCACTACATGATGAGGCAAGAAACAGTATTAATGCCGCGATTGCTGCTTTGTCAGATGGCCCGGCTGCTGTACATGATGAATCTGAGCTTAGCGTGATTATAGGTAAATTGTTCTTCGCGATGCATGGACTTGTTCAGAAAGAAGAACTGATACTTTTTCCGGCGGCTTCTGAAATTTTTACGGAAGTTGATTTTCTTGAGATGCTGCGTCAGAGCTATGAGTATGGTTTCCCATTTGTCGGAGCAGAAGAAATCCCTGATAAACTTGAGATTATTGCTAAGCTGCAATCATCTGCCGAAGGTCATGAAGTCACCTCTGTAAGAGAGGCGTTGACTGATTGTCTGATCAGGTCTGAGACAGGAACGCTTACAGCGGAGCAGGCATTGATGATTTTTTCCGCGCTGCCTGTTGATCTGTCTTATGTTGACGAGTATAACAAATTGAGATATTTTTCGAGACCCAAGGACAGAATTTTCCCGCGTTCACCTGCGGCTATAGGTCGTGATGTCAAGAATTGCCATCCGCCTGAGAGTGTTCATATTGTGGAAGAGATAATTGATGCTTTTCGCAGTGGAAAACAGGATGCTGTCAGCTTCTGGATTGAGGTGCGGGGACGTTTTGTTCTAATACAGTATTTCGCTCTGAGAGATGCGGAGAACTCCTATCGTGGTGTTCTCGAGGTCAGTCAGGACATCAGCGACATACGTAAGCTTGAAGGCCAGAGAAGACTGCTGCAATGGGATCAGGAAGACATCTGATTTGCCCAGACAACCGCGTCAAAATAGAACTCAGCCATTTTGTCCAATGATAAACCGATTTGCTCGCCCAGTATGTCCGCCAGGACCCACTGGGCTTTTTCATAGGCAAGTGTCATCTGATAGCCGATAAACATTTTGCTGTTCCCATATTTGCCAAGCAGAATCTCGCGCATCTCATCGCTGACAGGTAGTTCAGGTACAATTGTCGTCATATCGCACCCTGTAAGAACATCTATCATTGAGAGCAGGCCCAATGTGAAAAAAGACATGCGCTGGTCTGAGCAACCAAGGGAATCTGACATGAGTTCCAAGGCTCTTGCTCTTTGAACCGACATGCTGATATTTCCCTCTTGGTCATGGTCACCGATTCTGCGGATCATTGTAATATATGCCCATTTTTTTAGTTCGCTCAAACCCATTAGCATTGCGGCCTGGCGAATCGAATTAATTTTATTGCCTCTATAATAACGTGTGGTTGTTGTCAATTTTAGTATCTCATAGGTGAAGGCAACATCTTTCTCAATGATATCTGCGATATCGCCGATATCAGGATCTGAAGTTTCCAGAAGCTGCATAAGTCTTATTTGGTTGATTTTCGATGGCGGAATATTGTTAGAGTTGACGATAACAGGTTTAGCAAAAAAATAACCCTGGAAGAACTCGTAACCAAGTTTGACAGCCATGTCGTAATCTTCACGTGTCTCAACTTTTTCGGCAAGAAATCGAATATGACGTTTGTGATTAAGTTGTAAAACTGCCTTGCGCTCAGCTTCGGTTTTCAGCTGCATAAAATCAATTTTGATAATACTGGCCATTTTTATCAGCGGATCATACCCTTCACGTAGAACAAAATCATCAAGTGCCAACATATAGCCTTTGTTGCGCAGACGTTGGCAGGCTGCTATTATTTCCGTTGTAGGTTCAACTGTCTCGAGAATTTCTACAATAATGTTTCTTGGCGAAAAAAGTGTAGAGACACCTCTTAGAAGCATGTTTTCAGTGAAGTTTATAAAGGCTCTGGTCCGATCAGATAATTCACTAACGCCCATAGAAAGAAAACCGGCTACCATGACACTGGAAGTTGCCATATCACCATCATCAGCGTTATAAACGCTTGCTCCAGGTTCTCTATAGAGTAGTTCATAGCCATATCGCCGTCCCTGGCGATCGAATATTGGTTGTCTGGCAAACAGCAGCGACACCATTATTCTCCCTTCAAATTATAAGATATGAAGACATTGTATCATAACAATTACTTAACCAGAACCTTATAATATAAATATTTACATGTTGAATTGACCTGTTTGTCGATTTCCGGAGCATGCTTAACCGTTTGTAGACCAATAGAATATTTGTTAAAATTCAGTTAAGATTATGAAGGAGGTCAAGTATATGAGAGCTCTGATTATTGGTGGTACAGGAACGATAAGCAAAGCCATTAGTTTCCGTTTGGCGGAATTGGGTTGGGATCTATACCTGCTTAATCGTGGGAATCGACGTGAGCATGTTCCCCAGCAAGCGAAAGTGATATCTTGTGATATCAAGGATGAAGCAAAAGTGCGTGAGCTAATTGCTGATCAGTGGTTTGATGTTATTGCTAATTTCATTGCTTTTGTGCCGGAAGATGTCGAGCGTGATATTGAAATGTTTCGTGACAGATGCGGTCAATATATTTTTATCAGCTCAGCGTCTGCTTATCAGAAGCCATTGTCTAACTTTCTTATTACTGAGAGCACTCCTTTGGCGAATCCTTATTGGCAATACTCACGCGATAAAATAGCCTGTGAAGAAATTCTGACGGCTGCCTATCGTAATGAAGGTTTTCCCATAACCATTGTTCGTCCGAGTCATACTTATGGTGATTGGTCAGTTCCGCTTGGTGTTCATGGACCTAAAGGCAGTTGGCAGGAAATTCTGCGTATGCGACAAGGCAAACCTGTAATTGTCCACGGTGATGGCAGTGCTCTCTGGACTATGACGCATAATAGTGATTTTGCCAGAGGTTTTACCGGTCTTATGGGTAATATTCATGCGATTGGTGAGGCCGTTCATATCACTTCAGACGAGTCTCTTACCTGGAATCAGATTTATGCCTGCATTGGTAGAGTTCTGGGAGTTAAACCCAAGCTCTGTTATATTACATCTGTGGAATTGGCGAAACTGCGGCCTGAGCTTCATGGTTCGCTGCTTGGTGATAAGAGCCACACCGTAGTCTTCGATAACAGTAAGCTTAAACGGCTGGTGCCAGGATATCAAGCAAGAGTTCGTTTCGATCAGGGAATCGCGAAAACAATCAGCTACATTGACGATCATCCAGGTCTGCAGATCGCGGATCAAGAGTGGGATTCCTGGGTTGATCAGGTAACTGCTGCGAGAATATAAGAGAAATAGAAATAAAAAGAGGCTGTATCACGGAGTTGTGTGATACAGCCTTCTAATTCGTTAGATCGAATTTATGTTGCTTCGAAGTATTTTCTTCACTCTATAGATGTGACAGGATTGCTACACGGGTAACGATGCCGCATAGTTTGCCTTGTTCATCTTTTACAGCTATCGGATAAGGTGACTGAGCTGCTAACGGTACAAGATCACTGATCATTGTTTCCTGATCGACCTGAACAATATCAGTTTGCATAACATCTGATATTGTTTTTTTCTCTTCAGCTGCCTGTCTGGCATTGTTTAGAGTAACGATGCCCTTCAAATGCAGTTGGTCATCGACAACATAAGCACTGGAAACAGCATTTGCACGCATTTCCTGCAACGCTACCTTAGGGCCGTCTTTGAGCTTAGTCAAGCATCCAGGTACGCTCATGATTGAGCGTACAGGCAGAACTTTGGTTTTGTCGATATCGACAGTGAACTTCTCAACATAGTCATCACAAGGATTGGCCAGAATTTCTTCCGGTGTGCCTATCTGCACTATACGAGCATCTTTCATGATTGCCACACGATCGCCAAGCTTAAACGCTTCATTGATATCGTGCGTTATGAAAACAATTGTTTTCTTAAGTTTCTTCTGAAGTTTAATCAGCTCAAACTGCATATCTCTGCGGACAATCGGATCCAAAGCTGAGAATGCTTCATCCATCAACAGTATCTCCGGATCATTGGCGAGCGCTCTGGCCAGTCCGACTCTCTGTTTCATCCCACCTGAGAGCTCGTTCACTGAGGACTCTTCATATCCCTCAAGACCAACCATACTGAGCATATTTTGTGCTTTGGCGTAACTTTCTTCTTTGCTTACACCCTTAATCTTGAGACCAAAGGCTACATTATCAAGAACGTTTTTGTGAGAGAGCAGAGCGAAGTTCTGAAAAACCATTGCTGTCTTATGACGGCGGAAATCTCTGAGCTGCTTGCGATCATATTTAACAATATCATCTCCGTCGACAATAATGCTGCCGCCAGTTGGTTTATTCAGCCTGTTCAGACAGCGGATCAAGGTAGATTTACCACTACCCGACAAGCCGATAATAACAAATACTTCACCTTCTTCGACATCGAAGCTGGCGTTGTAAACACCAATTGCATGTTTGGTTTCAGCAAGTACATCCTGCTTGTCGAAGTTTTTCTCAAGCTCATTAAGTACCTTTTTAGCTGACGGACCGAAGACTTTGCTTAATTTTCTTACTTCTATTTTTGGCATATACTTCAGTCCTCCTTCCCGCTTTTCTTTTTGAGTGATCTTGTGATCCCCTGTGTCAGGCGGTCAATTACAATGGCTATGAAGACGATTGAGATGCCTGCTTCGAAACCTCGTCCGACTTCCATTCTCTGAATGGAAATAAGAACTTCTTCACCAAGACCTTTGGCACCGATCATTGAGCTGGTAACAACCATGGCAACTGCCATCATGATAGTCTGGTTAACACCGGCCATAATTGTTGGTGCGGCTTGTGGAATTCTTACCTGCCATAGACTCTGCATGCGAGTGCAGCCAAATGCCTGAGCCGCTTCAGCTGTTTCTGAATCTACATTGAGAATAGCATGGCTTGTAAGTCTGATGACTGGTGGCAAAGCGTAAACCAAAGTGGCTATAACAGCCGGAACTCGCCCCAGTCCGAAAAGAATAACAGCCGGTATAAGATAAACAAAGCTGGGCATGGTCTGCATAGTATCAAGCAGCGGTGTAGAGATGGTTCTAACCTTCTCTGATTCAGCCATCCAGATACCATAGGGTAGGCCGAGCAGCAATGACAATATTACCGAAACTATAACAATGGACAAAGTATAGTTCATCAGCTCCCAATAGCCGAACAGGCCTATCAGGAAGAGCATGGCTCCGTATAACAGTGTGCTGCGTATCGATCTTGAGGCCAGCCAGCCTGCAACCATTACAAGCACAATTAAGAGCCACCAGGGCATAATCTCAAGCACCGCGGCAGTGCCGCTGAGCATGCCATCAATCACATTTCTGATAAAATCGAAGAGCCATGAGAGGTTTTCCTTGAGCCATCTAACCGCGCTGTCAATCCAGCCGGCGATGTCAATAAATGGTATTTCCGGGAACTTCAGCCAAGGAGATAGCAGCACAGCCATCAACCTTGCCGGTAATAATAAAATGCTATCCATAGGTAATTACTCCTCGGTAAGGGCTTCGCGGATTTTTTCGAGTCTGTCCGCGTCTGTTACCCACTCTGCAAGCATATCATCATGTTCTTTGAGAAACCAGATCGCCGCTTCACGCTCACTGGCTTCGTTGTCATTCATATATGCCAGACCTTCAGCTGTCAGAGCACTGCTTGTTTTATAACGACTGAGCATATCAACAACTTCAGGATGATCTTCCTTAATACTTGGATGTACTACAATCGTAACTGTGTTGGCCGGAAAAGCTGTCATACCGCTATCGAATTTCTCGCCTTCTTCATAAGGCTCGTCTTCAAGCAGTATTAGATCATATTTACCACTAACCCATGTAGGCTCCCAGTAGTAACCAACCCATGGTTCTCCTGATTCGTATGCTGATACAAGAGCGGCGACCATGGCCGCATCGGAACCTGGACGGAAATAGGTATACATTTCATCAAGACCGTACGCCTCGTATTTCTTATAAAGGATCGCGTCAGTTTCCCAGCTGGCAATGGCTCCGTACAGTCTGCCCATACCTTCAACATCAGGATCGGCAAAAACCTCAGGATACTTCTTCAGATCCTGAACCGTTTTAAGATCTGGAGTCAGAGCTTCAATGCCGCGTTCCTCATCACCATTGACCATGTACGCCGGTACATAGATACCCTGAGCGTTATCATTGAAATTTACAGATAATTCCAGTAGTTTTCCTTCTTCGATATCAGACTCATATGTAGGCAGCTGTTCACTCCAGGCTTCCATGTATATCTGAATATCGTTTTCCAGTATACCCTGCCAGGTTATTGGTGTAGAACCTGCGATAACTTCATAATCGATGTCATAACCTTTTTCCAGGATAAACCCTGCTACATGATTATGGAAACGAACACTGTCCCAACCGGGATCGGCCATCTTCAATAAAGCTTTGCTCTCCTTACCGGAACAGGATGACAG
>JAQVJP010000043.1:16268-20631 GCA_028695145.1 Eubacteriales bacterium
ATATGGTTGCTGGATTCAAAAGAGCAAAATTTGATCAGCAGGTGCTTTGGCCGGAAGCAGATGCTGCAAGTCATGATTTTATTTGGTGCGAAAATGTGATTAAGGAGCATTCCGGCAGTTTTTATCGTGCGTTCAGCCATCTTGGATACAATGAAGCACGAGCTGTATATGCTATTTATGCTTTTTGTAGAACTGCCGATGATGCTGTTGATGAGCATAATGACGCTGCTGAGCTCGATAAGTTGTCGGCCGATCTCGATAAATTCGCCGCCGGTACTACAATCGATGAGCCCATGTGGCGGGCTTTAAGAATAACTTTTGACCGATATAATCTTGACGTGGAACCATACAGAGAATTATTGACCGGACTTACTATGGATCTCAATCCGGAGCAGCCACAAAACATGGATGAACTTGATCACTACTGCTATCTTGTAGCAGGAACAGTGGGACTAATGCTGGCACCTCTGCTGGCTGTCAATCCCGATGATGACGTAGTTCGTGATACTTCAATCAAGCTTGGACATGCCATGCAGCTGACAAATATTCTTAGAGATGTCGGTACTGATTATCGTCTTGGCAGGACTTATCTGCCGGCTGACCTGATGCGGACTCATTCTCTTGAGTTTAAGGATCTCGCGGGTCCGGAAATGTCTGGATCTCTTATTGAATTATGGGAAAAACTTGCAAAAATAGCGCTTGGTTATTACGACGAAACAAGTAGAAATCTACAAGCATACAAAAGTGAGGCTCATTTGCCGTTGATGCTGTCGCTCAATTATTACCGTTCTATAATATACGCCTGCCGCCGATCTGGATATACACTCCTAAGCAAGCGAATTTACGTGCCTGATTATCAGAAGCTGTTGCTTTACTGGAAAACAAAAATTCAGCTCTTATTGAGATAATATTTGAAACATTCGAAAAATAGACAGCTTCATTTGAGCAGCGGACAGCCACAACGAACGCATTTGTCATCCGATATCTCGTTTAAGTAGCCACAGGCATTGCAAAAAATGATCGTATCATTTGATTTATCATATTTTTCCAATGAATGCAATTTGCCATGATGCCTAACATGATCACCAATTTTATAGTAATTGTATTTTGTGTCATCATCGCGAACGCTATTGTTTATCAGCTTGCCATCTTGCTTGCGTAAAACAACTGTGAACTCCATATATTCCTGCCAGTACCAGCCGCTTTCACGGTCATTACCATGATATTTTTTCTCTCGTTTGAGCTCCTTTTTCTTATCTACAACTACTGCGTCCCAGTCCTTGTCGGTCTTGCGGCTGATGATCTGAATCAGTGCTATCGCAATAAACATTCCGCCAATGCCAAGTCCTATGTACAGAGCCTGAGGATTATCCATCTCGGAGCTTGTCGCTCCATAAATATAGAAACCAACAATGGCTATGACGGCGAGGATGACAGCAAATAGTAATGACCATGTATGGCTCTGTTTGGCGTAACTGTCAAAAGCCGGATCATTGATAAGAGGAGAATAGCCTATATTGCCTCCCTTGCCAGCAAGAACAGTGCGATTACCGCACACAGGGCAAAAAACCGCATCATCAGCAATCTGGTTTCCACAGATGTTACAATACATAGGCACTACAATCCTCCGATGGTTAATATCTATTCGAGATTATAACATCAGAAACCGGTAAAAGCATGGGAAACGCACAGATTGTCATTGATATTTGTGTGTGAGCAGAATTTGTTGTGGCCATTTGCATTCATAGTGAATCGGCGCTATGATTAGAAGGTTGAAATAATTTATCTGGAGGGTGATACAAATGAATAAACCAATGCAGCTGCTGGTTCTTATTTTGAATAAGACCGAATGTCTTGATCATCTGTTCGAAGAACTTGTAAGAATAGGGGTCAAAGGCGCGACTGTAGTCGAGAGTACAGGCATGGCCAGGGTTCTGGCTGATCAGAGTCAAAATCTGTTCGGGTCAATCAGAATGCTGATCGATCCTGACCTTGAGTCAAACAGAACAATTTTCATGGCTGTTAATGAAGAAATAGTCGATCAAGTCAGAGCAACAATCAATGAGGCTGTGGGCGGTCTTGATCAGCCTGATACAGGCGTGCTGTTTGGCATGCCAATTACCTTCTTTGACGGGAAGGTGTTTAAAAAATGATCAACATTCTATTTTATCTGGCAGTGATGATTATTGTCGGGTTTATTGGTTCGGCAGCGGCACATAGACTGCATATGCCGGCGGTAACGGGATATTTGGTTGCCGGTCTGATTCTTGGGCTGACACATTTTATCCCGATGCATACGCTTGAGAGCTTCAACGTGCTGTCAGATCTGGCACTCGGGTTCATTGCTTTTTCCATCGGCAGTGAATTCAAGTTTTCGTTCTTGAAACAGGTCGGCAAAGCACCGATTTTGATAACACTGTTTGAGGCACTTGGTGCTGTGCTAATACTTGATATTGTTCTGATCGCTATAGGCGTACCGGTACCTGCGGCAATTTTACTCGGTGCAATTGGCGCAGCAACAGCCCCGGCGGCAACGCTGATGGTCATACGTCAGTACAATGCCGATGGACCTGTATCTAAAATGTTGCTGCCGGTTGTAGCAATGGACGATGCTGTGGCTCTTCTGGCTTTCTCGGTATCAGCTTCAATCGCTCAGGTACTTGTCAGCGGCGCGCATTTATCCTTCGGTTCAATGCTGGGCGCTCCGCTGCTTGAAATTGGCGGATCGCTTATGCTTGGGCTTGTTGTTGGTGCGTTGACAGCGGTATTTCTGCGTAGATTTAAGCGTGACGGCGACCGTCTTGGTCTGGCACTTGCTGTAATTCTGGGCAGTGTCGGTCTGGCTGAAACCTTGCATCTATCTTCGCTGCTTGTCTGTATGATGGCGGGTGCGGCTTTTACCAATATCAGCAGTAAACCTGTGAAGCTGCTCAAGGTTTCCGATTCAATAACCCCGCCGTTATTCTTGTTGTTTTTTGTCCTCTCTGGTGCCGAACTTGATGTCACAGTTCTTGGAGAAATCGGTCTGGTTGGTGCTGTTTATATTTTAGCCAGAGTTGTTGGCAAGATCAGCGGCTGTTTTCTGGGCGCGAAGCTGGCAAAAGCCGAGCCGGTCGTACAAAAATACCTTGGTTTCACACTGATTCCACAGGCTGGTGTCGCGATTGGTTTGTCTCTGGCTGCACTTAGAATCATGCCTGATTACGGTGCGACCATCAGGGCTGTCATTCTTTGTGCTACTTTAATTTATGAGCTGACAGGGCCGCTTGTAACGAAATTTGTACTGACAAAGGCAGGAGAAATTGCTGAGCCGGAAGTGCTTAAGAGTACTAGTAGACCAGCCTAACCCAGGTCAAAGATTGACAGAACTGTGTCTGTATTGTTATCTTGAGGGATAGAGATTATATTCATCAATATTTTCAGGGCTGTGAATTCAGCTTATTAACTGATTTGAGGTACATATCCATGGCAGATATTACTCAGCTACGCAGAGCGGTCGTAGAACTTGAAAATGGTGTGCAGTGGGTAAAAGCACTGGCTGAAGTCGCTGATCTTAAGGAAGAAACCAGAGAACAGATACAGCAGCTTCTTGATCAGGCCGGGAGTCTTGAAAAACAGCAGGCACAGGTTAGAATAGAGCAGAAGATTCAATTTGAGGAAGAGCAGCAGCACAGAGCAAGATTGATTAGTGTTCTTGAGTCTGATCTTGAGAAGCTGCGTCAGATTGAACAAAAAATGCAGGAAGATCGCCTTGACATGGCTGCCCGTTGGCAGGAGAGTAACAGTGAAGTCTTATCGAAGATTGCCAAGGGCCAGGCCGACCTGAGCGACAAACAATTGGCAATTGATGAAGCAAGTACTTCACGTATAATTGATGAATTGAGCAGAAAGATAGATGAGAGTACCGAATCTCTGAACAGGCAGCTGCAGGCCTACAGTGATGCTATGAGTATAAGTATGAAGAAGCTGCGCAGACGTATCGCTCTTAATCGCTGGCTAACTCTCGGTTATGCTGTATTAATACTCACTGCGATAGTGCTTTTCAAATTTGTCTTCTAAGACCTGTTCATTTTAAATCTGCTATTTTAAAACTTGTTTTCTAATTATCGTTCTCAGCGTTGGCGTAGATTAATTTCTTCTCCTCTGCCGAGAGCGATTTTTCAACTAACCAGCCAAGTATGAAGATTACGGGTATATTGAGCGCGAAACGCAGCAACATGAATCGTGTTCCCAATGAGCCAGCTTCGAAAAGCAGCAGAGGTATCTTGGTGGTCGACCAAGCGCCGATAAAAATCATAATATTCGAAAAACGTGTTCCTTTTTTCAGCATGATGCCTGCAACCGGGAAAGCCGCGTATAGAGG
>JAQVJP010000044.1 GCA_028695145.1 Eubacteriales bacterium
CTTAAGCCTGTTGTCATCGTGGATGAATCGCATCTTCTTGACCGCGAAATGTTTGAAGAGATTAGATTCCTGCTCAATCAGAAGATGGACTCTGAAAGCCCGCTGGCACTTATCCTGGTGGGTCAAACCGAAATCTGGGATAAGCTTAGAAAGCAAGTATATACAGCAGTGCTACAACGACTGGATATACGCTGTCACCTTCCATACTTGGATGAGTCGGAAACGAAATCATACATTATGCAACACCTTCGCTTTGCTGGTTCATCTGCTGAGATCTTCTCTGACGCTGCAGTGTCAGAGATCTTTAAATATTCTGGCGGCAGTCCAAGACTTATAAATAAAGCCTGCACTCACTGTTTGCTCTACGGGCAGCAACAGCACAAGAAGATTATCGATGATCACATGGTGAGATTCGTGCTGGAAACTGAGTTGCCC
Organism: Eubacteriales bacterium; assembly: GCA_028695145.1. Lineage (GTDB taxonomy): Bacteria > Bacillota > Clostridia > Saccharofermentanales > UBA5734 > JAAYFZ01. The sequence continues at coordinate 436 of JAQVJP010000044.1, forward strand.
TGATTCATACTTAAGGCGCCTTTGATCGGCGCCTTTTCTTGAATTTATCATGGTCAGCTTGTTCGGTTATCTACGGACATTATGAGGCGGTAAAAGCAAGTCTTACACAGATTACACGAGTAATAATGAATTCATGTTGGGGATGTCAGTTCCAGCATGGCTTGATGATATCAATCCTGAACACATGTCCTCTCTGAGAAAACTTTTACCAGATTCATCAATTATAATAAAGATAGAAGCAACCGGTGAAATAATTCATGAATATTATCAAAATATACAGCGTGTGAAGGTCTTAAAGGTTTACAAAGGCGAGGACATCTATGAAGGCAACGAAATTTTCATAGTTCAAGGAATGGATCAGTACGATTTCAACGAAATGTGTCACCATACAGGTTTTGTAAATCACTGTAAATCTGGTCAAGAATATCTCGTTTTTATTGAAAATCGTATTGATGGGGTTCAGAAGCGAATTGATCCACTTTACCAGGTCGCAAGCTTTGGATAACTGGTTAAATCTAAATGAGTTGATGACTTCGAAGTATCCCTAAGTGGGAAATATAATGATATAGCAATTTACATAAGTCTTGAAATTATCGTTAACCTCTGAGTCTCTAATCCATCAGATGTTATTTTCAATTTGATATTACCCGTTTCTCCATTGCTCCTAATAACAAATATTAGCCTGCCAAAATATGTCATGCTGCTTGTTCCCAAGAAACTGTCTTCTGTGTAAGGATTTCCGCTACCAATACCCGCAAGAACTCCAGCACCGTCTACCTCTACCCAAATACGTCTGTCATCCAGCATTTTTGTTATGCCATTATTGTCTGTTATGCTAACATCTACAAAGATAAGATCATCCCCATCAGCATTCATCGTATTAGTTTCCGGTTCCACAGTTAGATGTGTTTCATCAGAAGCACTATTCAAATAACTAACAGCTAATTGTCTGCCTGTGTCATCATAAGAGATGGCTTTGAGAGCTCCAGGTTTATAAATAGTTTCATATTTTGCTTTATATTCAATAAGAGGTTTCCTCCCTAAGCAAACATCATCATGAAACAACTCTATCATCTCTCCTTCACTGAACACCTCAATTTCCGCCGGGTGTCCCTCCATACCTTTCCAGCTCCAACTATTTACAACGTCTGTCCCTCTCCACATTCCAAAGAAATACTTTTCCCCGACATGATTAACAGGACGTACGCCAATATAAGGTTTATGATATTCGCCCCAGACAATTGCCGCATAATATGCAGAGGCTTCCATATGACCGGTTAAATCTATTGCACCACAGCCGGCACTAATACATGGGTATGGTCTGTTAAATCCGCCTCTCTTTTTACCATAAATAGGAGTTCCCATGCCAGCTTCACCAAGATAATCCCACGCAGTCCACATGAAATCACCAATTATAAACGGGTGCTTTTTAACCATTTCCCAATTTCTCGCTATCGACTGTGGATATGTTTCTGAACCAACCATTATACGCTTGGGATTCCATTTGTGATGGGGCTCATAACAATTCTCTGCGTAGTTATACCCCACGACATCTACTTCATCAAAACATGGTTTAAGAAGTTTCTCCACCTTGACTGGTTTCCCCATTAATTTTGATATAAAAGGCACAACAGTAACAATTATATTAGCCAATAAGCTGGCTGTTGCCTGCGCATTCTGAGTTTGATGATAAGGGTCAACTATGTCATCAGGAGAGGTTGTTGTATTATTTATTTTATTACCCATAACAGAAACTACTGGATTGATTGCGTTGGTTACAGGTCTACTTGGGTCTAATCTTTTGCATAGATGTGCTAACTGTCTACTAATAATGGGACCTTCTATTGATCCAGTATCAGCTATCTCATTACCTATTGCATACATGATGACTGATGGATGATTTATATCCTTCATAACCATGGATGTGATATCTCTTTCCCATTCTTCTCGAAAATACAAGCCATAATCATAATCTGATTTCTTAATTTGCCACTGATCAAAGGACTCATCCATAACATATATACCAATATGATCACATGCATCTAAAAAGGCTTTACTTATAGGGTTATGAGCTGATCGTACAGCGTTAAACCCAGCCTCCTTCAATATTTTAACTTTGCGATATTCAGCTTTGGAGAAACAGCAAGCTCCCAAAATTCCATTATCATGATGGACGCATCCTCCTCGCAGCTTAACTTCTTTGCCGTTTATAACCAAGCCATGAGTCGAATTCCATTCCAATAATCTTATCCCTGTACTTATTATTTTTTCGTCAATGATTCTATCATCTTCTAATAAATTGACAACTATTTTATACAGGTTTGGATTGTCTGCATCCCATAATGCTGCGTCAGGAATAGTGATATCGCATTCTTTGCCATTTCCAAGCCCAATAAGTTTGTCATCAAATTGTACTTTTATTAAGACATCAGAATCATCAACTTCATCAGAAATATCTACAGATACATGAATCACTGCAGGATCTATAGATTTTGTAATTACTTTAACGCCTGTCTCTAAAATATGCTTCTTATGTCCAGTTAATAAATTAACATCGCGGTATATACCGCTGCCGGAATACCATCGTGAGTTAGGTGTTTGTGTATTATCAGCAACTACTTTTATCTCATTTGTTTCTCCAATAATAATTTTGTCAGATAAATCAACATAGAAATTAGAGTATCCGTAAAGACGTCCACCTATTTTTTCGCCATTTAGAAATACAGAAGATTTCATATATATGCCTTCAAACTCGAGAAGAACTACTTGATTAACAAATCTTGCTTCGCCAAATAACTCTTTTTTATATATGTATTTTCCCCCTGGGAAAAATCCAGTTGCAGCCCCATTTTTTATTCCAGGCAATCTCTTTTCAGTAAGCATCGCATCATGAGGGAGATCCACCTGGATTTTTACATCTGGATTAAGATCATTCCAGAATAGCCACCCCATATTTAACTTCTCTTTTTTCATGGTCAAACCACCTCTAAGCTAATTATTTTACATTATTACTCCACGCTGTGTTTAAAATATACTTGCTGACGCTTAAATATTTTCTTGTTTTGGTATAGAAATAGAACTCCTGTAGTCATCGCCGCTATAGTATCGGAAACTGGCTCAGCCAAAAATACAGCGTTGATTTTATTTTCAACTCATTTGTCTCAGTGGCCTCAGCCCCAAAAGCAAAATAGGGAGAATCACAAGTATAAATCGCATTTTTATGCATGGGCAAAAATGGTACTGATTCAAAATCACAGTCTTTGTAGTATTCATACCACTCTGGAGGTTGGGTATTTTTCCCCCATGGACTGTGAGGAGCTGTATAATGTACTGAAACATAAAAAGGTAAGTCTTTTTCTTTTGATAAGGAAGAATACTCATTAATATAATTTATGGCTTTTTAGTAATAATATCTGTAATAAATCCCTCACTTATATGAACATCGCCGCCTTCAATCACAGGCGCGTTTAAATATGGCGAGTGTCCAAGTGGCACACTTAACCAATCCGAAAAACCATGCTGTTGCTCAATACTGTTTCCTAAATGCCACTTGCCTGACAAGGCACATTTATAGCCATTCTCGGAAAGAACATCAGTATATGTTAATTGATTTCTTAAATAATCAATTGCTTCAATTTCTGTAGAATACATAGGGGAGCTTGTTGCATCGTATTTTCTTGCGTCAAGATTCCCTCCGTCAAGCCAATCAGTTATGCCATGGGAAGATGGAATATCTCCTGTGAGAATTGATGCTCTGGCCGGCGAACAAACAGGGGATACACAGAAAAAATTATTAAACATGGTTCCATTTTCTGCCAACATATCGATATTAGGAGTATGCGCATCACTATTTCCACTGCATCCCAGAGTCCAATATCCTTGATCGTCTGTCAAAATGAAAAGTATATTCTTTGTAGCGTTACTCATTTATTCATTCTCGCTTATTCGTGCAAATCATTATGACTACTGTTTACTTCAACAATCATGCTTCCATCCTCATTCAATCCATTTTCTACTCGCATTTTTCTTAGATCCTTTTCGAGGTTAAAGAAGGATAATACAACTACAATAATTATCAATAATATAAGAGGAAACAGGTTGTACAAAAAATTGATTCCTTGAAATGCTCTTTGAACCGTTGCTATACCGCCACTAACATATTGGTTTATGCCGTCATTGCCAAGATTAGCTAATTCACTCCAGTTGCTGAAACCATTGTCAACAACAGCACGATTTAGATAATCAAATCCCGTTTTTGTTAATACGAAACCGATGATTATACTGCTTAGACTCGTCGACATTTTCTGAGCAAAACTAACAAAAGCTGAGTACATGCCCTCGGCAATCACACCAGTTTTATAACGCCCATACTCCATGCATTCGAAATTAATCTGAGAACCAATAGCAGCAATAAATAAATTGGGCAGACTAAAAAGCAAATAGCCGATAGCCTGAGTAATAATAGAATCCGGCATCAACATGCGGATTATAATGCCAATAATGCTTATAAAAACGGCTGTCTTTATCAAGTTAACTGTTCCATACTTACGCGTTAACTTGGGAATAAATAGCATTATTGGTAAAACTACCGCACCCATTGCCATTACAATAGAAAACGAACTGAGATTACCAAAATTGAATTGGAAGAAATACTGACCAGTCAGAAAAGAACCCATCAGTATCAGCATATAAATAAAATTTATACCCGTCCACATAAATATATATTTATTTGCATATACAGCCAACAAAAAGTCTTTTGTCGAAACTCTAACTTTTGACTGATTTACATCATAACCACCATAACTTGCCAGTTCTTCCTCAGTGTACTCAGGACATAGCATAAAGGCTACGATACAAGTAGCTATTCCTACAACAGCAGTAATACCGGCAATCATTATGAACCCTTGTTGTGTACCATTAAAATAATCAATAACAGCTGGCAGTGCGATTTGTAGTACCATAGAACCGATAGCGTAAACGGCACCAATGATTGTTAATGTTTTAACTCTGTTATTGGTGTTGACAATACTTCGTTTAATATGCACTTCATAGGCCAGGTTTGCCATCGTTGAAAATACGGCTGATGTTAGGATGGAGAAGATTGTGATGTAAATAACCAATCCGATATTTCTTTGCTCAACATCAAGATGTTCAAACCATTTAGTAGGCACAGCATAAATTGCTAACAAAGAAATCCATACTAATATCGCCGATAGCGCATAAGGTCTGGCTTTGCCCCACCTCGTTCTGGTTCTGTCTACAATCGCTCCCATGATCAAGTCTGTAAAAGCGTCAATAATGGTTTTTATCGCAATACCTATCGAAATAGCTGCCGCAGTGATTGCTAAACTATTAGTCGCAAAAAAGGCCACTTGAGCAATTAATAAGCCACCAAGTATGTTTCCCAACCTCAAGAGAGCGAAGCCTGTCGTTTTGCTCTTGGAAAATCTTTCTTCGGCTACATTTAACCTTATGCTTGTGTCTGTCATAATTATTTCTCCTCGTGATAAAATCCTGCACCGACTTTGGTTTCTCAACCAACTGAAGCTATGATCGTATGTTCACCTGCATCTATCGATCTCTTTTGAATATCCGTCAAATCAATTTCAGCACTACAACCGGCCGGAATTTTAATCTTATAAACAAACTTTTCATTCTGCTTTTCCCATTTCAAATAGATTTTCCCATATTGACTGTTGTATTCTATCTCGGCGTAAGTCAAGCTTCCTCCTGGACGAGGCGCGATCTTGAACAAGTTAGCACCAATGATTGATACTCCACAAACTGTACTAAATATCCAATGGCAAACCGCTCCGTTCGAATAGTGGTTTCTTGATGCAACCCCTTCCCAATTTTCCCAGATAGTTGTCGCTCCTTGTCTAATCTCATGTATCCAGCTTGGATAATCTTCTTTTTCAAGCATTTTGTATGCATCTTCTAAATATCCAAATTCCGATATAGTTCTTAAAATAAATGGAGTTGACAAAAAACCTGTACCAATATGATGATGATTCTTTCTAACCAGTCCGATAAATTCTTCTGATATTTTTTCAATGTTTTCATCAGCGATTAACCCAAAAGCCAAAGGTCGAACATATCTGCTCATTCGTTCCGATGAAATTACACCATTATTAGCAAAATAAAAGTTATAAGCTTCCTTTACTCTTTTCGCGATAAGGGTAAATTCTTCTGCGTCTTCTACTCTACCAATTGCATCAGACATCTCAGACATTAATGTCAACGATAAATACAGATACGCTGTAGCTTCTTCATACTTAGGCTTCATAACATCCATAGGAGAACCTCCTGGTTCGCACCATTCTCCGAAGTGAAAGCCGGTTGTTACAATGTACGCTCTGTGCTCACTATTTTGAAGTTTTTTGTCCAGTTCTGCATCACTTGTATCTCCCATTCTGCTAAGCAGAAATTTTATAAGATGCTTCATTTGTTCATAATATTTTTTAATTATTGAAATGTCATTATATTTTTTCCAATATCTGTAAGGAATCAGAATGCCCGCATCTGTCCATCCACTTGATCCTTCCACGAAGTCATTTGCGCCACCACGTGGCGATACTCTTGGAACAATATTATATATTTTCCCATCTTCTGCCTGGTCGTCAAAAATGTCTTGTAACCACTTGCGATAAAAGGCTGAGAAATCCATAAAGTACGCACCGGTTTCAAAGAATAATTGCGCGTCACCTGTCCAAGCAGCTCTTTCTCGTTGTGGGCAATCAGTTGGTACATCAAGATGATTTCCTTTCATGCTCCAAAGAGTATTTTCAACAAGTTTATTTATATCTTTGGATGAACATTCAAATTCTATTAATTCATCCATATCTGAATATACCGCTATAGCAGTGAAGTACTCAGGGTTAACTTCTTCAGGCCAATTATTGAGTTTCACATATCGAAATCCTTGGAAACAGAACTTAGGCTTCCAATATTCTCTTTCATCACTGCCACATGTATAGACCATTGATTGAAATCTACTATCATCACAATAGTCAGGAACATGTGCTTGTGATGTATCAATCGTAATCAAATTGCTAACGGTGAAATTTCCATTCGCATCAAGCATCTCACCCATATTCATACTAACTGTATGCCCTTTTGAACCCTTTACCGAAAAAGCCATGTACCCGGCAATATTTTGCTTGAAGTCCAAGACTGTGCTACCATCCGGAGTAATTATCACTTCCGGCATGAAGTGTTCTTGTTCAATAACTGGCACATTATTTGAACAACTTAGCGGTACATTAATATTTATTGATTTAGCTTTGCCAGTATATGACGGTATACAATTACCTAAAACCGTCTCACCATCTTTCATATCATTAAACCTAACAGGTCCATCATTTGACCATAAAAACGTCTCATCAGTCACGATTTCATTTATAGTTCCAGTCTCGCTATAAACCTCAAGCTGTGCCATCAAACTGGTAACTTTGCCATACACTTGGGTTGCGCCAAATACACCTGACTTCCCTCGAAACCAGCCGTCTCCCAGCGTGATCTCAATAGAGTTATTACCTGCTTTTAGATATTCTGCAACATCATAAACCTGATACTGAATTCTCTTATCATAGCTTGTCAACCCAGGAGTAAATACTTGATTGCCAACTCTTATACCATTTATTTTTACTTCGTATAAGCCGCATGCTGTTATATATAGACGTGCTTTTGATACCTCTTCTATGCTGAATTCTTTCTTGAACTCATCTGCAGGATAACGCTCATTTGCCAATGGCTCATAATCTCCACAAATCCATTGAGCTTTCCAATCACTCTCGTTTAACAGACCCATTTCAAATGAAGCAATTTCACTCCAATTTCCAAAAACTCCATCTTCATCGCAAATACGCACTTGCCAATACACTTGCTCTCTGCTGGACAGCTTCCTGCCATAGGAAATATGCGTCATCTGATTTGATTCTACCAAGCCACTTTCCCAGTTAAAAACTCCCTGCTGCAGCTCATTAATTGAGGAAGAAGCCCTTACTTCGTATGAAAGCTGTTTTTTTGACTCGCCATCCAAAGTCCAGCTAAATCTTGGCTTAATAATGTCAATTCCTATTGGATTTTTTAAATATTCTGTTCTTAAATTTATTGCATTAAGCATTGTAAGCCTCCAATTTCACAACCTTTTGCCAATGTTTCTATATTGCGTCATTAAGCTTTCACTTCGGCTTGAAATGGTTTAACCGGTAGACCAACTGAGCTGAATAAGTTTACCTCAACATACGGTTCTTTTGCGAACTTTATCGTTACATTACCATTGTCACATATACTTGTTCCTTTCGCCACTATCCTATTTGCGGATATATTTACTTCTAACTTGTTAGTAATGTCTTCACCATTACACATAAATGTTAAACCGTTAATATGATCACCAGTCATTTCTAAACCTTCACCAACATTGTTAAATGTAATCTCAAATGGTAAACATCTCCATATGGTGATATTCCTTTCTACTTGATTACCTAAATACTATTCCTTATTATAAAGGTAGAGAATGCATCACATATCTTTCTATTCAACATTTCTTCTCTGATTTCTGTTAAACTTGCATGGCATGAAACAAAATGATACAAATAGTTTGTTTCTGGCTAATATAAGATGTGAATAGCAGATCATTAGAAGCGAATGTCAGATAAGTAATGTTCGAAAGGAATTTATATGGATCATATTGATGCGGATCAGATTTATCATATATTGAAAAATCTAAGTGATCTGGAAATATCGTATATGGAATATTCTTATAAGCCTAAGGATTTTGTGAAATATACAACCTTTTTGGAGTACTTCAATAATTATGTTATCAAGAACAATAAACTGTCTCTTTTCTATTTTCCAGCAAGTCCTGAACAGATAAACCCTGCCAATTTATCTGCATTACCCGAGATTATTGATGAAAAGCTGGTTATTTTGCCAAATCAGAATATTTCGATGGCAAAGCATTTCAATTTTCCAGTTAATCTTATCCATTCGTGTAATTATTTTTCGTGTGTTTATATGATACAAGGCGCTGGTAAGCTCGAGGTTAATAGTGATATATATGAACTCGCATCTGGAGATTTTGTAATAATTCCTCCTGAGATAAAATATTCACTTAATACAACCTTTGAGAGCATATGCGTTTATATTGATCTTCGCAAATCTTTTATTGCATCAGAATACAAGGTATTGTTTCATGGTGATCCTTTTATAACCAAGTTCATCGCTAATTCACTATCACTGCCACAGGACATGACACATCTCATTATTCATACTGCTGATGAAGAGAGACTGAGAAGACTAGTATTAACTATCTTTGCAGAATACATTAATCAGGATAAACATTGTAACGATGTCATGAGAGACTATTTCTCTCTTTTTATTGCATATATCTTGAGAAGCTCAGAGACTAAATATGAATCATCAATTAAGCTCTCAAGAGTTGAGGAGCAGTTTCAAGATATCATCGATTATTTGATGCAAAATTACAAAATAGCAACGTTAACCACAGTTGCTAACGAGCTACATATCAGCAAGCAATATGTATGCAAAATAGTAAAACAGCAGAGTGGTAATACCTTCAATCAAACATTGATGGAAATTCGCTTAGATATGGCAAAACAATACCTAAAAGAAACTGAATTGAATCTGGAAACAATATCAGAGTTATGTGGCTTCTCGTCTTCTTCACACCTGAGCCGCGTTTTCAAAAACAAATATAATAGCACCCCTTCAAATTTCAGGAAGAAACAGAACTCATAATTGACATGTGGTCAATTATATCTACTTATGACAGACTTCAATTAGGCTGTTCATGTCTACGGAACTCATTGGGAGTAATGTATACAACGGAGTTCATATTACTCATCAAAAATAGAACTTAAGGTTCAAAATGACAAATAACTTGCGCAGGATATAAAGGAAAACGCTGAATTAATAACAGTTATTTGTAAAACCAGGAGTAAAGATGAAAGACTCAGAAACGCTTAGAAAAATGAAACAGATCTATAACGTCGTCCAACTTCCGCTTTTTCTACTGGATAGAAAGGGAACGATACTATATTCTTTTCCAGAGCTACCGTTCGAGGCTGTCAATAGCTACGCTAGCACTATTGTTCTCGAAGACTTCACAGCGCAGGGGTGCAACGCTTCCCTCCTGTGATATAATATTCCCGACTCAAATCAGGAGGTTTTTATGATGAGAGACGGACTTGTCAGGGTGGCCGCGGCCTCGCCACAAATAAAAGTTGCAGATTGTGATTATAATGTCATTCAAATAGAAAAAACATTGATCGAAGCCGAAAATCAGGGCGTTCACCTTCTGGTACTGCCGGAATTATGTTTAACCGGTTATACTTGCGGAGATTTATTCCTCAGCCGGGTTCTTCTGCAGGCAGCTGAGCAGGCAATCACACATCTCATCAGCTTTTCTGAGAATCTTGATCTTATTTTTACAGTTGGATTACCGGTAGCTGTTCAGGGACAACTCTATAATACGGCTGCTGTTATCAAGGGGGGCAAACTGCTCGGCTTGGTGCCTAAACAGAACATTCCTAACTATGCTGAGTTTTATGAACTGAGGCATTTCACGCCATTTACCAATCCGGCCGGTGCTATGGTCGACATCTGTTTTGCCGGGCAGACTACCTGTTTTGGGCAGAAGATACTCTTCGCCTGTAGCGAAGTACCAGAGTTCAAGCTCGCTGTAGAGATCTGCGAAGATCTCTGGGTTCCCCAGCCACCGTCTATCATTCATGCACAGGCTGGCGCGACGGTGATCGCCAATTTATCTGCCAGTGATGAGATAATCGGCAAGGCAGATTATCGCCGTTTGCTTGTACAGAGTCAATCAGCAAGATTGATCTGCGGCTATGTCTATGCAGATGCCGGTACCGGCGAATCAACTACCGACCTAATTTTTGCCGGTCATAATTTGATCTATGAAAATGGCCACAGACTTACTGAAGCCGAACTCTTCACACATGACATGATCAGTGTTGATCTTGATCTTCAAATGATCGAGGCTGAGCGCAGAAGACAAAACACTTACCATACGAGACGCAGTGATCTGCAGAGTTTAGAGCAATATGGTTATCGAACCGTTGAGTTTTCACTCAAACTCAGACAACTTAAGCCCAAACGAAGCTGGCCGGCTTATCCTTTTGTCCCGGCAAATGTCGAGGTGCTGTCTGAACGCTGTGAGCAAATCCTGACCATGCAGATGCAGGGGCTGCGCAAACGACTGCAGCATACCGGAGCCAAATCGGCTGTCATCGGTTTATCCGGCGGACTTGATTCCACGCTCGCTCTCCTGGTTACAGCGCGAGCCTTCGACTCACTTGGTATTGACCATCAGAATATCACAGCGATAACCATGCCCGGTTTTGGCACCACAGATCGCACCTATACCAACGCGTTGACACTGGCCAGGTCGCTTGGAACCACACTGCGTGAGATTAGAATAGACACGGCTGTTCTGCAGCATTTTGCGGATATCGGCCACGATCCGAATACACACGATGTTACTTATGAGAACGCGCAGGCACGTGAACGCACTCAGATCCTTATGGATATCGCCAATCAGACAGGCGGACTTGTTATCGGCACCGGTGATCTCTCGGAACTCGCGCTTGGCTGGGCTACATATAACGGTGACCATATGTCGATGTACGCCGTAAATGCCTCCGTACCAAAAACACTAATCCGTCATCTCGTCGCTCACGCGGCTTCTCAGAGTGATGAAACTCTAAAAACAGTACTGATGGACGTACTCGATACACCGGTTAGCCCCGAACTCCTGCCGCCACAGGACGGTCAGATAGCGCAGAAAACCGAACATCTTGTCGGGCCATACGCGCTGCATGATTTTTTCCTATACTATCTTGTCCGTTATGGTTTCACCCCGGCAAAAGTCCGCCGCATCGCGAGGTCGGCTTTTGCCGGAGATGAGGTTTTAAGGCCACAAATTGACCGCTGGCTGGAGATTTTTATCCGCCGTTTCTTCTCACAGCAGTTCAAACGTTCCTGCCTGCCAGACGGGCCAAAAGTCGGCAGCGTCACACTGTCTCCTCGTGGCGACTGGCGTATGCCCAGTGACGCGTCGGTAGATTTGTGGCTTGCGGATCTGAGAAGAAGCATAGAGGAGGACGCACATGCCTGAACTGCCGGAAGTTGAGACAATAAGGCGCAGCCTGCTGCCGGAGCTAATTGGCCGCGTGATCGAAGATGTGGATCTCTACAGATCAGATATCCTTATTAACGCTGACGACTACGAGCTGACAGGCTGGTTGATTAAGGGTCTGCGCAGACGCGGCAAATATCTGCTGATCGACGCTGTGCGGCCGGGGGACGATGGTCCGAATAATTCAATCACAATAGTTATTCATCTGCGCATGACCGGACAGCTGCTGCTTGATAAAACAGGAGAAATGCAGCGCGATCATGTTCATGTCCGTTTTCAGCTGCGTAGACCTGAGAGCACGATCGACGACGGTAGTCAGAGTGATAACCCATCAATTATCTATCTTCTATTTCGTGATGTACGGCGTTTCGGCAGAATCTGGTATTTTCGCGGCGGCTGTGAGAATCAGCAGTCCGGTTTGGCAGGACTTGGGCCTGAACCTCTAACCGATAACTGGACCTGCCGGCAACTGGCGCAGGGATTGTCAAGATATCCCAAATCAAACATAAAAAACGTACTGCTTAATCAGCACGTCGTTGCCGGGCTCGGTAATATTTATGTCGATGAGGCGCTCTTCAAATCAGGGATCAGCCCCTTAAGAGCAGCGGCAAGTTTGAACGAGGCGGAAATTGAGCGTCTTTATAACGCTATCCGGGAAATACTTGAGGCGGCAATCGGCCACAGAGGAACATCTTTTCGCGATTATGTTGATGGATTAAATACTAAGGGGCATTTCCAATATGAGCTTAAGGTCTATTCACGCGGCGGACTTGAGTGTCCTGTCTGCGGTCAGACGATACTTAAGCGCAGAGTAGCCGGCAGAGGAACATGTAGTTGTCCCCGCTGCCAGCCGGATCCACAATAAGCAAAGTGATGATAAACACAATGAAACAGTGGAGATAAAACTGATAAGTTTTACACAAAGCTTATCAGTTTTCGATAGTTATCGCTGATACAGGGCAGGAATCAGCAGCGTCCTGAGCTGATTCCTCAGCCTCGGCAGGTACTTCGTCAACGATAACATCCGCTGTCATCTGGTCATTCATGGCAAAAACCTCAGGGCAGATTTCCGCACAGAGACCACAACCAATACATACTTCCTGATCGACAAAAGCTTTCATAAAAACGATCCTCCTGATTCAAATATTATTCTGCCTGATATTATTCTGCTTGATTATCCCGCCTATTGGGCGGCAAATCCTGTTACTTGCATTATAGCAACATTGTAGAAGATAACAAACCTGTCTCCGCTTGAAGGGTCTTCATAAATTACATTACAAATCATACCCTGCATTTGGTAATCCGCAGGCGACAGGGGCCAAACATCAAGAACGGCTACCGGAGCTTGTGAATCAGTGTTGGTAACGCGTTTAAGCCAAACATTGAGTTTATTTATATATATACGCGCAGCCTTAGCGGCCTGATCATATATCACCTGATCAGCTTTGAGCTCTGTATTAAGATATTGCGGCGCATCGATTCGAAGCCCGGTAAGTCCTCGCTGAGGATCCCATACTGATCTTACAACCCAGCCACGTTCGAATCCTTGATTTTCTACCTGAATCTCGCTGATCAACCACTCGTTTAGTGCCAGTTGTGTACGCACACCTGTTTTTGGCATATTACCATCTTCGTTGTAGATCTTATAGGTTCTTTCATCACTCAGTGAGAATTTTGAGTCGCCTTCCGACATCTGTTTCAGCAGATATGACGTCCACCATTCAAGGTTCCAATAATCATCAGTTGCTGTTACATCCGACATCTGAATAACAGTATGGTTACCGGCTTCAATCAGATCAAAAGGCTTAATGACAAGCTGATCATCAAGAGCTTCCATCTGTCCGTCGCTCTCCTGAGCAGCCTGCTGTTCCATCGCCCGATGTACTACCACACCCGGCTGCATTTGAGGTATCTGCCCGGCAAGCGAGAGTATGAAGAAACGTCCGGCAAGTACCAGCAGCAGACCGATAGCAACAGTCATCAGGTTACCACGCCCCAGTCGACAGACCAGACGCTGCAGCGAATTCTGTTCATTATCACAGGCTTCATCAACCAGTACAGATTTCGATTTATGCTTCGTTCTCATGTTCTGCCGCCACTCCTTCTATGTTATCTTCAACCGCCGGCAGATCCATATCCACCAGCTCTTCTTCCGGATTTTCAACAACCAAATCTTCAACCACCGGGAAAAGCACGCTGACGGTGGTTCCCTGTTCGAGTTTACTCTCTATGCTTATTCTGGCATTGTGTACTCGAATTATTTCTTCGCACAAAGCCAGTCCTAAGCCTGCGCCACCGGCTTTTCTCGTTCTGGCTTTATCCAGAACATAGAAGGGCTGCATAATTTTTTCGAGCTCATGCTCTGGGATACCGCAGCCCTCATCTTTTACCAGGATACGCATAGCGCCTTCTTCATCTTTCTCAGCCGACAGCAGGATAGTCTGCCCGGGAGAAGAAGCCTTGGCGGCGTTCTCGACAAGATTGGATATCAATGAGCGGAACAACTCAAGATTGACTCTGACCAGACCATGCTGATTATCAAGGGCCAGTCTTACCTGATATTTCTCCATAGTCGGCTTGCTGAGAAGGTATGTCTCCTCCAGCAAATCATGCAAATCAACAATATCAAAATCAAAGTCACTGCGTCCGAGTAGTGTCAGCTCCATCAGAAGACGGGCGATATGCTCAAGCTGACGTCCTTCTCTGTAAATAAAATCAGCTTGGCGTTTACGCTCATCGTCGCTGATATTCGGCGCTTGTCTTAGCAGGTCGGCAAAACCGATGATACTTGTCAATGGTGATTTAATCTCATGAGTCAGGTTATCAATGAAGCGGGTACGTTCATCATTCATTCGCTTGAGAGACTGGATATTATTCTCGACAGCTTCGGCCATATTATTGAAATCGTGTCCAAGAGCGGACAGTTCATCCCGCCCGCCAACAGCCAATCTGATATTATACTCGCCCCGTGAGAAACGAGAAGTGTACCTGCGAAGTACAGCTATCGGCCGTGTCAGATAAATTGCTATGATTAGAAGCACGGTCGCGGCAGCCAGAGCCAGACCAAGCATCAGATCAGCAAACAGTTTTATCTGATCATTTAGCAGATCATAAATTGTCGAGACATCGTGGACTGTGACAAGTGTATAGGTACGGTTTTCCAGCGTTATCAGACTGGAAACGTAAAGCCAGTGCCCTTGTTCATATGCCCTTATGATCGACAATCTCTCGACAGAACCTATCAGATTCAGTTCGGGCCGGTCAATTGTCTGATCTGGAGCTACATTCTGAGTGAAAACATTAAGTCGCCCTTTGTCTGAGTCAGTTAACAGCACCGGTTCAAAAGGTAGTGTACTGAATATTTTCTCTTCAGTCGAGAATAACTCAAGATAGACAGATGTAGTATGCGAATTAAGAATATTCGATGTCAAGGTGGGGCGAATATAACTCTGCGACAATCTGTTAAGAGATATAAGCATCTCTTCCTCCGGCAAAAACGAATCACCTGATTGGTAGCGATCATGTATAATAGTAGTCTGAATCGAACCGGTTATCAGGTCATGAGCGTTAATACCATTCTGTCTGGCCTGCTCAAGATTGCCCTGATGATTGGCACGCAGCAGCACAAGAGATACTATGCTGATCGTAACCATCATAAGCGCAAGTGATAAGAGAAATATTTTCTGCCAGAAACGCATGTCAGCTGTCCAGCCTGTACCCGATCTTAACTACAGCCTTGAGCCTGTCCTGAAAATCAAGTTTTTTACGCAGCTGCATTATATGCATATCAACCGTTCTGGTTTCACCGACAAAACAATAACCCCAGACCTGCTGGAGAATCACCTCACGGCTGAGAGCCTCATCAACATGTTTGATCAGGAGCACCAGAAGATCAAATTCCTTCGGCGTCAGGAAAATCGGCTCACCAGCCTGGCGAACCATGCGCTCGGTCAAACTGACTTCGATATCACGATATGTAAGTTCCTGGCTGCTGCGGTTATAGCGACGTAGAACCACTTCAATTCGAGCCAGCAATTCACGTGGCTCGAACGGTTTAACAATATAATCTTCAGCACCCATCTTAAGTCCGCGTACACGATCATCCACTTTATCTCTGGCAGTGAGGAATATTACCGGTATCTCGCGGCCGTGTATCCGCTCCATTATTTCGAAACCATCAAGACCGGGTAGCATGATATCAAGTAGAATCAAATCATACTTCTCAGTCTGTATGCGAAACAGAGCGTCATTACCATGAGCGCAGCTCTGATGTTCATAATTTCCCAGATCAAGAGAAGCCTCGATCAGCGCGGATATCGCCGCATCATCTTCAACAACAAGTATTTTCGCAGCCAAAACCTTATCCTCCAGCTACAGGCAAACGGTAGTCACTTCCCACAATCGACAAACAGCCGACAGAAAAAGCAGGCTACCATAAGCATGACTATTTTCTACGGCTGATTATAGCACAGACAAGGCAAGACACGAGAGAAGATCGATAGTTATGACAATGACTTTACTCCACAGTGGCGGGGGCTTTTGACAGGGTCTGTGTACGCTGATATAGTTTGTTTGAGATTATTAAAATATGGTCGCCATTATTGGCGTCGGAGGATTATATGAGCATAGTATTTTTTGATATAGATGGTACTCTGATCGACAAAAATCACAAACTGCCCGGTTCAGCGGCCAAAGCGATTCGCAAACTAAGAGCTAACGGGCATAGAGCTTATATCAACACCGGCAGATGCTTATGTACTATTCAGCAGTCTGTGCTCGATATTGGCTTCGACGGCATTGTCGCTTCCTGTGGCACTTCAATTCATGTTGTTGAAGAGCAAGCTGATTTGGGTTTGCGAACATTGTTTGAGAAAACAATTTCACCTCTGCTGTTGTACAGTATGCTTCCAGTCTTCGAGAAACAGAAAATTGATCTCTGGCTTGAAGGGCCAAAATTCCTGTATGTTGCTGACCCTGAAGCGACAGGCTTCATGGCTAAGATTGTTGAGTATCTAAAACAGGACAAAGATATTATCCGCAGCTGGCATGATACTTCACTTCTGGTAAATAAATTTACTTATCGCACGACCAGGCTCGAGCAGCTTGATCCTCTGCGCGAAGTACTTGAAGCTAATTTCGATATAGTGCCGCATACCGAGCTGGTCGGCGAAGTACTGCTAAAAGGCTTCAACAAGGCTACCGGTGTAGACTTCATGCTTGACCACCTGAAATCTGCCGGCGAGATAAGCGGGGAAGAGGATGTATTTGCCTTCGGTGACAGTCCAAATGACTTGACTATGCTTGGTCGTGCAGATCATGCCGTAGCTATGGGCGATGGCGACAACAGGGCAATAGAGGCTGCCGAATATGTTACGACAGCCCCCGACCGTGATGGTATTTATCTTGCTTTGAAACAATATAAACTTATCTGATGGGTTTATTTAATAGACTTATTTGATGGACTTATCTGAACAACTGACTAGTTGACAACATCTACTCCGCGCATCGCTATGATTGTTTTTTCGATTAGTTCATTCAGCTCCCAGCCAAGCATCTCCGCACCCTGATTGATGATCTCTCTTGAGCAGCCGGCAGCGAAGCTTGGTGTTTTAAATTTTTTCATTACCGATTTGACGGGCAGATCATCTACACTGCCTGATGGACGCATACGTGCTACCGCGCCGATTAGGCCAGTCAGCTCATCTGTAGCGAAGAGAATTTTCTCCATTATATGCTCTGGCTTGACCTCTGTGCATATACCATAACCATGGCTTACAATCGCACGGATCAACTCTGGATCATAATCAAGCTCTTCAAGTAGAGCCTGTGTTTTTTGACAATGCTCCTGCGGCCAATGTTCGAAATCAAGATCGTGCAGTAATCCAACAACTTCCCAGAACTCAATACGTTCCGCGTCATATTGCTCAGCGAAATACTTCATAACTCCGGCAACAGTTTGCGCGTGTAGAATATGAAATTCCTCTTGGTTATATTTCTCAAGCAGCGTTTGCGCTTCTTTTTTTGTGGGCATGATTGACATAGCGGAAACCTCCTTTTTTCTTATGGTGAAGCTTAATCATTTTTTACTTGTGTTATTGTTGCCGGATAGTCTTAACGAACCGGAATAATCTCGATCCAGTAACCGTCAGGATCATTGATGAAATATAAACCCATTGCCTTGTTTTCATAACAGATACAGTCCATTTCGCTGTGCAGCTTGTAAGCACCCTCATAGTCGTCGGTTCTAAAAGCCAGGTGTATCTCGTTTTCACCCAGATCATAAGGCTCTGTGCGATCGGCCATCCAGGTCAATTCCAGCTCATAGAGTCCGGCGTCATCGGTGAGAAAAGCCAGACGAAAACTGCCGTCTTCAGCGTCTTTTATTCTTGAGACCTGCATTCCGAGAGCCTGTTTGTAAAACTCAATTGACTTGTTGAGATCAAGCACATTGAAATTGGTATGAACAAATTTAAACATTGCTTATTTACCCCCTGTTATTAACTGTTCAGAGTGAATTATCATAGTTTATATGCTATCATAATTTCCATACAGCTTCTTTTCAAAATATATTAAAATGTGTGAGGTTGCCATGTCAAACGATACAGCTCATGACATGCCCAGGTATCTGCGTATTGCCGTCGATATCGCTGAGAGAATCGCTACCGGTGAAATTGAACCGGGAACAAGACTCAAGGGGCGTTCCGTTTTAAGTTCAGAATTTCATGTTTCGCCTGAGACAATACGCAGGGCGATGGCTATACTATCTGATATGAATGTGGTAAAAGTCAGCGCCGGCAGCGGGATTCGCGTGCTTGGTCAGGATCAGGCGATTCAGTTTGTACGTAATTACCGCAGTTCTGCTTCAGTAAAAGAGATGCGTGCTGAGTTGTATAACAGATTTGATCAGGCACATAAATTGCAGGAGGAAATCAGACAGCTCAGCGATAAGCTTCTCGAGCATTATCAGTATCGCCGCGGCGACCTTATTGTACCTGTTGAAATCGCGGTACCTGATGATTCACCGCTGGTTGGTCTTAGTATCGGGCAGTGTCAGGTCTGGCTGCGAACCGGTGCGACAATTATCGGTGTAGTGCAGAAGAACAAAGTGATAGTATCACCTGGACCTTATTACGAATTTACCGCCGACGACAAGCTGCTGGTTGTTGGCGATGAAGATGTTATCGATCGCATGCGTCGATTTCTAACAGAAACTCCCGAGAGCGCCCATGCCACTGACGCAAAAATTTCCGAGAATTAGTTTCTAATAAGCCTTCTTGACAGTTTGAGTTAGAAGGCTTATATTGTAGTCATGCTTGTATACAAGTATACAAGAATGACTTTAGTAATTGTTATTGGCATCATTTCTTGAGAATGATTTTAAGAAAGAAGTTGATTGTATGACGGCTTATCAGATCAGCTCCGCGCGCAGCGGTGAGGAAATTTATAAGGAACTTCGCGACGGTATTTTGTCGCTTGAATATAAGCCGGGACAACTGCTTAGCGAGAACGCGGTCGCCGCTCGTTATCAGGTTTCGCGTTCACCGATTCGCGGTGTTTTCACCAGATTGGCCAATGAGAACCTGCTGGAAATTCGTCCACAAAAAGGTTCTTATGTCACGCTACTCGATTATGAGTATATACGCGAGATTATTTATATCAGAACTATGGTTGAGCAAGATATTCTGACTCAGACCATTAAGCGCGTTGATGATAATCTCCTTGGTCAGTTAACAGACAATCTGCAGCAGCAGGAGAAACTGGCGTTACAGGGAAGCAGCGCTGACCTCAGATCTTATTATCATCTGGATACGGAGTTTCATCATATCTGCTTCAGGCATCTTGGACGAGAGACACTGTGGCAGATTTTACAGGAATCGCAGGTACATTATAAGCGATTCCGCATGCTTGATATTATTTCTCAGCAGATTTTGGAGAGGCTGCTCGATGAGCACAGGACTATTTACGCAGCTCTGCTTAATCGCGACATCAAGGCTCTAACAGATA
>JAQVJP010000155.1 GCA_028695145.1 Eubacteriales bacterium
CCGGCTCGGGCTGCTTCTACTGCCGCGTTAAGCGCCAGAATATTGGTCTGGAAAGCTATATCGTCTATTACTTTTATTATTTTGGCGATATTGCCTGATGCCGTATTAATCTCATTCATGGCCTCAAGCATTGCCTGCATCTGATTATTGCCGCGGTCGGCGTCTTCACTGGCGGTATTGGCCAGCTGATTTGCCTGTCCGGCGCTTCCGGCATTTTGTCTTGTCTGCGCTGCGATCTGTGTCAGACTGGCTGATAGCTCTTCGACCGAGCTGGCCTGCTCTGTTGAACCCTGCGACAGTGACATACTGCCTTCGGAGACCTGTTGTGCGCCCGAAGCTACCTGATCGGCAGCTGTCGCTATGTCGCTGATCAAACTGTTCATCGAGCTAATCGTCTGATTGATAGCATCTTGCATTACGGCGTAACTGCCTTCATAGCCGCCATCCATACTTACACTGAGATCGCCATCAGCCATCGCGAGTAAGACTTCGGAAACCTGTTTAATTGGTCTGGCAATATTATCAAGTGCCATGTTAAGACTGCTGATAACATCGGCGTAACTGCCCGCGTACTTCGTTTCGTCGCCGCGATATTCAAGGTCTCCGCTGGCTGCGGCTCTGGCGATTGTCTCAGTCTCAGCCGACAGCTGCATGACAGCTTCCATCATACCAATAACCGCTGGTATCAGCTGATCTGCTTCAGAACTCCTACCGGCTGTTTTAAATTCCTGATAGCGGCCAAAATCACCTTTTGATACCCTGACAAAAGCATCCTGAACGCTGAGCAGTCTCTTGATTACGTTATTAATCGAAGTAGCAAACTGCTCAAACATACCCTGATATTCACCAGTCATGTTATCTGTGTAATCATTCTCCGCCATCTTATCGAGAATCTTAAGCGCCTTATCCATTGGTACTCTGATTGTCTCGAGTGTTTCATTGATGCCGACAACAATATCTCTATAGGCACCTTCAAAACGGCTCTCATCACCGCGTTTTAGCAGATCACCGCGTGTAGCGGCTTCTGTCAGAGCACGGCTCTCCTCAACCATATCAATCAGCGTTGAAATCATATCATTAATACTGACAGAGAGCACATCCTTCTCAGATCTGGCGATGACTGTCAGGCTGAGATCACCATGGGATACTCGATCCATCGCCGCGGCACGTTCTCGGAAATACTCAATCATCTCACCGAAGGCCACTGCCAAAGTGCCAATTTCATCATTACTGCTGACATTAATCTCAACATCAACATCACCATCTTTTATCTTATTGGCTACACCGGTTATTGATTGTACCGGCTTGACTATGCGCCTGGTAAAAGCCCAGGCAATTATGATTATTATAAGCAGCGCGCCAGCATTGACCGCTGCGATTATGCCCATGGTAAAAGTGGTTCTACCTTCAAGCTCAGTCCTCGCTGCGTTCGCCAGCTGATCAATATCATCCGTGTAATTGCCGGTACCGATTACCCATTCAAAAGGCTCAAAATCAAGCAGGTAACTGCGCTTAGGCGCAGGAATTGTCTCGCCCGCTCGTGGGAACTCATAGTTTGAATAGCCACCGCCATCCTGTTGGCCTTTTTCCATGAAGTCCTTGATAAATTCTACACCGTTGGCATCCACACTGTCGATACGCACAGTTCCTTCAGTATCATTGCCGAGCAAGACAACATTCTGACCTTCGTAAGTATCAATCCAGAAATAGCCATCAGCACCATAGCGCATTTCCCTGACAGTATCAGCTGCCAGCTTTTTTGCCTCTTCCTCTGTAATCAATCCTGCCTGCGACTGTTGATAAAAACTGTCAATCGTACTGACAGCTGTTTCAACCTGCTGTTTGATCAGGCGATCAAAATCATCGCGCATAGTTTGTTCCAGACGTCCGATTGAATGATTGTTGCTCTCACTCATTGCCAAATACGACGGAACAAAAATCGCCGCGGCCAGAACAACACTTGTCAAAACTGATAGAAGTGTAAACTTCGTGCCAAGGCCGATGAATTTTTTCTTCACGACCGCTGAATCCTGCTTAGTTTTTCTTACTTTTGCCATTTAAATCAACCCTCTCATAATTGCCATATTGTGACATCATGTTAGAACATTCGTCGATAACGCGATTATCTTTAACAATTATTAATCATATCGAGATATCGTCACATCTGAACAATATCGGGATGGTATTCAGGATGATATAATGAAACCTGTAATCAATCGATTATGAGAAGGAGGCTTCTTAAATGGCAAATAATGAGATGTTAGAGTTGGTTAATTATAAAAAACTTGATGCCGTTATTTTTGACATGGATGGAGTTCTGATAGATAGCGAACCTTTTTATGCCGGTCGTTTCGAGAGATTTTTCAGAGCCTTTGACAAACCATATACCCAGGAAATCAAGTCACAGCTGGCCGGCGCTTCCAATCAACTTGAGTTTGAGATAGTACGCAGGTATTGGGGCGAGGATATATCCGTTGATGAGCTTAAATCTATGTTCAAACAAGTTAACAGCTTAATTCGACCTGATTATAGAGAAATCGCCAACTTAGGTGCTTCCGAGGTTTTGACCAGACTCAGCGAAGCAGGACTGAAACTGGCGCTGGCTTCATCATCAGCCATGGAAACCATCCGTTTGGTTCTTGAATCACTTGAATTGACAGATTATTTTAGTGTCATCATCAGTGGAAACATGTTCAGGCAGAGCAAACCGCATCCTGAAATATATGAACATACAGTTGAAATGCTGGATACAACAGCCGATCGCTGTGTGGCAGTCGAAGATTCAACGTACGGTATCCAATCCGCTGTAGCCGCAGGACTCAGAGTTATTGCTGTCAGAGACGAACGCTTCGGTTATGATCAGACCCCCGCGGACCGGCTTATAGATGATTTAAGAGAATTGCCACCGCTGCTTGGTCTCAAGCATAATCAGGGACATTGGTAGAAGCGACATGCAGCGTAAGTTGTTCCAATACGGTGAACTTGAAACAGCGCATCTCAGCGAGCGTGATCCGAAGCTGGGCGCGGCAATCAAGCGTATAGGTTTTCTTGAGAATGAAGTTATACCGGATCTCTTCACGGCGATCTGCTTCAATATCATTAGTCAGCAAGTTGCTTACAAAGCAGCGCTTACCGTCTGGCAACGTTTCTGCACGGAACTTGCGAAAGCAGAACTTGCTAAAGCAGAGCTTACTGAAGCAGAACTTGCTGAAGCGGAACTTGTTCAACTGGGCTCTGATGACCTTGCTACAGATCCTGATATTATTTCAAATATAGTCGTTCAGCCAACAGCCGTTTTAACTTTGAACCAAGAGATTTTACAGGCACTTGGTCTTAGCTGGCGTAAGGTTTCCTATATTCGTGGGATAGCGGAGATGTTTGTTGACGGCACAATAAACCCCGTACAGCTTATAAATCTGCCTGATGATGAGATCAGGCAGCAGCTTATAAAATTACCGGGCATCGGCAACTGGACAGTCGATATGTTGCTGATGTTTTCTCTTGAACGGCCTGATGTGATCAGCTGGCATGATCTCGCTCTCAGAAGAGGGCTGATGCGTCTGCATCAGCTGAGCGCAGAGGATTTAAACCGGGACAAGTACGAATCGTACCGCAGACTCTATTCGCCATACGGTACGATCGCTTCATTCTATCTCTGGCATATAGCTCACGAGAAGTGAGCTTTTGCCGGTGTAAAATTCTTAGTCATATCATTTAATCAGCGAAGTAAATGGTTGTACCATTTAAGAAATATCGCTCCACATTATCAAACTCCCAGGTGACATCAACAGCGCTAAATACAATCATCAGCTTAACTCCGTTCTGTTCGATGACAAACCGCAATTCCTCAGGCGGCAGCAGTATTTCGTAGCCTGACTGCTCCTTAGCCTGCTCGGCCAGCGCGCTCAATTCTGGTTTTAGATCGTGCTCAATAATCAGTTCACCTTCGCGCCGCAGCTCAAGAACCGGAGCGGTGTTATTCATTTCATCGATGATCAATTCTATCTCATAGTTTCCTCGATCTGTGCTAAATTCTGATCTGATGCCTACCTTCTCGAATCCACTTGAGATCATAATATCATAGCCACTGATATCAACCACATTTTGTTCACTTCTAATCCAGACTGCCTTGCGGTCAGGATTCATAATGTCGTCGCCACCTGTACTCCAGCGCTGGGCGAAACCGAAGATTTTTTCAAAGTCACTGTAGATTCTGACCTCCTCCGGGAACCAACCGGGCAGCTTCTCGTAGCGATCAAGTCCACTCAAATAACTGACAACTTCTGTTATCAGTACCTGATCCGCCTCAGGCGGTAAACTTCCAGAACTTGCAGGTTCAATTTTTTCGCCGGTTAACATATCGTTTTTAATGAGTACATCTTCGAGTCTTCCTACCTGAGATGCAAGCACTACATCACTATAACCGGCAAAAGGCAGGACACTGACAAAGATCAGTCCGGCAGCGATCCAGGCTGTCAGATGGTTGAAGCGTACAGGCCGCAGCAGGAAAAACACCGCTGACGATAGTCCGAACAACCAGATAAAAGCAGCCGTGTATTCACCAACACGTATACCCATCTGATTTACCTGCCGTACGATGGCTACAGCTTCTACAAGCAGGAAAAGTATCGCCACCAGCGGAAATACGCGTCT
>JAQVJP010000156.1 GCA_028695145.1 Eubacteriales bacterium
CTTATTTTGCTTATAAAGCTGTTTTCTTTCAGAGCCTCTCCTAAATGTTCGGAGAATATTGGGAGTTTTCAAACCGTTTTTCAGAGGATTTTCATCTTTAAAAGCTGAGCATGCCCACCCAGTGTATTCGGCAACTATAAACCGACGTATTTTGGCAAAGTAAAAACAACACTTTAGGGCAAGTAAACGGAGCATTGCCGTTCATTTGTGAGAAGCCGTCGCCCACATCCTTGAACCTTCTTTACAGATACCCCATTTTTGAGAGTATCTCTTAATTGTTCATAGAGCTATGAGAGTTTTAGGATCAGATTTCAGAGACAATGCCGGATTTGGCCTTGAAGTTGTGTGGTAGCAGTTCCGCCAGGTCTTTGCTGTAGTCCAAGTCGTAATCGTGAACGTTGTTTAGGAAGTAAACGAGCCATTCGCGGAAGTTTACCCCGCTGGCCTTGCAACAGCCGAATATGGAGTACATGATTGCGGCATTTTCCGCAGCATCGTCATTTCCGCAGAAGAGCCAGTTTTTTCGTCCGAGCGCAATGGGACGGATCGCATTTTCCGCTAGATTGTTGTCAATCCTGTAACGCCCGTCCAGATGATAGCGTGTGAGCTTGTGATAGATGCCGAAGGTATAGCTGATGGCTTTGCCTATCCGACCTTTTGGTAGCACCTTGGGGTATTCGTTGCGCATCCATTTTTCGAAGACCACCATGATGGGATACGACAACCGGCAGCGCAACTGGGCACGCTCCTCGAACGAAAGGTTTTCCTCATCGGCACGCCTTTCTGGATATTTCGGTGATATGCACCCACTGATTTCGGTCATACCCACCCAGTTTGTGGCTTGACGAAACCGTTAAAGACCTGACAAAATTACTGTTTTTTTCTTAGAGTATCTCCGCTGAGCGTAAAACGATATGAAGTATGGACGACCCGATCCAGTATAGCATCTGCAATTGTCTCCTCTCCAATAACATCAAACCATTTTGCCACAGGTAGTTGACTGGCGATTATGGTCGCTTTTTTAGCATGTCTGTCTTCAATGATTTCCATAAAATCCATTTGCTGCTGCCCTTGTAAGGGCGTAAGACCAAAATCATCCAAGATAAGCAAATCGGTTTTTGCCAGTTTATCAAACAGTTTAATGATCGATCCGTCCAATCGGCTGACCTTAAGCCTCATGAGCAGCTTTTGCATGTTAAAGTATGCCACGTTGTAGCCTTGCCTGCAGGCCCTGTTGCCCAAAGCCGATGCAAGGAAACTCTTACCGCATCCTGTGGATCCGGTTATGAGGATGGCCTCCCCGTTTCGGATGTAGTCGCCCATCGCAAGTCTGTCAATGAGCGCCCTGTCCATCCCCCGAGCACTTTCTGCTCTAAGTTCCTCGATGGAGGCATTGTAGCGGAAGCCCGCACTCTTGAGCAATCTGGCGTAGCGGTTTACATTCCTTTGGTCCGACTCAGCTTGCAGCAGTAGTTCCATTCCGTCTTTCAGGGAGAGTTCCGGTGTCCGTCTCGTCTCCTCTAATGTTTGCCAGCAACTGGCCATTCCCGACAGCCTGAGGCTGCACAATTGGGATTTGATTTGATCCATGTTCTTTCGTTTTATTAGTGAGTAAATTTATTAGTTAAAAAACTCCTTGCCCCTGATGTTGTCATGTTTTGGGATTGGTAATCGTTCTTGTTTTTCTGCTTCAGTAGCCTTGTTCTCGATAACATTTTTGACAAAACGGTAAGTCAAGATATCATTTTCGACAGCCAACCTGCAGGCTTTTTCGAACAAGACTGGGTCTGTTTTCCGCTGAAGGCTAAGCAGACCATCGCATCGTCTATAGAGCACCTCAGGCTCCTCTGCCTTTAGGAAGAGTGCTTCCACCAAGACGGCGAGCCAAGCAGAAACTTTTCTTGCAGCAGTTAGGTAAAATGCCGGACTACGGCTGTAGTAAAACTGGTGGGCAGAGCATAGGTGGTCTTTGACGGTGGTGTACCCGAAACCGATTCTACGTTCATGAGTGGCGATGGGGATGCCTTTGTCGGAGAATATTTTGACAAGCGTGCGGGTATAAACTACCTGAACATTCTGACTGATATAGGCAAAAGGAACGGAGTAGTAATGCTTATCCCTTCCAAGATAGATGCAGTTGTTGGGTGCCACTCGCAACTGAGTGTAGTATTTGATTTGAAAGTCGGTTTCAGGCAGAGGTCCAAGCAGGGGTTTCTCATCTGCTAGGAACTTTTCCTGTCGGCTATAGTCTTTCTGCTGCATACGAGTTTGATTGTGCTCCATCGTTTTTTCCTGAAGGGCTAAGTTCAACTCCTCCAGTGAGAAGAAGGTTTGGTTGCGAAGCTTTGCGTAAATACGTTGGTATACCAATTTCACTTGGTTCTCGACAAGTGCCTTATCCTTGGGTTTTCGGACTCTGGCCGGCAGTGCGACGATCCCGTAATGGTTGCCAAAGTCCTCCATGACCTTGTTCAGCTCCGGTTCAAACCTGTCAGCCTTGATGACGGCAGCCTTCAGATTGTCGGGGACAATCAGCTTAGGACAGCCACCAAAACTCCTCAGGCAGCAGCTTAGCGCATAGATGAATTCCTCCGTAGACTGGTGCGCTACCGCCAAGGTGAAGGCGTAATCCGAGTATGGAAAACAGGCCACAAAGACCCACACTTTAATCACTTCACCCGTTAGTCGGTCAATATATTCCATCGTATCCCCTGCAAAATCGACGAACAGTTTCTCGGCCGGATTGTGGACAAGTATGGCCGATGATTTTCGAGCGACAAGCTGCTGATTGAGATGGAAGCAGAATTGGGTGTATCGGTAACCGTCGGGATACTCCTTGATATACTCCTGCCAAAGCAGCTTGCGGGTCACATGTGGACGACGGAGCTCTTTCTCCAGATATGGGATCTGTTCCTTGAAAACATTGAACCGAGCATCCAGATAAGCCGGGGTTCCAGCGCTCAAAAGCGCTTCTAACACAGGATCGTCCAATTTAAGCAGTTCATTCACATCAAGGTTGTTCTGCGCGACCTTATTCACGTAATCGTTCACGGTGCCCTTGTAGATGCAAAGTTCGCGGGCAATGCTGCGATTGGAAGCCCCGTCTCTGTGTCGTTGTAATAGTTGTTTAATCTTGCTCATTCTCGTTACTTTTCCTGCCATGTCTATCGGTGTTTTAGTTGTTTTTTCCAAAACACACAAGATAATCGAAAAGCCACGAAAGAGGAAAAGTGGGTGGATATGCTCCGAATTCGGATGGGCCGTCCAAAACGGACGTTTATCCAGGCAACTCGTTATATATCTTACACTTGAAGGAGATATAATGGGTGGGTATGCTCCGAAACATCGTTGCGATCAACCGGCGGATGGTTTAATATCCGCTTGGAAGACAGTCGATGTGTTCCATTATCATCCAAATTGGGTGGTTATGATCCGAAATCCGAGCGAAACGCTCGACTCAAAACCAAAAAACGCCCTTTTTCCTTCATTAGCTGGGTGGGTATCTGCCGGAATGGCACTTTTTTCAAACGAAAAAATGGATCCCTTTTGCTGGATATTTTAACGAAATCAGTGGGTGGGTATGCTCCGAATTATCCAATTATTGGCAACACAAGCTTAGAAGTATCCTGCCACCCAAAAGAGGATTCATTCCAGTTAATTTTGATAAGAATCAGTTTCTTCAATCCTCTACAGGGGCTACATCCATGCAAGACCAATCATCCTCTGGCCGAACATGTACCCCCATCGATGCAGTCAGTTGCGAGATAGTCTATCCAAACGGTGTATCACTAAAACTCAGCGGGAGCATCGATTTGCAGACCATTCACTCATTACTAATGCTTGCCCGCTAGAAGTCATGTTCAACCTGACGGCCTCGATGAGGTATTTCATCTACCCGCACCCAACGGATATGCGCAAGAGTTTCTATACTTTGAGCGGCATCGTGACCAACCTGATGCAGCGCAACGTGCAGGATGGCGATGTATTCATCTTTATCAACCGGTTCTGCTCGAGTATGAAGATCCTGCACATGGAATGCGGCGGGCTGGTCATCTACCATTTGAAACTCGAATCGGGTTCTTTCAAACTGCCTGTTTTTGATGAACAAACCAACACATTCAACACTAGTTGGCAGGAACTGATGATGATGGTCAAGGGTGTATCCGAGGATGGGAAACCGACCAAAAAAAGATGGAAAAACACACCGAAATAACCCATTTTTTGCAGCCATAAACTTGCCTATGTTATTACTATTCAGTATCTTTACTTGTGTAATACGATAGATAAAGATGACTGACGAAGAGCTTTTTATACAACATATCCTTGAAGAAAGGGATCAACTCTATCGGGAAACATCCAAGCTCAAAAGTCAACTCCAAAGCTACGAGCACTTCGAATCGGAACGGGAGTCATACAAAAAAGAGCTCACGGAGAAAGATACTCGGATAGCCAAACTGCTGGAGCGAATCGAATGGCTTCAGCGAAAAATCTGGGGTAAGTCCAGCGAAAGCTTCATTGCCCCCGACCCCCAACAACGCATCATAGACTTTGACGGGCTCGAGGTACTACCTGAGGAAAAGGAGCAGGCTACAAGTGCGCAAGAGGAGATAGAACGGTATAAAACCATCCGCGTCGTTGAGAAA
>JAQVJP010000157.1 GCA_028695145.1 Eubacteriales bacterium
ACCTGGGAAGAGTTCGAAGATGTATGCGCCAAACTAAATGACGCAGGCGTACAGCCTCTGACAGCCGGTGGTGCTGATAAGTGGCCGGTTACCAGACTTGTAAACGCGTATGTTATGAGAAGCATGGGCGTAGACGCTATGAAGAAGGCCGGTGCCGGTGAAGCCAAATATACTGATGCCGGTTATGTAGAAGCCGCTCAGAAAATTCAGGATCTGGCGACAGCAGGTTATCTCGGAGTTGGTGTAACAACAGTTGATCAGAATACAGCCGGCAATATGCTGCTCTCCGGCGAAGCCGCCATGTTCTACAACGGCAGCTGGTTCACTGAAGCTCTGACCGCTGACACAAACCCTGCAGGACCAGACGGAATTGGTTTCTTCAATATTCCTGTAGTGGACGAGTCAAAAGGAACAATCACCGAGTATTCCATGAACTGTGGTAACATCCTCTGCCTCGACAAGGCGAAATATGATGAAGGCACAGCTAATTTCCTTAAGTATTTTGTCAACAATATTGGTAATGAAGCTATGTCACAGTTTGGCGCGGTAAAGGGCTATAAATACGATGTTGAGGGTGATCTCAGCACATACAGTCAGATTGTTGCTGATGAACTGGCAAAAGTTACAAAAGCCAGCACCTGGTTTGAGGCTTCCATGAACAGCGAAGTTTCAACAGTTGCTCAGGAGAACGTACAGACCCTGATCAATGGTGATATGACAGCACAAGAATATATGCAGTCAATTCAGGACGCTCATGATATGAGCGATCTCTAATCAAAAATCAAGAATAATATCTGGTTCTGATTAGTATATGTAGATGGGACGATGGTACTGATATACTATCGTCCCATTTCTTCAAAAACAATTTTACGAAGCGGGTGACAATATGAAACATGTACTGGGAAACAAGAAGGCGATTACTCTTTTTGTTCTGCCGGCGCTGATTCTCTATACAGCGATAGTTATGCTGCCGGTTATCTGGTCTCTCTACTATTCACTGTATTCAGGCAGTCCGGGACTTAAATGGGAATTTTCCGGACTGAAAAATTATCAAACACTCTTCAAAGATAAAAATTTCCGTGACGCTCTGGTTGTTAATCTTAAGTACATTGCCTTCGTCATGATGGGTCAGGTAGGCCTCGGTCTGGCACTGGCTCTGTTGTTTCGCTTCTGGCTCGTCAGATTTAAAAATATAGTGCGTACTTTGGTGTTTTTTCCAGTTGTATTACCTACAGTCGCGGTTGGCCAGCTCTTCGCAAAAATTTATGAGATTCAGCCAAATTATGGTTTGCTCAACAGCTTACTCGATAATATCGGGCTATCGCAATTTGTCCAGCCCTGGATAGGTCAGGCTTCAACCGCTCTTGCCAGTCTTATTGTTATGGATATCTGGGTAGCTATGGGCTTCTATGCTGTGATTTTCTATGGCGCGCTGCTCGATATTCCCTCCGATATAATTGAGGCCGCGAGAATTGATGGCTGCTCTGCCTGGAGCATGTTCACACGCGTGCTTTCACCATTATTAAGACCTGTAACTATTACCAGCCTTGTTTTTAGCTTCACCGGTACGGTAAAAATGTTTGAATCAGCGCTTGCCCTGACAAAAGGCGGCCCCGGTAACGCTACCAAATCTCTCTCGATGTATATGTATAATGTCTCTTTCTCATACAGCAAGGTAGGTTACGGCAGTGTCATAGCCGTTTTTATCTTCCTGCTTTGTGTGTTCGGCTCGCGAATTATTCATAAATTTGATAAGCAGATTTGAAGGGAGACAACAGATGAATAATAAACCAATCATTAAGAAGACCATCATCCGGCTGATTATTTTGTTGCTGGTTATTATAGAAACCTATCCGCTTGTCTGGATGCTTACAGCCTCGCTCAAAAAACCTGCTGAGTTTGTCGAGAAACCAGCTTATGCTCTGAACGCGGGTTTCTATTGGCAGAATTATATTGATGCCTGGACACGCGGCAACATGGCTTTGTTTTTCAAAAACAGTCTTATCAACACGTTAATCGCCCTTGTTTTTATTGTCATATTCGCTGTGACTGTAGGTTTCGCGCTGACCAAAATGCAATGGAAGTTACGTGAGTTTGTCAGCAGATATTTTGCGCTCGGTATCATGGTTCCGGTAGCGACGGCGTTGATTCCGCTATTCCAGATATATAATAAGCTTAACCTTATCAATACTCGTACTTCATTGGTTCTTGCTTATATCGCCTTCGGATTATCCTTGTCGATTTATCTGATAACAAGTTATTTGCGTTCACTGCCGGATGAAATTCTCGAAGCTGCTGTAATTGATGGTTGCGGTATCTACAAATTAATGTGGCATGTTGTTGTGCCTCTGATGAAGAATGGTATTGTAACAGTACTTGTTCTTCAGTTCTTCTTCAAATGGAACGATCTGCTCTTCTCAATGACCTTCATTAATGATACTGCTCTTAAAACAGTGCAGACTGGTCTGCTTTACTTCCAAGATGAGTTTGGCTCTAAGAACTGGGGCGCTATATTCGCGTCTGTATCAATGAGCGTCATGCCAATGCTGCTGCTTTACACAGTTCTGAATAAAACCGTCATTGAAGGAATGACTGCCGGCGCGGTAAAAGGCTGAGCGCAGCTGCACTCAAAATTAAACGCTTAGATACAGGATGGAGTTATAAATGAACGATAGAATGAACTTCAAAAAAAGAGAGACAGCGGATAAGCAGCAGATGCGAACTGATGTACAAGCTGTAAGGGGATTTGTAATCGATAACCTCGACCATGTGCTCAAAGAACCGGTAAGTTTCATCAGACATCCTTTTATCGATCCGGGATCTGTATACGATGGTAATGTCTGGGACTGGGACACCTTCTGGTCAGTATATGGCTTGCTTAATCTCTGTTCTCCAGACGATGATGAGCAAAATGCTATTGATAAGAGCAAAAAAGATAAGATAATTCACCACGCGCAAGGTAATGTATTGAATTTTTTTGATCATCAGCTGCCTGACGGTTACATTCCTATGATGATTGAAATCGGAGAATGGCCTGAGCCATATCTCAACATGAAACACAAAGAAGGTGTGCTTATGAATATGCATAAGCCCTTTCTGTGTCAGCAAATTTGCGTTATTAGTGAGCATACAGGCAGCTTCGACTGGGCTTATCCTTATCTAAATCAGCTTGAACTCTATTTTCAACGCTATGAACAAGATTATTTTAACAACAACTGCCAGCTGTATGTCTGGTGCGATGATATCATGATTGGTATGGATAATGATCCTGCCAGCTTCGGACGCCCTAAGTTTTCTACTGCTAATATTTTCCTCAACAGCTTCATGACCGCCGAATTTAAGGCGATGGCAAAAATTCTTAACGCCGCCGCGAATGAGGATATTCAGCAGCGAAGCCGAGCGGAATTCTACCGTCAGAAAGCAGTGGATCTGATTGCGGCGATCCAATCTGAATGTTGGGACAATCGAGATCAGTTTTTCTATTCTGTAGACGTGGATGTTCGTACTCGTGCCTATGACTGGTTTCATCAGGGGCTTGGAGTGTTTTGGAAGACACTGCCGATCAAGATAAGAGCATGGTCCGGTTTTTTGCCGATGTGGGCGGGTTTCGCCTCACAGGAACAGGCTTATGCTCTCAAACAGCATATGTTCGATAAGGATACTTTTGCCAGTGATTATGGCATAACGACACTGGCCAAAGACGAGAAAATGTTTGACCTGTCAGTGACGAACAATCCCTCCAATTGGCTTGGTCCGATCTGGCTTGTAGCAAATTATGCCGCGTTTCGTGGGCTGCTCAATTACGGCTTCAGAGATGAGGCGGAAATGATATGTGCCCGAACACTCCGGCTGCTTGCTGATGATCTGGCCAATAGTGGCAGTCTTCATGAATATTATGATCCGTTTACAGGTAAACCGGTGATGAATGGCGGCTTCATTAATTGGAATATACTCGCGGTCAACATGTATGACGAACTTCACGGTGCCAGTCCGCTGACCGCTTCTTATTTGAATTGATTTGATGTTTTAATGTCTTCAGCTAATCTTAAATCTCGGCCCGGCCACCAAATTAAAGGCCGGGTCGGTTTTTATGCGCGAAAAGCGAGAGATAAATGATTCTTTACTATAAAAACAGCGGATTTCTGTTAGAATATCAGAGAATATGTTTATGTATGGGGGCAGAATGAAGGTTATGATTAAAAAAACAAGGGTATTGTTGTTGTGTGTGATTTTGATTGTCGGTATGGCTTCGACGTTTGTCGGCTGTAATGATCAAGGAAATACAACTGAGACTTCGTGGGATCAGAGCTCAAGTGAAGATGGCTCAGGTCAGACTACCGAGCCAACGACAAGTGAGACGACAACTACACCAACTACTACGGAAACGACTGAGCAACCCATGCCGCCGGTAGAACAGCTGCTGCCTGCCGACGAAATAGTCGAATCGTATTTTGGCGCCCTGCCGGAACCTGAACAATACACTGAGATGGAGCATAATAAGCTGCGAGCTCTGTATATGGGTGCTGCCGCTAATCTTGATTCAGCTATAAGCATCGCCGCTGCCTCTGAGGTCAACGCGGTTGTAATTGATCTAAAAGAATCGGATGGCGTCAAGTATGCCTCTGAGGTGCCACTGGCG
>JAQVJP010000158.1 GCA_028695145.1 Eubacteriales bacterium
TATTGAAAATTGAGCCCATATTTGTCGGGCCTGGGTTGCGCACAGGCTTAAACATTAGAACAGAAATCCCTTCACAGCTCGGTGCTGATATCGTTGCCAATGCTGTTGCCTCCTTGCGAAATGAAGAGCCGCCAATCGTGATAGTGGCTATGGGTACAGCTACAACTTTGACTGTGATAAATCAGTCTGCTGAACTCACCGGTGTTTTAATCTGTCCTGGAATTGCTTTGGCACAAAACGCTTTGTCAAGTGTAGCGGCAGAATTGCCTGGGATTGCGTTATCACAGCCTGTGACTTTGCTTGGTAGAAATACAATAGATGCTATGGTCAGCGGTTCTGTACTTGGACATGCTGCGATGATTAATGGTTTAATTGACAGGATTGCAGATGAGTTATCGGTTCAGAATATGACCATTGTTATTACTGGTAATTTGTCAGAATGGGTGATTCCTTATATCTCAAACGATAAGCATAAAGTAATAAATGACAAGGATTTAACACTGAATGGTTTGCGCAGGATCTATAAACTGTCAAATAAGAAGCGCTGATAATAGCTGTTTATCAGATATTTGTCTTATTTTCAGATAGTTGTGATTACTGTATAATTAAATTGTAACAAGGATTCTGAATTGATTGCAGGTTTAACTTGCGGCGTTGATCATTGTGATATGACAACTACCACTATTTAGTTGACTAAGCAGCAGATCAGGATTAATAGACCATATAGCGTTGCACTCATAATGCAGGCAACAGCGAAAGGAGAAATTATCATGTATTCAAATTCGAACGGTAACAGGACTTATGCTGAAAATCATGTCCAGGGCAACAGGGAGAAAACTCTCCGACTTGTTCAGACCGCAGTTCTCTCAGCAATTCTTATCTTGATGGCTTTTACTCCAATAGGTTATTTAAAAGCCGGACCTGTTTTAATCACTTTTATGATGATACCAGTTGTAATTGGTGCGATTGTTAATGGTCCAGCTCATGGAGCTTTTCTCGGTGGAATTTTTGGCGCGACAAGTTTCGCTCAATGTTTCGGGCTTGATTGGTTTGGAACAACATTATTTTCAATAAACCCCTTCTATACATTTATTATGACTATGATTCCAAGAATTATAATGGGTTTGGCCGTTGCTTATATTTACCGATTGACAGCAAGCAAAGATAAAGAAGGAATCTGGTCCTACGCGGTGGCCGGTCTCAGTGGTGCAGTTGTAAATACTGTATTATTTGTCGGTGCACTTATTATGTTTTTTGGAAAAACGGAGTTTATCGGTCAATTTGGGGAAACTGCAATTGCTGTTATTGGCGCTCTTGTCACTGTAAACGCGGCAATTGAAGCTGCTGTCAGTACTGTTGTTGGCGGAGCGATAGCAAAAACAATTAAGCGGGTTTTTGCAAGATAGCTTTTACCATTATTTCATTTTGCTCACGATTAAGCCGGTTTAGATATCTGAACCGGTTTATTTTTTTGTAAATGTCAGTTGGTGTCAATATTTGATTATCAAAAGAATATATATTCACAAACTATTAATAAGATAGGAATATAACCATTAAACTACGAATAATAATACATTTTACATGATAAATAATACAGTGATGCCTGGCTGAAACATGCTGATAGCAAGCATTTACAGGTGATTCAAGATTGACAAGAAAAGTAGTTAAAACTATAATCCTTGTTTGACTGGATTATGTACAAACGGCGAAGGGGCTGCTGATTGCAGATATGCTGCTTGATTATTCTTATGGCTGGCAGCATTCTGAACAATTAATTAAGCCTTATTTTTTTGTTTATTGTGTTATTTTGCTCTCGATAGATGTAAAATAGAGACAAAAATATTAAATGTATGTAATTTGGAATTCGAATCAGATATTGAAGAGGTGTAAGCAAATGGCCAGATTCTTGTTGAGACGAATCATTTCATCAGTTCTTACTCTGCTGGCAATCATAACAATTACTTTTTTCTTAATGCATATGGTTCCGGGTGGACCTTTCAATTCAGAGAAAATGGATCCTGTTACTCAAGCGAATCTTGAGAAAAAGTATGGTTTAGATAAGCCTGTGATTGAGCAGTATGGTATCTATCTTGGTAATATAGCTCAACTTGATCTGGGTCCTTCATTAAAACTGCGTGGACGAACTGTAAACAGCATTATATCAGAGAAATTTCCGGTTTCGGCAAGACTTGGAGGTATGACGCTCGTTTTCGCGGTAATTATTGGGGTGTCGCTTGGTATTGCCGCAGCGCTAAAACATGAGAGTATAATTGATCGTTTGATAATGTTGTTTACGACATTTGGAATATCAGTTCCCGGATTTGTTGTAGGTACATTGTTGCTTGTTGTCTTTGGCGCTCTTCTTAATATAGCTCCAACTACTTGGTCAAATAATCCTGTCAATTACATATTACCAATAATAACATATTCATTTTACCCGATTTGTTTTGTAACTAAGTTAACCAGATCTTCAATGCTTGAAACTCTTGGTCAGGATTATATCAAAACTGCCAGAGCAAAAGGTCTCGCGTCATTTGCGGTTAATT
Source organism: Eubacteriales bacterium (assembly GCA_028695145.1). Taxonomy (GTDB): domain Bacteria; phylum Bacillota; class Clostridia; order Saccharofermentanales; family UBA5734; genus JAAYFZ01. The sequence continues at coordinate 2,547 of JAQVJP010000158.1, forward strand.
ATAAGCATGCTCTTAAAAATTCTATTATACCTGTTATAACATATCTGGGTCCATTAACTGCTTATCTTATAACAGGTGGGTTTGCTGTAGAGAAAATATTCAGTATCCCAGGTCTTGGTCGTTTTTTCATTGACAGCATAAGTAACAGAGATTATCCGCTAATTATGGGTACTACAATTTTCCTCGCTATACTTGTCATCGGCATAAACATGATAGTTGACATTCTGTATACAGTTGTTGACCCGAGAATTAAGCTGAAGTGAGGAGAAGATTATGAACATATCAAAAAACGACAGATCATATACAATTGATAAAGCCGTGACTGAAATAAGCTCTGATGTATATAAATCACCAAAACGTCCTTTCAGTTTTCAGCTTGATCCTGCGAGAATTGAACTGGCTACCGCGGATGAGAAGCAGGAACTTGTTATAATGCGTGAGAGCACTTCTTTGTGGAAAGACGCGTGGCGCAGATTTCGCCGCAACCATTTTGCTATGATCGCATTAGCTTTTATTATATTCATGTTTCTTTTCGCTTTTCTGGGGCCTGTATTGTCGCCTTATAGTTATGATCAGCAAATTCGAGGATCTGAAAATATGATGCCGTCGTTTGAGCATCCTTTTGGTACCGATAAATTTGGCAGGGATATCATGGTCCGCATAATGGACGGAACACAAGTCTCTCTTGTTATTGGTGTTCTGGCAGCCTTTGTAACACTGATAATAGGATCAATATATGGTGCTATTAGTGGCCTTGCGAGTCCGCGTGTTGATAATATTATGATGCGTATTGTCGAGATTATTTACTCAATGCCGGATACACTTATTGTCATATTATTGTCAATAGCGCTCAAAGCCCCTCTTGATAATCTGCTGAATAGTTATTACATCTTTGAGGGTATAGATATGATTGGCGCACCTCTTTTGTCAATGTTCTTTGTTTTTGCTTTTCTTTACTGGGTGACAATGGCACGAATTGTTCGTGGGCAGGTTTTAGCTCTTAAGGAGCAGGAATTTGTTTTGGCAGCATATGCTATGGGTGCTGGTAAGGGAAGGATAATCCGTAAACACTTGCTGCTCAATTCTATGGGACCAATCATTGTTACTGCGACTTTACAGATACCAAGTGCTATTTTTGTTGAGTCCTTCCTAAGTTTTATCGGATTGGGTATTTCAGCTCCCAAAGCATCACTTGGTTCAATGGTTAATGACGCACTGAATGGCATATATACATATCCTTTGCGACTTGTTTTCCCTGCAGTGACAATTGCTCTTATTATTCTGGCTTTTAATACTCTTGGTGACGCTCTAAGAGATGTTCTTGATCCCAGAATGAAGAAATAAGGAGTTAACATGAATAATAAAAATGATAATAAGCCTATTAATAATACAGACAAGTTAATCGAAATTGATAGTTTAAATGTTTCGTTCTTTACTCCTGCAGGAGAAGTAAAAGCTGTTAGAGGTGTCAGCTGGTCCCTAAAGAAGGGAGAGGCACTTGGCATCGTTGGTGAGTCGGGAAGTGGTAAGTCTGTTTCTGCTTATTCAATAATGGGGTTGCTGCAGACGCCTGGACGTGTGACCGGTGGCAGCATTAAACTGGATGGGAGAAATCTGCTTGATTTAACTGAGCAGGAGATGCGTGCTATAAGAGGTAATGATATAGCGATGATTTTTCAGGATCCTATGACTTCGCTCAATCCTGTTTTTACTATTGGCAATCAATTAATGGAACCTCTTAAGCTCCATTTAAAGATGAAAGGTGAGCAGGCTGAAAAACGGGCTATTAAACTTCTTGCAGATGTAGGTATCCCATCTCCTGAACGAAGAATTAAGCAATACTCATTTGAGTTTTCCGGGGGAATGAGACAGCGGGCAATGATAGCAATGGCACTAGCATGTGAGCCTCGGCTATTGATTGCAGATGAACCAACCACAGCTCTTGATGTTACAATTCAGGCACAGATTTTAGAAATAATGAAACAGCTTAAAGAAGAGAAGGATATGAGTATTGTAATG
>JAQVJP010000159.1 GCA_028695145.1 Eubacteriales bacterium
AATATTTATTTTAAGCTTATATGGTCATACAATGACATTAACGTAACATTATTGTAGTTTTGTTGTTTGCTGATTGATAGCAATCGAAACCCGTAGAGTGTATAATTAGCTTGATATAACTTCAAATATTAATCTGCAGCTTCTGGTTGCTGCGGCTTCACGATGAACATCAGTGGGAGGAGTTCAGCATGGCAAGAACGGCAAGGGTCAAAATGGAGGCTGAAGAACTGGCCTGGTTTTGCGAACAGATTGCGCTGGTTCAAAAATCTGGTATTGGCATTCAGGATGGGGTAGCGCTTCTTGTAGACAGCACCGATGATACAAGACAGCAAGACATTCTGAAAAAACTTGATCATGAACTTAAGGCGATGGTGCCGTTGTCCGCAGCAATGAAATCTGCCGGCGGTTTTCCGGCTTATTTAGTTCATATGTCAGAAATCGGAGAATTATCAGGTAATCTTGATAGTGTTATGACCAATCTTTCTGATTTTTATCAACGTGATGCTGAACTGAGAAGAAGAGTGCGCAGTGCCCTTATTTATCCACTTGTTTTGTTGGTTATGATGGCAGCTGTTATTGTTTTGCTGATAGCCAGAGTTTTACCTGTTTTTAATGAGATATTATCAGCCTTCGGTGCGTCTATGCCACCGGTTTCTCTTGCATTAATGAACGCCGGTCTTTTTATCGGCCGCAATATCTGGTGGCTTGTGCCATTAGCTATTTTTCTTATTGTAATTGTTATGATCTGGGTTCGTAAAGGCCGCGGCAGGGTTTGGCTTGAGAAGTTTAAGACAAATGCGCCGTTTGTTGGCAGTATATATAAACAGATTTATGCCGCACGCTTCTCTCTGGCTTTGTCTTATCTGATCAGCAGTGGCATTGATCTTGATACATCTTTGAACATGACTGAAGATATGCTTGATAATCAGCTTATCAGAGACAGAATTGTTGACTGCAGAGCACAGATCAATCAGGGTAGGGATCCTTTTGACGCTCTTCAGGAAACAGATTTATTCCCGAAAATATTTGCTAAGATGCTTTCTCTTGGCAGTAGAACGGGGAATCTTGATCAGGTTATGGCCAAGATAGCACGGACTTATGAGTCTGACGTGCGGCACAAATTATCACGTTTGACCAGTCTGGTTGAACCTGTTCTTGTTATTATTCTTTCGCTGATTGTAGCTGTTATATTGCTGACCGTGATGTTACCGTTGATTAATATTATGTCATCTGTTGGTTGAACTTGTTAGAGGTGTGAAATGACCGGATTTGGACGAATGTCAAAACGAATATCACCAGGAAGCCTATGCGTTTTTCTCGCCGGGGCCGTATTTGTGTTTGTCATTTTCGCGATGTCGATCAGTTTCGCGCAGCTTGAAGAGCGCAGCCGTGAAACCGGTCTAAAAACGGCCCGGTCAGCTGTATATAACGCCGCGCTGCAGTGTTACGCTCTCGAAGGATCTTATCCTGTTGATCTTGCGTACCTGGCCGATAATTATGGCCTGCAGCTGCAGGAAGATAGATATGTTTATTTATATCAGTCGTATGGCGGTAATCTTACCCCTGTTATCGAGGTGATTGCCAGATGAAATTCCGTAACAGAAGAGGATATTCCCTTGCTGAACTTGTTTTGGTAATGATGCTGTTAATCTTGGTGGCGTCGCTGGTTTTCTCATTGACGGCAGCAGGCAGCCAAGCCTGGTTAAGACTTTCTGAATCAGGGAGTGATCGTGCCGCTCTGAGAACGGCCATGTCCTACATTGATGTTCAGCTGAAAAAATCAGATGATCTGGACGCGATTTCTGTCGAAACTGATCCTTATGCAAATGGTAATGCCATCAGAATTGTCAGAGAAATTAAAAATCCGACAATTCCGGATTACAATCAGTCAATTGTCTGGATATATCTGTATGATGGGTATTTGCATGAATTGCATACAATGCCAGGCATGGAGCAGCCGCTCACTGAGCAGACCTCAGGTAGAGCTTTGACAAGAGCTGATGGTTGGAGTATCAGTGTTGTCGCTGATAATATCCTTGAAGTTTCGGTATGGCTTGATGGCAATGGTGCTTCACCAGAATCTGAGTTAAGAGTAACAAGAAGATTCAACATAAGGTCAGGGGGGTTGCTGCAATGATATTGACTGACTTAGAAGTCACAAAAAATGCAGCGGTCAAATCTGTGCATACCACCAGAGATAAACGCGCTTTTTCTCTTGCTGAGCTGATAATCGCCATTGCTCTTTTGTCAATTTTCGGTGTCATAGCTGCTCGTATGTTTTTCATAGCCGATCAGCTTACGGAACGAACTGAGCAGCTTGATAGAGCGGTTGTTCTGACGGCTAATATAGCTGAATCATGGCAGGCCGCGCCTTTACAAGGTGAGATCCCAATCACCGGAAATGAAATGATGGCCGGTTTCGAGCCGCAGGCTTTTGCCGGTGATTTGAAAAATGGTAAAACATGGAGCGTTAATCTTGATCAGAACATGAGAGCTGTTGATTTGCCAAGTGAGTTTGTTTTAGAGGTTGAACTCCGGCAGGGCTCCGAGGTCGGACTCTGGCTGTTGAATATTGAGGTTTGTCCACAAGATTCGGATATCCCCTTATACGATTTGTCTGTCAGCAGATATTTTCCTGGGGAGGTGCGATGATGCGTAGTTTGAAAAGCCGTAAAGGCAGCGCTTCAGCCTTGATAATTCTGGTGATAACAGTTCTTGTAATGTTGGGGGTGTTATCTCTTGTTACCGCTGCCGCTGACCGTAGGCTTGCCGAGAAGCGAGCTTCGTGGCAGCAGGAGTACTATCAGATAGATGCCAGAGCTGAGCAGGTGCTTGCTAAGCTAAATATAATGTTAAGTAATTATTCAATTTCGCATAATGCTTCAGGTAAACCTGATGAGGCCTTGGTTGATGATATTATGGCTTGGCTGACCGAGCAAAATGTACATGAAGCAGCTGTTGAACTGATGCAAAATAATGTAATAATTTCTTTTGTGGTTGGTGATGTATCGTCCGATAAAACTGTTCAGCTGCTCGATATTGAGCTGCATGTTGAGTCTACCGATAAAAACCGCTTGGCTGCTATTCCGGATAAGTGGCTGCAGCGACAGAGTGAGCGGCCGATTACAGATGAGACAGGTGTAATCTGGATACCGGATTAATTTATTGGAAACGGAGATTGGGATGATTTCGATGACCATAAACCAGATAATGAAAGAGGCTGTCAGACTTGATGCTTCTGACATTTTTATAACTGTTGGTGTTCCGCCGACTTTTAAGGTACACGGAATGCTTCAAACGATGCCAGACGCGGATAAGCTGACTCCGGCTGATACTGAAGAGTATGCTCAGCAGCTATTTGTCAAAGAGCGGGATTATCAGGCTTTTCTTGAACAGGGAGAACGTGATTTTTCGCTATCTTTGCCTGATACGGGCCGTTTTAGAGTAAATGTTTTCAATCAACGTGGTTCATACGCGGTATCAATCAGGAGAATTTATACAAAACTTCCTGATCCTGATGAGCTGGGCTTGCCGGAATCCGTCATGATGCTTGCCGATAAGATCAAGGGCCTGGTTCTTGTGACTGGTCCTACCGGTTGTGGTAAGACAACTACGCTTGCTGCTTTGATTGATAAAATAAATCGTAACAGAGCCTGCCACGTTTTGACACTGGAAGACCCTATTGAGTATTTGCACCATCATCAACGCAGTATAATTAATCAGCGTGAGATTGGTACTGATTCACAGTCGTATCAGCTGGCGCTAAGAGCTGCGCTCAGACAGTCACCCGATGTTATTCAGATAGGTGAGATGAGAGATCTTGAAACTATTTCAATCGCGCTGACTGCGGCTGAGACCGGTCATCTCGTATTATCAACATTGCATACTGTTGGTGCCGCGAAAACAATTGACCGGATAATTGATGTTTTCCCGTCAGATCAACAGCAACAGGTGCGTGTTCAGCTCTCTACAGTTTTGCTTGCGGTTGTTTCTCAACAGCTTATTCCCTCTGAACAAGCAGAGGCCGGCAGGGTGCCAGCCTTCGAAGTTATGATTGTCAACAGCGCAATACGAAACATGATCAGAGAAGGTAAGACACCTCAAATAGATGGTGTTATTCAGATGAATAGAGCTCAGGGAATGGTCAGTATGGACACAAGTCTGGCGGATCTATATAAAAGAGGGCTGATCAGCCAAGAGGATGCTATGCACTACTGTGTCAACCATGAAACTCTGCAGCGATATATAAATCAGCAATAGAGGCAATACTCAACATATCAGGATATGATTGCTTTTATAAATGCTTTGAGATTGACAGGCTGAGAATAAGGCGTGAAAATATAAGCATTCTGAGAAAGGCAGGACAATTATTTGCATATTCCTGGTAAAAGTTCAGAACAAAACAACAATTTAAATCAGGGCGAAGTAGCGATTGTCGGACTTGGTCTGATTGGTGGTTCTATTGCCAGACGACTACACAGCCGAGGAGTTCGAGTGATCGGTTTCGACACAGATGCTGATACT
>JAQVJP010000045.1:0-14645 GCA_028695145.1 Eubacteriales bacterium
ACCTGCTGGGCTGGCCTCCTGCTCGTTGCGGGTAATACCAGTAAGTATTTTAGGTCCATCTGCCATAAATCGTTGCGATGAGCACGCTGAAACCTTCTGGCAGCACCGGCTCCGGTACTGTGATACAATAACCATGTACTCGTTCGTACAAAGACCTCGGGATGCTCCAGTTGCTTTGGAGCTAGTAAACCCGGGGTCTTCTTTTTTCCTTTCAACAGTTTCCTGTTGTCATTATATTCGGCTGTTTTTGGACAAGCAAGGCCGGTAGCTCTATGACGCTATATTTCGGCCTAAGCATCTTTCTTACATCAAGGATGTCTTCTACAAGACCAAATATCGCTTTGATGTATGAGCTTGATATTATTTCGATGGTCGTGCTTGGAGGTATAAGTACAAGTGGCGGCAAGGGCAGAATAAGCGGTGCTATCATTTCGATATTCATTGTTGGTTTACTAAAATATGGTCTTGGCCTTGTCAATATTAGCAGTCAGGTTTTAATGATCATTATTGGACTGCTTCTGGTTATATCAGTTATGACACCGCATATCGCAGGTAAACTAAAAGAGAAAAAGAGACAACAACTGCTGCATGCGAAATTGTCATCAGCAAACAAGTAAACAATTAATAATTTGATTACCTGGTCAGATGACCTTGTAATATAAGCATGCGCACAAGCGCAAAAAAGGAGGAAAGAACAAATGAAGAATCTCAAACGCGTTTTGGCTATGGTGATGGTCCTGGCAATGTCTGTTGGTGTTCTGGCAGCTTGTGGAGGTTCCAAGAAGAAATCAAATGATTTCGCACTTGTTTCCAAGAGTACCGGTAATCCATACATGGAAAAGCAGGCCGAGGGTTTTGAAGAAGCGGTTAAAGAGTTCGGTGGTAATGCTGTTATCAAGTATCCTGCCAATCCCACTGCTGAAGACCAGATTGCCATGATTACAGAACTGGTCAGCCAGGGTGTAGCAGGTATCGCAATTGCTGCTAATGACTATGATGCTCTGCAACCGGCTCTCTCAGAAGCTGCAAAAAAGGGTGTAAAAATTATTTCTCTTGATTCAGCTGTTAATGCAGCAAGCCGTATGACACATGTAAATCAGGCTGACCCTGTCGCAATCGGTGTAAGTTTGGTTGAGGCCGCTTACGATCTTACTGGTGGATCAGGAGAATTCGCGATTTTATCAGCTACATCTACTGCTTCAAATCAGAATACCTGGATTGAAAACATGAAGAAAACTCTTGAAGATCCTAAGTATGCTGATCTCAAGCTGGTAAAAGTCGCTTACGGCGATGACCTCCGTGACAAGAGCGTTTCCGAAACTGAGGCTCTTCTTGCCACATATCCTGACCTAAAATGTATTGTTGCTCCTACTACAGTAGGTATCGCAGCTGCTGCGAAGGTGATTACAGATAATGACCTGACAGACAAAATAGCGATTACTGGGCTCGGACTGCCATCAGAAATGGCTGAGTATATGGTAGAAGGCGGAGCATGTCCTTATATGTTCTTGTGGAATCCTATCGATGTAGGCTACCTTGCAGGTCATACACTCAAAGCTATGGTCGATGAAAAATCAACTGGTAAAGCAGGTGACAAGTTCGAAGCCGGACGTCTCGGTTCAATGGAAGTTGTTGATGCTACATCTGGTGATGGTGGAACAGAAGTTCTTCTGGGTGAACCATTCAAATTTGATACTGCCAATATTGATGAATGGAAAACAGTATATTAATTATTGCAATAAAAAATGGCAATAGCTTTTTTTAGGCAAAAAGATCACTCGCAAATGCGGGTGGTCTTTTTTTAAAAGGGTATGCTGTCATCTGGCTCAACTCGTTCTTTTCGACTATAATGTGGTAGGATAAAAGGTGCGATTATTCTAATGGAAGTTGGTGCATAGATGATGAAACTTGCAATTATTGGTACTGGACAGATGGGAAGAGCGCTTGTTCGTGCTTTTGCCGGTGTTGTATTATCTGCTGAAGATATAGCTGTTTATGATGTTAATGAAGAGAGTTCGAAGAGCCTGGCTTCTGAGATAGGCTGCGCTCAGATTACTAAAGTAACACTTAACAGACTATCTGACTATAATGCTGTTTTACTGGCTGTTAAACCTCAGGTTATAGCTGAGGCTATTAATAATTTGAGTACATATTTTCAGGATAAGGCTATATTGATTTCTATTGCTGCCGGTAAATCTCTTGCTGTGCTCGGGGAGCTGACTAATGGAAATTATCGCCTCGTGCGGGTGATGCCAAATACGCCAGCGATGGTTGGCAGCGGAGTAAGTGCTATAGCTTATTCCAACAGCGTGGACGAAAAAATCAAAAATTGGATAATGCAGCTGTTTTCAGCTTGCGGATTAGCCTTCGAGGTGCCGGAGAAGCTCATGGATGCAGTTACCGGTTTGTCAGGTTCAGGTCCGGCTTATATGATGCTGGTGATGGAAGCATTGGCCGATGGTGGCGTAAGACAAGGTTTAAGTAGAGAACTTGCTATTAAAATGGCCGCGATGACTATGCTTGGTTCTGCTAAATTAGTGCTTGAGAGTGGGCAGCATCCAGCAGTTCTCAAGGATCAGGTATGTTCACCTGCCGGTACTACTATCGAAGCAGTTGCTACACTTGAGAAGTACGGATTACGCTCAGCCTTGATAGAAGCAGTGGCTGCTTCATCCGCTAAATCTGCTGAACTTGGATATCAGGAAGGAAATGCCGGCAAATGACAGCTAAACAGGAAGTGGCGATTTACACAGACGGAGCATGTTCAGGTAATCCTGGGCCAGGTGGCTGGGCGGCGGTTTTGATGGCTCAGGGTAAAACAAGAGAGATAAGCGGGTATGAAGAAGATACAACCAATAACCGTATGGAATTGACAGCTGCGATAGAAGCACTTGAGAAGCTCACCAGACCATGTAAGGTAAAATTGTATAGTGACAGCAGTTATCTTGTTTCTGCTTTCAATCAAGGTTGGCTTAAGAATTGGCAGAAGAATGGCTGGCGTAATTCTGCCGGACAGGCTGTAAGCAATCCTGATCTCTGGCAGAAGCTTGTCGCCATGACGGAGAAGCATGATGTTGAATGGATCAAGGTCAAGGGACACTCGGATAACAAATGGAATAACCGTTGTGATCAGCTGGCGGTTGAACAAATAAAAATTAATCGTCAATAGAATACAGTTGCCTGTGCTTTTGCCAGGTATTATGGTTGGTATCAAGACAACAAAGCGGAAGGTGAACGAGATGTTTACAGAAGAAACCATTGATAAAACAATTCATTTTGAAGGTAGAGTATTTACTATAGAAGAACATACTGTTCGTTTGCATGATGGACAGAGGGCACGCAGAGAGATTGTCAGGCATCCTGGTGGAGCATGTGTTGTACCTGTAGATGCCGACGGAAATGTTCATATGGTGCAGCAATTTCGCAAGCCGTACGATATGATGCTGCTTGAAATACCTGCCGGCAAACTTGAACCAGGCGAAGATCCACTTGTATGTGCTATTAGAGAGCTTGGTGAAGAAACTGGTTTTACTGCGAATAACGTTGAATGGCTGGCAACAGTTTATCCGTCCCCTGGCTACTGTGATGAGACACTTACCATTTATATTGCTACCGGTTTGACTAGTGGAGATGTTAATCCTGATGAAGGTGAGTTTTTAAGCAATCGCAGTCTGCCATTGAACGAGGCGCTTGAAATGATTGACCGCGGATTAATCAGAGACGCCAAAACGCAGATTGGCTTGTTGCGAGCTGAACGCTGGCTCAGAGTTCATATGCCTGATATTATGCAGGCAGGTGGGAGTAACAATGACATCAACGGATAAGAAGCGAGAAATATTCGGATTGTTTTATCTGGCAGCCGCGATATTTCTGGCGGTTATTTTCTATTTGCCAGCCAGCAAAACCGGCTGGCTTGGCAGTTTTCTGTTTGGTGGTGGACTTGGTTTGTTTGGTACAGCCGCCTATGTATTACCTGCGATTTTTCTTTACATGTCGCTTGATTATTTTTTTGGTGCGAAATTAACTATCACCAGACAAAGATTTACAGCGGTTCTATTGTTATGGCTGTCTGTAGCTGTTTTAACAGCTCTCTTAACAATCAGTCAGGATCAGCTGAGGGAAGCGGTAAATATTGGTGATAATTCCGGAGCCAGAGGGGCTATAGCCTATCTTTGGGATTATGGTAAAGAGACTTATTCTGCTGAAGGTGGTGTTGTTTTTGGCGGAGGTCTTGTTGGCGGTTTGATTGCGGCGGCTATAAGATCGCTAATAGGTCAGATCGGTGCTTTGATTTTTGTCATTGTCATGATACTTGCACTACTTGTGCTTATCTTCAATCTATCTGTATCTCGTGTTATCCATCACACCGCAAGCAAAATATCAGAAACACAAAGCCGCGTTTCCGATGTTGTCAAAAGGCAGGTTACCGATATTAAGCAGCATCGTGAACTGCGCCAGAACGCCCCCCAGGTCAGAAGGATAGAAGGAGCAGATTATGACCTTCAGCTTCCTACCTCATGGCAGTCAGCTGATAAAGGCGGAAGAAAGAAAAAATCATTCAGGCCTGATTCTGATTATGATTCTGATTATGATAATGATAATGATAATGAGACAATTGATAACAGTACAGTTGACGCAGCAGAGGCCATAAAATCTGAGGATAGAGAAGATATTTGGCAGAATAACGGATGGATGAAATTACCTGAACACGACCCCCTCTTTGTTGATGAAAACGACTCCTCGTTGGCAAGTCTGGATGAGCATGATCCGGGTTTGGCTTATTCTGGAGACTCCATTATCAAGGATGTTTATGATGAACACGACAAGACTGAAGAGTCGGTTCAGTTTATTAAACTTGATGAACAAGCATTGCCATATACGCCTCCTTCGCTTAATTTACTCAAGGACGATGCTAATCAGCGAAGAGTACAAATGCATGCGGGAGCTATCAGAGCTCTTGGGCGAAAACTTGAACAAACACTTGAGAGCTTCAAGGTGCAGGCCAAGGTAGTAAACTTCACAACTGGGCCTACCATAACTCGCTTCGAACTTACTCCCGGTCCGGGTGTCAAAGTCAGCAAAATAGTTAATCTTGCTGATGATATAGCTTTGAATCTCGCTGCGATGGGTGTGCGTATCGAAGCACCGATACCGGGAAAAGCCGCTATCGGCATTGAGATACCCAATAAAGAGACGACACCGGTACTATTAAGAGGTTTATTAGAAGCTCCTGAATTCATTCAGGCAAAATCACCTTTGACTGCTGCTCTTGGACGAGATGTGCAGGGCAACCCAATTTATTGTGATATAGCCAAAATGCCGCATCTGCTTATTGCCGGTGCTACAGGTTCCGGTAAGTCGGTCTGTATAAACTGTATTTTAATGAGTCTATTGTATAAGGCGACTCCGGCTCAAGTTAGGATGCTAATGATTGATCCCAAAGTTGTAGAGCTTAGTGTTTATAATGGTATTCCTCATTTGATACAACCGGTAGTTACTGACCCCAAAAAAGCTTATGGTGCTCTGAACTGGGCGGTTGACGAAATGACACGTCGTTATGGTCTGTTCGCGGAACGTTCTGTAAGAGATGTAACCTCCTACAATGCCGCGCTTGATCTTGATCAGGAAGAAGAAAGCGAAAAATTACCCCTGATTCTGTTAGTTATAGATGAGTTATCTGATCTTATGGCTACTACACCAAATGAAGTTGAGGATGCTATCGCCAGACTAACAGCTATGGCCAGAGCCGCAGGAATTCATCTGATAATCGCTACTCAGCGACCATCTGTAGATGTTATCACCGGTGTTATAAAAGCCAATATACCTTCGCGAATAGCTTTTGCCGTTGCCTCACAAATTGATTCTCGAACCATCATCGATATGGGAGGTGCTGAAAAACTGCTTGGCAAAGGAGATATGCTGTATGCACCACAGAGTGCTTCCAAACCGGTTCGCGGGCAAGGTGCTTTTGTTACGGATGCGGAAGTGGAAAATGTTCTACAGAATATTAAAAATCAGCATACTCCTGATTATGACGAGGAGGTTGCTCAGGCAATCGCTGCTGTGCCGCTGGCAAAAGGCAAGAATTCGAAAGAGGAGAAAGAAACCGCAAGTCCTGGAGAACAGGATGAGCTTCTGCCGCAAGCCTTAGGTATTGTTGTAGAAACAGGGTACGCTTCTGTTTCTTTGCTTCAGCGCAGAATGACTATTGGTTATCCGCGTGCCGCCCGTTTGATTGATAGACTGCATGAAATGGGCTATGTTGGTCCATTTGAGGGTAGTAAACCACGAAAAGTGCTGCTTAGCATGGCTCAGTATATGGAGCTGCAGCAGCAGGAGGAGTCTGATACATGAGTTTTTTACCAATATGCCGTCGGGATATGGAAGAACGCGGCTGGGATATGCTTGATTTTTTATTTATAACCGGAGACGCTTATGTTGATCATCCGAGTTTTGGCGCAGCGTTATTGACGAGACTGCTTGAGGCTGAAGGCTACAGAGTTGGGATAATTGCTCGACCTGATTGCAATGACCAGCAGGCTCTAACGATTATGGGCCGCCCATTATATGGAGTATTTGTTTCCTCAGGAGTTGTTGATTCGATGGTAAACAACTATACATCTGCAGGTAAAAAGCGTTCAGATGATCGCTATGCTCCTGGTGGTATTGGCGGTTCAAGACCGGATAGGTCTCTTATACGCTACTGCAATATGGTTAGAAGCCAATTCGGTGATATTCCGTTGGTCATTGGCGGTGTCGAGGGTAGTTTACGTAGATTCGCGCATTATGATGTCTGGTCTGACAAGGTGAGACGTTCGATACTTCAGGACACGCAGGCTGATCTGCTTATTTATGGCATGGGTGAATTGCCTATTCAGACAGTTGCTGAACTCTTATCAAGAGGTGCCGATATCAAACGCATCAACAGTATTCCCGGAACTTGTGTTTTTTCTAAACCTGATGATTTACCGGCTGCCTGCAGAGATTTCGTTTTGATGCATCAGGATTATGAGTTTGATGTTAGTCTTGATGAGCTGAGGGATTTACAGAAAAAAGCTCAGGCAGCAACTGGCAAAAACTCTGTGAGAAACGATCGTGGTGCGTTGCGTAATCTTCTGCCGGAAGATAAGAAGTTTGTTATGCTTCCATCTTATGAACAATGTGCCGAAAACCGGCCGGCATATGCCGCAGCTTTTGCCAGACAGTATATGGAACAAGATCCAGGTGCAGGTAAAACATTGGTTCAGAGACATGGCCAGAAATATCTGGTTCAGAATCCTCCACAAAAGCCAATGACACCTGCTCAATTTGATAGTGTTTATGATCTTCCTTATGAAAGGAAACCGCATCCTATTTATGATGCTGCCGGCGGAGTGCCTGCTATTGAAGAAGTGAAATTCAGTGTGAATAGTCATCGTGGTTGTTATGGCGGCTGCAATTTTTGCGCTATTACTCTACACCAAGGTAGAATAATACAGAAAAGAAGTGATAAATCTGTTCTTAATGAAGTTGAAACAATAACCAGAATGCCTGAGTTCAAGGGATATATTCATGATATAGGCGGTCCAACCGCAAACTTCCATGAACCTGCCTGTGAGAAGCAGGAAAGAGGTTATGTTTGTAAACACCGTCAGTGTTTGTTTCCCAGACCTTGTCCATCTTTGAAGATTGGACAACAGTCATACCTTGACCTTCTGCGCAAAGCCAGACAGGTGCCTGGCGTGAAAAAAGTATTTGTTCGTTCCGGTGTTAGATATGATTATGCTCTGATGGATCCTAATCCGGATTTTATTGAAGAGTTATGTAGATTTCATGTTAGTGGCCAGCTGAAGGTTGCTCCTGAACACATCAGCAGTAATGCTCTGCGTGCCATGGGCAAACCTCCAGCTCACATATATGAACAGTTTAAAGCTGTATATGAAGAGATCAATCAGAAATATGGATTAAGACAGTATCTGGTACCGTATCTGATTTCAGGTCATCCTGGATGTACACTTGATGACGCGATTGAGTTGGCAATGTATATAAAAGCTAATCGTGTAATGCCTGAGCAGGTACAAGATTTCTATCCAACTCCCGGAACTGTTTCGACAACAATGTATTATACAGGACTTGATCCTTTCACTTTTGAAGAGATACATGTACCTGACCGCGATGAAAAAAGGCTGCAGCGGGCATTGCTGCAATTTGGCAAACCGCAAAACCGTGGTCTTGCTTTGCAGGCGTTACGTAAGGCAGGCCGAACTGACCTTATCGGATACGGGAATGATTGCCTGCTTGCAGCCGGCGGGCGAAGTTTAAACAGGGAATCAGAACGAGGTAACGCATCAGCCAGACAAGATCCTAAGCGTAGCGAACGCAACAGACAGTCAGAGCGCGTTAGTAAAACTGGCAGAAGGAATGCTTCTCGCGGAAAAAACGCGGGGAAACAGAGTCAGGAACATACAAGAACCGGCAGAAATAGAAAAAAACATTCGTGAGCTGTGCTTTTACCGGTGTCTTATTCTATGTTACGTGAATATGTATTATAATTTTTTCAAAATATCAAAATGCGGAGGATGATTCTAATGACAAAAATAATTGACGGAAAAGCGCTGGCCGCTAAAATCAGGCAAGAGTTGGCCGAGGAGATAGGTGCTCTCTCTGCAAGGTATGAGTCTAAACCAGGACTTGCTGTGATTCAGGTTGGTGCCGATCCTGCTTCGAGTATTTATGTCCGCAATAAGAAGAGAGCTTGTGAGGAAGCAGGTATAGTTTCTTTTGGTTATGACTTGCCGGCGGAGGTATCGCAGTCTGAACTGCTCGAACTTATTGAAACGTTGAATAATGATGAGCGAGTTAATGGAATTTTATGCCAGTTGCCTGTACCGGATCATATAGACGAGTTCACTATATTATCAGCTATTGACCCGGCAAAAGATGTAGACGGGTTCCATCCTGTCAATGTTGGTTTGCTGTCGATAGGACATGACTGCCTCGTTTCCTGTACTCCGGCGGGAGTGCTTGAGATGATGCACGCATATGATTTACCGATCGAAGGACAGCGCTGTGTTGTAATTGGTAGAAGCAATATAGTCGGTAAGCCTGTTGCTCAGCTTATGTTGAAGGAACACGCTACTGTTACTATTGCTCATTCGCGCACTAAGAATCTGCCTGCACTCTGCCGTGAAGCGGATATTCTAATCGCGGCCATTGGCCGCGCTGGATTTGTAACGACTGATTTTGTCAAACCAGGTGCTACTGTTATTGATGTCGGAATCAACCGAAATGAAGAAGGTAAGGTAGTCGGGGATGTTGCTTTTGATGAAGTTAGTAAAGTTGCAGGTGCTATAACCCCAGTACCAGGTGGTGTAGGACCTATGACTATTGCTATGTTGCTGAAAAACACGGTAAAAGCCTGGCGTAAAGCTAACGGAATTATAGAATAATTATTAGTTGAAAATTTGCTTATATATGAGGTAAATATGAAAAATATTCGTACGGGTGAAATTCTCTGTGTTGGAACTGAATTGCTTGTAGGGCAGATTGTTAATACGAACGCAAGCTGGTTGGCCGGAAGGTTGGCGCTGCTTGGCATAAGCTCATATTATCAGACTGTAGTTGGCGATAATCCTGAGAGAATTCTTGAGGCAATGCGCCAGGCAAGCAAACGATCAGATTTAATAGTTGTAACAGGTGGTTTAGGGCCAACATCAGATGATTTGACTATGTCTATTGCTGCTAAACTAGTCAATCGTGATCTTGTTTTGCATCAACCAAGCCGAGATGCGATCACTGAAATATTCAGACGCATGGGTCGAGTCGATAGCGATATTACCGAAAACAATTGGAAACAGGCAATGATGCCTGAGCAGGCACATATTATGCCTAATGGTAATGGTACAGCTCCAGGGGCTATACTTGAATATGAAGTTGAAGGACATCCAGTTACAATGATCCTCCTGCCGGGGCCTCCATCAGAAATGCAGCCAATGTTTATTGAGCAGGCCGAACCATGGCTGGCGGAGCATATCCCTACATATTTCAAGCATCTTTTTGTAAGAATGATCGGAATTGGTGAGTCAAAAGCTGAAACACTGTTGATTGACTTAATAAGAAAACAAGGCAATCCAACTCTTGCGCCCTATGCTTCAGAGGGTGAAGTTATGTTCCGTATCAGTCAATTGTTTGAAAAATCTCTTGAGGCTTCAGGTATTGAGCAACCAGACCTGACCGGCGAATTGCTAAAGCAGGTTAGAAACATTATTGGTGATGAACATATTTATGAAGTGGGTAATCGTAAGATGCCGGAAGTTGTTCGTGACCTTCTAATTAAAAACAAGAAAACAATCAGTTTCGCGGAATCCTGTACAGCCGGTCTTCTGTCCTCGGCTCTTGTGGATTATGCGGGAGCCTCAGAAGTTTTTCGTGGATCTATTATAGCTTATGATAACAGCGTCAAAGAAAATATATTATCTGTACCTGCGGGAATTCTTAATACTGAAGGTGCTGTAAGCGAAGCCTGTGCCATCGCCATGGCGCAAGGTTGTCGTAACGTCATGAAGAGTGATCTGGCTGTTGCTGTGACTGGCATTGCCGGACCTGATGGTGGAACTCCGGACAAACCTGTTGGTCTGGTCTGGCTGGCAGTTGCACGAGAAGATGGTGTAGAGACACGCAAACTGACCTTGAGCGGAAACCGCGGGCGTATAAGACATGTTTCGGTTCTGCAGGCACTTGATCTTGTCAGGAGACAGTTGCTGTGAAGTGGCCGGGGCGCAACAGAAACAAATTAACAGACCAGGAGAGGAGAATTATTGAACAAACTCCTGTACATGAAGCGCCCAGAAGAATTCCCGCAAATCATCAAGGCAGTTTGCTGCCTAAAAACAAACAGAGCATGACAACGGCCACCATCATTATGATGATAGGACTGCTTCTGTCGAAATTATCAGGACAATTGCGTGAAATTTTGATCGCGCCAATCCTTGGCTATGGTGTAGTGTCCGATGCCTATCTGATAGGTTTTCAGATTCCAGATCTCTTCTATCAGCTGCTTGTTGGCGGAGCCATTCAGGCTGCTATTACGCCAGCTCTCGCCTCGTCACTTGAGAATAAACAGGAGAGTTCCGGCTGGCGCAGTGTAAGTATATTTATCAATTTCGCAGCGGTCGTAATGCTGATAGCTGTGATAATTGGTGAGTTTCTGGCACCAATGCTGATTGGCGCCTATACTCAGCGTCTTGATCAAGAAACCACTCAACTGGCAGTAAGAGTTACACGAGCGCTTTTCCCACAAGTATTTTTTATGATGATGGCAGCACTGTGTATAGGTGTTTTGAATGCTTATCGCAAGTTTTCCTCAACATCATTTGGCCCTTCGATCTATAATACTTGTGTTGTTCTGGCTATGGTAATTCTGGGAAGCAATTCCGCTCAAGGAGCTGTGCGTGTCGCTGCAGGTGTAATGGGTGCAGCGGCTGTCTATTTTGTTATGCAGCTTTTTCTTGCCCGTAAAGAATTCAAAAATTATATTTTATCATTTGATTTTAAGGATAGTGGTTTTTTACGGTTGTTGCGCTTGGCGGTGCCAACTCTTATTTCTGGTTCTATTGTCCAGCTTAATACAATAATTCTGACCAGTTATGCTGATCAGTTTGCCGGAGCACCAACATCTTTAAGACAAGCCTCAACTACATGGCAGCTGCCTTATGGTGTTTTTGTAATTGCGATCGGCAACGTCATGCTGCCTTCTCTGGCCAGATTATATGCGGCTCGTGATTACACAGCCTGCCGCAGATTGTATCAAGGAAGTCTGCGAAAAGCACTCTTTTTGACTGTTCCTTCTGCAGCGATTTTTCTGATGCTCCAGGTTGATGTGGTAAGAGCGATATTCCAATGGGGGCCAAGTTATCCTGAAGAGAGTGTACTTGCAACTGCCAGTGTTCTTAGTTGGTATTGTCTGGCAATGGTCGCGCAAACAATTGTGTTCATAACCAACCAGGCCTTTTATGCCAGGAAGATGACTAAGATCGCGCTGCTTAACGGTTTAATTACACTCGCGCTTAACCCGTTGTTCTGTCATTTGTTGACAAGGGTTTTTGGCATGGGAATAAGTGGTTTGTCTCTGGCCTATACGCTTACGAGCATCATCAGTTCATTTGTATTGTATTTCATTTATAAGATTCAACTTAAACAGGCCGCCCCAAAACGAATGTGGCCATATATGATTCAGCTAACAATCTGTGCAGGTGCGATGATGATAACTTTGTTAGCAATGCAGCTGCTGCCGATTAATCCACAAAGTAAGTTTATACAGCTTGCCTGGCTGGCGATTAGAGCAGGCGTTGGTTTCTTAGTATTTTATTTATCAGCAAGTGTTTTAAGAATTCCCGAAACCGAACAGATTCAGGCAAAATTTGATAAGATAAAAGGGAAATTTGTATCGATTTAATTATCTATCTTAATCCCGAATCACGATATTATTTTGATTTGTTAAGTGTTTGTCGAGTTTTGTATGATTTTGACATTTTTTGTAATCTTAGCTGAGATATGATTTCGCTCAAGCTGATTGACTTATGTTGATGATAAATTTATAATGATCACAAACGAACGATTGTTCTATTTAATAAGCGGAGGTATTTATGGCCAGAGCAGGAAAAACAGCTGGTAAGTCAGCTCAGGAAGTAAGTCAGAAGGCTGCAGCGGACAGATCAAGAGCACTCGACGCTGCGCTTGGACAGATAGAGAAACAGTTTGGTAAGGGCGCCGTTATGAAACTTGGTGAGCGAGCGGCTACACAAATAGAAGCTATCCCTACAGGAGCGTTGTCCCTTGATCTCGCGTTAGGTGTTGGTGGCGTACCACGTGGACGAGTGGTTGAAATATATGGACCAGAGTCTTCAGGTAAAACAACTGTAGCATTGCATATTATTGCCGAAGCGCAAAAAGCAGGTGGAACTGCGGCTTTTATTGATGCTGAGCATGCTCTTGATCCTGTTTATGCCGGCAAGCTTGGTGTTGATATTGATAACTTAATTGTTTCTCAACCAGATACAGGTGAGCAGGCTCTTGAAATCACAGAAGCGCTTGTTCGTAGTGGTGCGGTTGATGTTATTGTCGTTGACTCCGTTGCTGCTCTTGTGCCCAAGGCTGAAATTGACGGAGAGATGGGTGATTCCCATGTAGGTCTTCAGGCTCGTTTAATGTCACAGGCATTACGCAAACTGGCTGGTGTGATAAGTAAGTCAAGCACTGTTGCTGTTTTTATCAATCAGCTACGTGAGAAAGTTGGCATTATGTTTGGCAATCCTGAGACAACACCCGGTGGTAGAGCTCTTAAGTTCTATTCCTCTGTTCGTATGGATGTACGTAGAATTGAGACTCTTCGCAACGGAACCGATGTAGTTGGTTCAAAAACACGAGTAAAAGTTGTCAAGAATAAAGTGGCTCCTCCATTTAAAGAGGCAGAGTTTGATATTATATATGGAGAAGGTATTTCAAAAGAAGGCAGCGTTATTGACCTTGGTGTTAAATTCGATGTTGTTGATAAGAGTGGTGCCTGGTTCTCGTACAATGGGCAGAAAATTGGCCAGGGTCGTGATAATGCCAGATTGTATCTCAAAGAAAATCCTGAAGTATTTAAAGAAATTGACGATAAAATTAGAGCTATTGTTTTCAGCGAAATTAAAAACGCACCAGCAGCAGATGATGAGGGTATACTTGACAACGATTTAAGTGAGGCAGATGATGAAGACATTCTCGGACTTGAACTCTGATCTGATCAGTCAGAAAACAATTGAAGAGATGGAATATCAACGTAAACTTGATAGTGTTTGCAGTATCGCAATAAAATATCTTGGAATCAGCAAAAAATCCAGTGGTCGTATCAAAGATCATCTGAAGCTTAAAGGGTGCGATCAGGACATAATTAACGAAGCAATGTGCGAGCTCGAGAGAAGAGGCTATATAGATGATCTGGCAGTTGCCAGAACGATAGTCAGACGCAGAAGTGGCAGAAGGGCTGTTTCCAAGAGTGCTATGCGACTGTATCTTGAAGAAGGTGGAGTACCCGCAGATGCTGCTAATTGTATCATGTTTGAGGTGGAAGAAGATTTTTTAACAGCTATTTATGCTCTTCGCGGCAAATATGATAATGTTGATGAACCTGAAAGAATAAAAATGATTAGATTTCTTCTTAGTAGAGGTTACAACACATCATTTGCGGCTCGTATGGTTGATAAATATCTTGACAGTAAACAGAATAACGATAATAATCATCAGAGTTATTGATAACGCAGTCTGCTGTAATCAGCAGACTGTTTTCATTCGGTGTATAGCTGATAATTGTGCAGGAAGGAATAATTATTATTAATGAGTTTCAAACAAGGTACAGATGAAAACAGGAAGGTGTATCTGCTTGCGCTTGGTTGTTCTAAAAACCTGGTTGATGCTGAGTGCATGAGTGCCATTCTTAAACTTGACCATCACGTGATAGTTTCGACTCCACAGGATGCAGATGTAATAGTAGTGAATACCTGCGGTTTTATCGAATCCGCAAAAACTGAGGCAATTGAGTCTATACTGGCGATGTCAGATTATAAGAAGCCAAATGGTAATTCTGATTATCTAATTGTTACAGGATGCTTATCACAGCGCTATGCAGA
>JAQVJP010000045.1:14745-19665 GCA_028695145.1 Eubacteriales bacterium
GACAGCATCAGACAGGTTATTACGAAGCTTAGAAGCGCGATGCCTGATATTATTTTACGTAGTACGGTAATGGTCGGTTTTCCCGGAGAGAAGTCAGAAGACTTCAATATTTTGCTGGCCGCGCTCGAAGAGTTTAAGTTTGATAGACTTGGCTGTTTTATATTCTCTCCGGAAGAAGGAACACCTGCCTATGATTACAAACCAAAAGTTCGTTCCGATGTTGCTGCAACACGTCTTGATAAGGTCATGAAACTACAACAGTCAATATCACTTGAACAAAATCGAAAAAGAATTGGTACAATAATTCCGGTAACACTTGAAACCATCCATGAAGATGGTATATTCTACATAGGCCGCAGCTATGGTGAAGCGCCAGAAGTTGATCCTGTTATTCTGGTTGCGGCAGATCGTGAAGATATGACCATAGGCCGGATCTGCGATGTAAAAATTGTTGATGCCGGTGAATATGATTTGACTGGAGTGACTGTATAATGAATCTTCCGAACAAACTGACTATCCTTAGAATGATTATGATTCCTTTTGTTCTTCTATTTATGTTGCCTGTTCCTTTTGCAACTGAGCTGTTTTCCGGTTGGAATCAATTTATCGCTGATTGGGGCATGCTTGTTGCTGTAATTCTGTTTTCATTAGCTTCGTTAACTGATATGCTTGATGGTAAAATAGCCCGCAGCAGAAATATTGTTACTAATCTTGGCAAGTTTCTTGACCCAATTGCCGATAAAATGCTTGTAATTTCTATTTTAATTGCGCTTGTACAAACCGGTAGAGTTCATGCCATTGTGACTATTATAATCATTATGAGAGAATTTATGGTTACTGGTATACGCCTGCTTGCTTCAGACCATGGAGTGGTGATAGCGGCAAGTAATGTAGGTAAGGCTAAGACTGTAACGCAGATGATAGCGATAATCTGGCTGATGATTGAGCCGATTTTAATAAAAATTCTTAGTTTATCAGGTGCAGCGGCTTCAGCTGTGATCTGGGTAGGTAATATAGCAGTATTAATTGCTGTAGTCATGACACTTGTTTCAGGTTATGATTATTTAAGGAAGAATTTATCTTTTTTGAAGAGTTGATCAATAATAATTTATTAGATTGATATAAATTATTTTTGAACATTTAGAATTCGTGATAATATGTCACTTGACAATTCCTTGATAATCAAATAAAACTATGATATGTCTTCTATGAAGATAAAAATAAGCAATTTCCCACAATGCAGGAGGTACTCTTAATGTCAACAGATAGCATTTTTGAAAATGTCCAGAATATTCTGGTAGAACAGCTCGGTGTAGATGCTGATGCTGTAACAATGGAAGCAAATTTTATTGATGATCTCAATGCGGATTCACTCGACATCGTTGAACTCGTAATGGCCATGGAGCAGGAGTTTGATATTTCTATTCCTGATGAAGAGGCAGAGAGAATCAAAACTGTTGGAGACGCAGTAAGATTTATCAAAGCTAATGTTTGATTTCTGGTAAATCTGATATAATCTTATAGTGTTATTGTTAAGACCGGATAATTAGTTAAGTTATCCGGTCATACTTATATAAGAGCAAGTTTTAGAAGTTTACGGGTTTAATGGGGGATATTTAATATGATTTATAATGCGATTGATCCTGATAGAACAAATCAGTTAAACAGCTTCTGTAGAGGTGTTGATTACAAATTTAGCGATATCAAGCTGCTTAATGAAGCTCTGACGCACTCGACATATGCTTATGAACATCGAAATCAGGGTTTGACTGATAATGAGAGATTAGAGTTTCTTGGCGATGCTGTTCTCGATCTCGTTATCAGTGAAATACTGTTTAGAAATACAGAAGGTTTTGCAGAGGGCTATATGACCAAAACAAGAGCGCTTGTTGTTTGCGAAAATACACTTGCTGATGTGGCAAGAGTGATTCGTCTGGGTGATTATTTGATGCTCGGCAGAGGTGAAGAGGCAACTGGCGGGCGTGATAAACCATCAAATTTATCAAACGCTATGGAAGCGCTGTTTGGAGCTGTTTTTATTGATGGTGGTTTTGAACAAGCAAGCCGTATCATTACAAGACTTCTTGGAGAACCTCTTGAACAGGCACTTAAAGGAAAAATGGTTTATGATTATAAAAGCAAGCTGCTTGAACTGGTTCAGTCAACTCGCGGAAACAGTACAATGAGATTTGAAATAATAAACGAAGAAGGACCAGTCCACGATAGAACTTTTACCGCTGCTGTAATTGTTGATGAAAATGAAATTGCTCAAGGCCAAGGCAGTAGTAAGAAAGAAGCTGAACAGCAGGCTGCCAGAGCAGCCTTACAGAATCTTGACTGCACTCGTTCGGGCTGCCAACAAGTAGATAATTCTGAAGATGGGAAGGTATAATTGATAATATATGCATTTAAAATCTTTGGAAATTCAGGGGTTCAAGTCATTCCCTGAGCGTACGTTAATAGAGTTTCATCCAGGTGTTACAGCAATTGTCGGACCTAACGGCAGTGGCAAGTCAAATGTAACAGATGCTATCCGCTGGGTTCTTGGTGAACAGAGCGTTAAAACTCTGCGCGGTGCCAGAATGGAAGATATTATCTTCACAGGCACGCAGTCTCGCAAAGCAATGAGTTTTGCTGAAGTAACCATGACAATAGATAATACGGATCAGAAACTGCCTTATGAGTATTCAGAGATTCAAGTTACACGCAGACTTTACAGATCAGGCGAGAGTGAGTACCTGCTTAATAAAACTCACTGTCGATTGAAAGACATAGTGAGTCTGTTTATGGATACTGGCCTTGGTAGAGATGGCTATTCAATAGTTGGTCAGGGAAAAGTAGACGATATTCTCAGTCATAGATCAGAAGATAGACGAAAAATATTCGAAGAAGCCTCCGGTATTGTTAAATTTAAAACCAGAAAAGAAGAGGCTGAGAAGAAGCTGCAGAACACAGATCAGAATCTTCTGAGAATTAATGACATAATTCAAGAGCTATCTGAGCAGATGGATCCCCTTGCTGAACAAGCTGCTGCTGCTGAGAAGTATATTAATCTAAAAGATGAACTTAAAGAAATTGAATTAGCTTATATGCTTGACCAAGCTGATCAGCTAACCAATAGGCAACATGATGCCCAGATAGAAAAAAATAGTCTTGAAAAGGATCTATTAAAACAGCAGGATATTCTTGCTGCTATGCGCGAAGAAAATAAGCAGGCTTCTGATGATATACATGCCCTTGATGAGGCAATCGAACAGCAACGCGAAAAAATAAACCAGTCAAATCTTCGTGCAAATGAACTGTCCGGAGAGAGTGCTTTATCATCAGAAAAAATAGCTCAGCTTCGCGATAGGATTACCGAGGGTTCAAATATCATAGCCGAGTCAAAAACCGCACTTGATGTTCTTGCAAATGACATAAGTGGTCGGCAAAAGAAACTTGAATCGTTACAGAAACAGAAAAAAATATATAGTGAACGTTTAATCCAAGCGCAAAATGACATGCAAGAGCTCTTACAAACTCTTAGCAAGCAGGAAAACGAGCTTGTTGAATGGAAAAATCAACTTGACCGCAGACTTGAAGCTGTTTATGAACACAGAACTGAGCTCGGTCAACAAAAAACTCAGTATGACTTAATATCTCAAAGAATAAGATCAATTGAGTTGGAGTCGGGTGGGTTAAGTAGTGATCGAAATCGTCTGCAGTTTCAGATAGAAGATCTAAAAGAAAAATTTGTTGATCTTAATAATAAGTTTGAATATACCAAAAACGAATTGAAATCTGCTGAACATGAAGTTGAACAGCAACGGTTGATTTGTGCTGAGCTTAGCAAGGTATTAGAGCAGAAGAAACAACAGCATAGAAATGCTGAATACAAGCTCAAGACTCTTGAAAATATGGAGAAGAGTCACGAGGGTTATCATGAGTCAGTAAAGAATATTATGAGATTAGCTGAGACTGATCCTAATTTGTCATTGGGCGTTAGAGGAACGCTTGGCGAATTAATAACTGTTGATGAGAAGTTTGAATTGGCTGCGGAAACAGCTCTTGGCGCATCTGTGCAAAACATAGTTACAGATAATGATAGAACTGCTTCAAGATTGATATCATGGTTAAAACAAAATCGTGCCGGCAGAGCAACATTTTTGCCAATTAATCAGATTCGCGGCAGAAGATTGGAGCGGCAATTAGAAAACCAGTTAGAAAAATTACCTGGCTATCTTGGTGTAGGCAGCGATATTGTTGATGGAAATGCAGAGATCAAGGAGATTATTTCTTCACAGCTTGGCAGAGTTGTTTTTGTCGATAATATTGATAACGCAAGACAAATGGCCCGTGCTGTTAATTTTTCTGTTCGTCTTGTAACTCTTGAAGGTGATGTCATGAATCCAGGAGGGTCCATGACCGGTGGGTATCAAAGACATAACAGCAGTGGCCTTCTCGGTCGCAGTCGGGATATTAATGAGCTTAGCAGCACAATTCAAAATCTGCAGATTGAAATCGATAATGAGCAGAAAAATCTTGAGACTGCGGAACATAAACTACATAATGCCGGTCGAAGATCGCAAGAAATCTCTCAGCAAGCTACTGACTTAAGTCATCAAAAGGTGCGAGATGAAGCTCAAATAGCTTCAGTCATTGAAGAGTTTGAGAGACTTCAAGGACGAATCACGGTGATGGAACAAGAAGCCCAGCAGCTTAGAGAACAGAGTTCAGAATCAAAAACACAGCAAAAAACAATTGAGCAGGAAATTGAAACCCAGCAATTTGAAATAGAGAAGCTTCGATTGGCGATAAGTGAACGCGAGAGCGATAATAAAGCTGAACAACAAAAACGTGATGATATGCGAGAATCTATTACGGATTACAAGGTATCTCTGAATTCAGTTGAAGAGTCACTTAGTGCTATGCAGGAGCTAT
>JAQVJP010000001.1 GCA_028695145.1 Eubacteriales bacterium
ACTGATTTCTCAGCGACGTACATTCCTTGTGAAACCATATAAACGGCTTGCACAAGAAGATCACTTTTTATATCTTTGAGTAAAAAACCATAAATATTTTCCGCGACGGCTCCGGCGATCATTTCCTGCTCTTCAAAAGCCGTCAAAAGGATTACTCTTGTCGCAGGCGAAAGCGTAAGTAGTTTTTGAGCAGTATTTATACCATCTACTTCCGGCATTCTTATATCAAGAAGCGCTATATCAATTGCTTGAGCGGTGCATGCCTCTAAAGCTTCTTTGCCATTGCTGACAGCTGCGACGATTTCAAGATCCTGCTCCTGCCCCAGTAGAGTTTTAAGCATTTCACGAAATAATGTCTGATCATCTGCTATCAAAATTCTCATATCAACCCTCCGAGTCAAATTGATATACAACGCTTGTCTATTGATATTTTGTGCTGTACTTATGATATTATACACGTGATATTTCGAATTAACCAGATTAGATATATCATGTTATAATAAAGTCAGGGATACAGACTCCAATTGTGAGGTGTAACGTGTCAGAAAATGTAACTGAATCTGAGAGGAAAAATTCTATATCAGATGACAGATTGTTTTTTCAACTGTCCTGGCGCTTGACTATCAGGTATTTGATGATTTATCTGATAGCTGGTTCTATTTGGATTGGTTTCAGTGATGCTGCTTTGTACGCGTTGTTTAATGACAAACAGATGTTAAATACTGTAAGTATGCTCAAAGGTTGGTTTTTCATGATTGTAAGTTGTCTGGCATTCTGGGCAATGCTTAGAAAACGACAGAGTCTTTGGTCATCGGCTCTTGACAGACTTGAACTGCAACAGAAAAATAATGCTGAACAACAGAGGATTCTTGAAGAGAGCAGACAGAGAGCTACACAGGCGGATAAGCTGCGTGAACAGCAGATGTATTATGACATGTTAACTCATTTGCCTAACAGAAATTATTTGGAGCGTGAATTCACAAAACGTCAGCATAGCCAAAAACTTGGCCTGGTATATCTTGATATAGATGATTTTAGATATATTAATGACCGGCATGGTTATGAAACCGGTAATTTAATTATAAAACTGATAGCTGATACGATTCACAGCAATTTGCGTGAAGCCGATTTGGCTATAAGAATTGGTGCTGATGAGTTTGCTTTACTAATTGATCCTGTTGACAGCTATGAGTCTCTTACAGCATGTGTTGAACGCCTGCGATCTAAATTGACAAAATCGTGGCCTGTGGCAGGTGATAATATTTATATATCAATAAGTTTTGGTGCTTCAATATGGCCTGAACATGGTAATACTGTTGAAGAGCTCATTCAGAATGCTGAACTTGCAATGATGTTTGCTAAGAGCCGCGGGAAGGATGAATTTTATCTATATTCTGATAATATTCGTGAACAAGCAGTCAAACATGCAGACACTCTTGCACAATTGCGTCGTGCAGTCGAAAACGAAGAGTTTACTGTTTATTATCAGCCGCAGATTAGATTGTCTGATGGTCAGATTAGAGGAGTCGAGGCACTTGTTCGCTGGAACCATCCAGAACGTGGTCTGGTTTTTCCAGGTGATTTTATTGAAGCCGCTGAAGAGTCAGGATTGATTATACCTATGGGTAATCAAGTGTTGCGACAAGTTGCAGCACAGAGAAGAAGGTGGATTGAGCAGGGGATATGTCCAGGAATAATATCTGTAAATATTTCCGGAAGAAGATTCAAGCATAATAATTTGCTTGAAGTTATTAAACCAATTATCGAGGGAGAAGGTTCGGACACGGGTAAGCTTGAAATTGAACTTACTGAAACTGTGATGCTTGAAAACGCTGAGAACGCGATAAGGATAATAAATGAAATTAGAATGAACAATATATCCTTTGCGCTTGACGATTTTGGCAGTGGATATGCTTCGCTTAATTACTTAAGCAGACTTCCGGTTGATTTGTTAAAAATAGATATGTCTTTTATCCATAATATCAATGTTAACGAACATAACCAAATAATTGTCAAAACGCTAATTGAGCTTGCTCACGGTTTGGGTATGCAAGTAATCGCTGAAGGTATCGAATATGGTATTCAAGCCGAAATACTAAGAGGTCTTGGCTGTGATTTTGGTCAAGGATATTTGTATTCAAGACCAGTGCCAGCTCAAGAGCTGGAGAATATGCTCTCAAGAGGCACTTGGTCATAGTAATCAAGGCTGTTTGCTACGATTTCTGTTTTCTATCTCAAAAATCTGTCCTTCCCAATTACGAAAAACAGCTTTATCTCTACCTATATAAAGCAAGTAATTTGGCAGTAACGGTGTTTTACCAAGACCACCGGTGCCATTTACTATATATGTTGGAATGGCCATGCCAGAGGTATAACCTCTTAATGATTCCATAACATCAAGTCCTTCTTCAATGCTACACCAGAAATGTGAAGTTCCGCGGATCGCTTTGGGGTGGAAGATATAATATGGTTTAACTCTTATTGAGAGTAAACTCTGATTCAGTTTTTTGACTATATGGGGTTTGTTATTGACTCCGTTTAGAAGCACCATCTGGTTTCCAAGAGGAATGCCGGCGTCAGCAAGTCTCTCACAAGCCGCCTTCGATTCATCTGATATTTCGGCCGGACTATTGAAGTGTGTGTTTACATAAACTGGGTGATACTTCTTAAGAATGCTGACGAGTTCAGGTGTTATTCTTTGTGGCAAAGTAACCGGTGTTCTTGTGCCAAATCTGATAATTTCAACATGCTTGATAGATCTCAGATCGGCGAGTAAGTTATCAATTGCTTGATCGCTTAACATAAAAGCGTCGCCACCAGTTATAAGAACATCTCTAATTTCTTCGTGATCTCTAACATATTCAATTGCTTTTTTTATTTTCTCGCTGTTGGAATGAACATCTTGTTCGCCAATAAGTCTTCGCCTCTGGCAGAAGCGGCAATACATACCACATTGATTAGTAACCTTAATAATGAGCCTGTCGGGGTATCTTCTGGTTACTCCTGGTACCGGACTGGAATTTTCTTCATCCATAGGATCAGTTTCACCTGCGGAATCAAGTTCATCTATCATAGGGATTGACTGCCTGGCTACAGGACATTCAGGATTGTTGGAATCGATGAGTGATAAATAGTAGGGCGAAATGGCATAGCGATATTTCAAACCAACTTCATCAATTTCAGCGGCTTGCTTTTTTGAGAGCGGCATAAGTTTGCTCAGTGTTTCAGCGTCGGTAATTCGATGCTTCAATTGCCAGCGATAATCGTACCAGTCTTTAAGATCAGCACCGAAAAAAGCAAGTATTCTATCTCTGTTCTTTGCTATTTCTTCTTGTCTTTCAAGACCTGTTTTTATTGAATCTCTTACTTCGAGATAATCATGAATATCATTTTGCAGACGTAATTCTCTTTCTGCCGATAGCATATATGTGACCTCCATATCTATTGTGAAGTGAGACAACTTGTCAAAATTATCAAGTTGTCTCTGATATATTAACATATCGGATAACTGTTGAAAACATGTTCGCTTTTACCTGTACTGCCAAACATGAAACACCTGTAACATAGTGAGACCTGTACAAAAAGACTCTTCCATATACAAGACATTTGTTCGTGTTTTCATGTATAATATATAAAAACAATTTGCGTTTGCTGACGCTGGCGGGAGGTGGGAAGATGGCCGATCATATTGAAACTATTGCCGGTAGATTGCTGGATATGATGCCTGAAGTAGTTCCGGCATATAAAATAAAAAAACATCTTGTTGGTTATGATAGTAATTCTGGGGAATTAGAGCAGATGCGTCAAATGATTTATGAAGCTGAACAGGTTCAAATATTATTGCGACAACAATCAGCTATTGGTTCCTGGGGCAAACGTTTTTTTACCAGAAATAAAAATGTTAAGAATCCGGCAAGAACTACAGAAACAGCATTAATTCGTCTGAATGCTCTTGAGGTTGATCATGAAGCTGAGGTTTTTCAGAGGTCGGTTGCGTATATGGAGAAACTGCTGGATGGTAGACTGCAATGGCCGGATCAGTTGGATTCTTCTTTGCAGCATGATGAGGCCATGCGCTTGGTTATTGTAACAAGATTGAGTCAGATAAGACCTGAACATCCTTATGTAAAAGATTATATTAAGAAAATTGTACAGATAATGAATGCTGCTTTTGCGACCGGTTTTTTTGATGAGGCTATTTTACTTGAAGCAAGCGAAGATATTCTACGACATCGTTTGACTACGGATTGTCAGATATGCTTTTCTCTCTATCCTTTAATTTTGTTACGGGATCAATTGGATTTTGAATTACAACAATTGTGGATAGAACATTTATTCAAACATAGACGTGGAATTTATCTTGTGAATAATCGTTCGCTGCAGCACCTGCCTCTGAGTTTTCCTTCTGAAGAGAGTATGAGGTACATTAATGCTGTTGAGCTTCTTTCTTGGTATCCTGCGGCTGTGAGTTATCTTGAAGATGCTCGTGATTGGTTGTGGGAACAAGAAAATAATGAAGGTTTATGGGATCTGGGTAGTTATGGCAGAGACGGACTTGAGTTACCACTTTCACGAAGCTGGCGTAATCCGGTTAGTCGGCATATTGACAGTTCTGTCAGAATTCTTATGATTTTACGCAGATTGCAGTTGACCTGCAGCTTGCGGGATACTGTTTGCCATTTCTTATAACCTTCATAGAGAGAACATTTATTATTGAGAATTATAGAGAGGTATTTTTTTGTGATAATCCTCGGAATTGACCCAGGTTATGCTATAACAGGCTACGGCATAGTGAAATATCAGAAGAACCATTTTCAAGTATTGGATTATGGTGTTATATCAACACCTGCGGGTATGCATTTCCCCAGAAGATTGCTTGAGATAAGCAGAAACCTTGACGATTTGATTAAGCATTATAATCCTGATGTCACCGCTGTCGAAGAGCTGTTCTTCAGTAGAAATACAACAACAGCGATTGGAACTGCGCAGGCAAGAGGTGTTGCAGTTCTCTCTGGTG
Source organism: Eubacteriales bacterium (assembly GCA_028695145.1). Lineage (GTDB taxonomy): Bacteria > Bacillota > Clostridia > Saccharofermentanales > UBA5734 > JAAYFZ01. The sequence continues at coordinate 5,018 of JAQVJP010000001.1, forward strand.
CCAAGGCTGGCACAGATGTCTATGAATATACTCCAATGCAGATAAAACTGGCTGTAACAGGTTATGGTAGAGCTCAAAAAAATCAAGTGCAACAAATGGTAAAAGTTCTGCTAAACCTTGAAAAAATTCCTAAACCAGATGATGCTGCCGATGCACTCGCGGTTGCTATTTGTCACGCGCATTCCGGCAACAGAAGCACTTCCCTGGCTATAGGAGGATATCAATAAATGTATGCATATATAAAAGGTGAAATTGTACACAAAGCGCCAGAGTATCTTATACTTGAGAACAACGGCATAGGATATAAAGTTATGTCATCAAGCGGTCTAATGAGCAGTTTCCCTGCAATCGGAGAGACTGCAAAGGCCTATACCTATTATTATGTCAGGGAAGATCAAATATCTTTGTACGGTTTCCCGACTCAGGAAGAACTATCGATGTTTGAGCTTCTATTGACTGTTAGCGGAATAGGACCCAAGGTTGCCTGCAATATAACGGGAAGTTTGAATCCCGGTCAATTCGCTGTTGCGGTAGTAAGCGGTGATACCAGAGCTTTGACTTCGGTAAAAGGAATAGGCAAAAAGGGTGCTGAACGCATGATTCTTGAATTGAAAGATAAGTTAAAAGGGAGAGATTTGGCTGGAGATGATACAAATGCCGGTGGCGTGGATGTCTTCACTTCAGAAGCGTCAGGAAGTGTAACAATGGAAGCTGTCAGTGCTCTTATGGTTCTGGGTTACAGCAGTAATGAGGCCATGAGCGCTATTCGTGTTGTAAATAATAATGATATTTCACTCGAAGATTTAATCAGGCTGTCACTTAAGCAGCTTGTTAAACAGATTTAATTTAGCAAATTGTTGATCTGGTGTTGAAAACCAGATAATGGAGGATTTGTAGTTTTGTTTGATTATTTTGATGAAGAGCAGAATGAACGTCTGCTGGGCAGAGAAAAGCAAATTGAGGATCGAGATGAAGCAAGCCTCAGACCGGTTAAATGGGCCGATTATTTTGGTCAGAACAAGGTGAAAAATAATCTGCAGATATTCATTGAAGCTGCTAGTCAGCGTGGGGAAGCTCTTGATCATGTTTTATTGTATGGCCCCCCTGGGCTTGGCAAGACAACTCTGGCTGGCATAATAGCTAATGAACTTGGGGTTAATTTAAGAATTACAACAGGACCTGCGATTGAGAAGCCTGGAGATTTGGCAGCATTGTTGACAAACCTGACGGAAAGAGATGTTTTATTTATTGATGAGATACATCGTTTGAATAGGTCGGTTGAAGAAATATTATATCCAGCAATGGAGGACTACGCGCTCGATATTATGATAGGTAAAGGACCGAGTGCTCGTTCTATAAGACTCGATTTACCACATTTTACATTGATTGGTGCTACTACCAGAGCAGGGTTGTTAACAGCTCCATTACGTGACAGATTTGGTATGATTAATAGACTCGAATTGTACAATCCAGAGGAGATCAGCCAGATATTGAAACGTGACGCGCAAATTCTTGATACAGCAATTGATACTGAAGGTTTGGATATTATTTCAACAAGATGCAGAGGCACCCCCAGAATTGCTATCAGACTGCTTAAACGTATGCGTGATTTCGCTCAAGTTAGAGGAACAGGTGTGATCAATGGAGAAATCGCACGTATGGGACTTGCGGCTCTTGATATTGATGAACGTGGGCTTGACGCTACAGATAGAAGACTGATGCAAAATATGATTGATATGTTTGGCGGCGGTCCTGTTGGTCTGGATACGCTTGCTGCCTGTACCGGCGAGGACGCGATTACCATAGAGGATGTGTACGAACCTTTTCTTATGCAAATTGGATATCTTGCCAAAACTCCAAGAGGAAGAGTGTTAACAAGACTTGGCTGGAATCATCTGGGTATTGAGTGCCCGGAAAACTATGAAGTAAGATTAAAAGGTTTGGGACGTGCTTTGAATGGAGGCAGCAATGGAGTTGTCTTGCCTGAGAATGACAACATGAATAATAAACAGATTGGTCTTGATATTGATTGATTGGAATTATTGCAGAGAAGTTTGAGGAAGTATTCATGAAAAAAGTTTTATTACATGCATGTTGTGGACCGTGTGCGGAATATCCGTTGCAAGAACTAATGAAACAGGATTTAGAAATTACGGTCTATTTTTTTAACCCAAATATTCATCCGGTTGAGGAGTGGACAAGACGGCTTGAGCAGCTTAAGAAGTTGACTGATAAATATGGTTTGAAGTTAATAGTTGATGGTGGCAGCGATCCTGAAACCTGGCTTGATTGGGAACGTAACGGTAAGTTAGATAGATGTAGAATGTGTTACGAAACAAGACTTGGGCAAGCTGCAGCTATTGCTGCAAGAGAAGGTATGGATTCGTTTTTATCTACACTTCAGGTTAGTCCTTATCAGGATTTTGAGCTTATTACAAAAATTGGTCAAGAGCTGGCAAATAAATACAATATTGAATATATGCCTGTAGATTTCCGCCCTGGCTATCGCACAGGCCAAAATATGGCCAGGGAAGATGGCTTATACAGACAGAAATACTGTGGATGTAATATTTCTCTTGAAAACTCTAAATTTCGCGAAAAAATTTTTCGAGATCTTGAGGGTTTAAAGGCTCAACAATAATAGTATTATACTGGTCATAAATAACCATACCCGGTCTTGCTCCATTGGGCTTGCGTACATGACTGACAGGACAATAATCGACAGGTAGTTTAAGTGCGCCTGCACCTGATTTACCTGCTTTTGAAAACCAGGCGGCTATCCCTGCAGCTTCAAGAAGCGTAGAGTCAGGCAGTTCATTACCTGCTGTTCTAATAATTACGTGTGTACCAGGCATTTTCTGCACATGCAGCCAAATATCATTTTTGTTTGCAGTTTTAAGTGTAAGCTGATCATTTTGGATGTTATTTCTTCCCGCTAAGATTTCTATTTTGTCAGAACTTAACCAGCGTCTTGGAGGTAGAGACTCCTGTCGGCCTGTTTTTGTCGATTTTTTATTATTGCGTTTCTTATTATTGCGGTTAGAGTTGCTACCGAAAATTTGTGACTTTCCTGGCTTGCCAGGATTTAATCTATTAATTGTGTCAAGACGTTTCTGATTATTCATTTCTGCAAGTATACTTTTTCTTGAAGCAGTATCATGTGTCTTTGATAACAGCCCAAATGTGTTCATTTCCTGTTTGATCGCAGTTAGATCCTGAACACTGTCAGCATTATCAACTGCTTTTTGAAGTGATTCAAGCCAGATGATGTCCTGTCTATCTTGCTCTGCAAGTCGGCTTCCAGTCTCGTATTTGGTTTTTGCTTTGTTGTAACGTCGGAAATAATTTTGTGCATTCCAGGCAGCTGTTCGATTGACCTGTAATTGAATGTCAACCGCACGCATATCCGCGTCGTAAAAGTTTAAAAGAGAAACCTTATCTTGGCCCTCTCTCAAAGCTCTTTCAGTTTCATTGATATTGCTTAAAATCATATCTCCGAACTGCCGATAGGTTTCCTGTTTTTCACCCTCTTGCTGGTCAGATAAATGAATTTGCAGCTTCTTGTTAGTATGATCTAATTGATTTGTGATGACTTTTGCCAGATACTGTCGTTTCTGATGTAGTATATTTTGTTCATCCCGAATTCCATAGAATCGATCCATTGCTTCGGATACAGAACCAGTTTTCATTGATTTGCTGAAACCACTAAGTGGAAGAGCATGAAAATCGGCTGGAACATTTGTAATTGGGTCAATAAAGAATAGACTTGGTTCAAAACTTCCGGCAATTATCTGTTCAAGTATTAATTTGATCGTTTGATTGAGTTTTGTCAGTTGATATTCTGTAAGTTGCAATGCTCTTGTGCGTTTATCAATTCCAGCGCGGTCAACAACTTCCTGACATAGCCTTGGCGAAAATCCCTGACATGTATCAAGTAGAGCTCTGTCAATCGATTGTGGAAGAGCCTGCGGCAACAGCCATAATTGCTTGTTAGCAATAGATTCAAGAATCTGTTGTGGAGTTTTTTTGTTTTGTTCAGGGGGCAACTGATAAGGCCTTGCAGGCATGATTTCACGTACTCTACTCATATCATTATCTACATGAAGTATGGAATCGTGAATTCTATCGTCTTGATTAACAAGTATAATGTTGCTGTGGCGTCCCATTATTTCAACATACAATCTCTTTTCGAGTGTATCGCCAAGTTCATTCACTACGGAAAATCGAAGACTGAAAATTCGCTCGTATTGTGGTGTTTCAATTGAAATAAGTCTTGCACCAAGTAAATGCTTACGTAAGAGCATACAAAACATTGGAGGTTCATTTGGATTTTGCTTGGAGCGTTCGGTTAGATGAATTCTCGGTGAGGCAGGATTAGCGCTTATGAGCAATTTGTACTGTTTGCCAGGCTGTCGCAGAAAAAACACCAGATCATACTTTTCCGGTTGATAGATCTTATCAATTCTGGCATCGGATAGTAGCTGATTGAGTTCGATCGCAAGTGCTTTTGCTGTTATTCCGTCAAATGGCATATACTAAACCTCTCTGTCTATCGTAAATAGGATATTAAACTTGAATAAATTATATCATGCAGAAAAATAATAACAGGTAGTATTTTTCAAGCGATTAGACTTATAATAACAGATGATTGTTGAAGTGGAGGGAATCATGACTGCTACGAAAAAAAAATCTAATGGGAAAAGTAGAACTTCCCAATCATCAAATGCCGGTAACAGAAACAGAAGTGTGAATCGAAAACCTAATTCTAATAATACTGCCAAGCGTGGTCACCCCGCAAAAAAACAACGAGCTGAAGAGTCAATTGTTTCCTTGGTTTATTCGCTTTTTTCGGGAACATATTTTGGCAGAGTCGCAGTTTTCGCTGTGGTGTTTATAATCATGATTCTAATAAATCTTCTGTTATCAAGAAATGAATTCAATACTTTCTTCATGCTTACTGGTGTGGAAATAATAGTTGTAATAATTCTATCCTGGCTGTTTTACTTACTGCGTGAAGAGCATGATTGAATGATATTAATTTTTGTTTATTCTCTCTATGAGAACGGTTTCGATTCTTTTGCCAATAATTTTATCAATTGTAAGTCTAAGATCAGCGGTTTCAATTTGAGGACGTTCTTCAGGTTTAGGAATTCTACCAAGTCTTGCGATAATATAACCGGCAATACTTGAATAATTATCAATTTTGTCTGGGATAACGGTATTTGTTAACTTCTCAACTTCCGAAAGATTGACAGATCCTTTTACCAATATTCTATTTTCTTCAAGCTGGATTATTTCATTATCTTGGTAATCATCGTATTCATCATAAATATTTCCTACTATTTCTTCTATCAGATCTTCCATTGTTATCAAGCCTGAAGTTCCTCCGTATTCATCAACAACAATTGCCATATGTGACTTGCGTTGTTTTAGCTCGAGGAATGCTTCATCTAATTTTTTGAATTCAGGAATGTGATGAACGGGCTTAAGCAGATCTACCAGTTTAACATCTTGAAGCTTATTTGCGGCACTTAATTTAACCAATTCTTTTGTATTGAGGATACCGGATATGCAGTCCAATGAATCATCATATACAGGTATACGTGAATAATCTGTTTCTGCTAAAAACGACAACACTTCCTTCATCTTAGTGTCTAATTCAAGAGCCTCAATGCTTGTTCGCGGAGTCATGATGCTTGATACTGGTTTATCATCAAATTCAAATATATTGATAATCATATTTTTTTCTGTTTTGTCTATATTGCCGTCGCTTTCACCTTCTTCAAGAAGCATGCTGATTTCTTCTTCGGGTTTCTGATCGTCTTCAGCATCCGGATCAATTCCAAGCATTCTAACAACAATATTTGTAGATGCAGTAAGTAGTTTTACAAAAGGCGACGTTAGTTTTGCCAGATAAAAAAGCGGTTTTGCAGCAAATAAAGCTATTGACTGTGCCTTCTTCATTGCCAGACGTTTAGGGGCAAGTTCACCAAGTACCAAGGTAAAATAAGACAGAAGAAGAGTAATCAGAACAACAGAGGCTGTTTTCAAGACAGATTCCGAAATATTGACACCTGCATTAATTAGTGCGGTTACAATTATATCGGCAAAACTCTCAGACGCAAAAGCACTGGCCAAGAATCCAGCCAGTGTAATGCCGATCTGAATCGCGGCCAGAAAATTTCCTGGCTTCGCAATAAGATCAAGTACTATTTGAGCGCGCTTGTCTTCGGCCGCAAGTTTTTCGATTCTGTGCTCGTTTACAGAAAGAAGTGCGATTTCAGAAGACGCAAAAAAAGCGTTCAGAAGTATCAATATGAAAATCATCAAAATGTCAATCAGCAAGATGTTACCTCTTATTTCTTCCTGCTGCCAAGCTTCTCAATGATTTTAATTGTAAAGAAGAAAAGTATCAGGATTGTAAAAACACCAATCAAACCAGCGCCCGCTATGAATAGGCCTTGAGTGATATTATCTGAATTTTGCAATTGTTCCAACATTTAAATATCCTCCTGAATCATATGATTGCCGACATTATCAGCGTCCGGCAATCATTGTTACCAGCATAATTATTAATCCACCGGCAACAATAGAACCAAGCTGTCCTGCTACATTGGCGCTGATAGCCTGCATGAGTATAAAATTACTTGGGTCTTCTTCTTTTGCCATACGCTGAACAACTCTTGCGGACATGGGAAAAGCAGATATACCTGCAGCACCTATCATTGGATTTACTTTGCGCTTAAGGAACAGGTTGAGGAATTTAGCGAACAAAACACCTCCGGCTGTATCGAAGACAAAAGCGAAGAGACCAAGCAGCATGATGCCTGCGGTTTCCCAGCGAAGAAATTTATCAGCTACCATTGTTGAGCCGATTGTCAGACCAAGCAGTATAGTAACAAGACTTGAAAGCTCATTTTGAGCCGCCTGTGAAAGTTTTTCCAAAACACCACATTCACGAATAAGATTACCAAACATGAGTGAGCCAACCAGCGGCGCGCTCATGGGAACAATGATCCCGGCAATAATTGTAATTACTATAGGGAAAATTATTTTAACTATGCGAGGTACAGCTTCTTCATGGTAGTCCATTCGAATCAGTCGTTCATTTTTTGTTGTCAGAGCCCTGATGACCGGTGGTTGAATGATTGGTACCAATGACATATAAGAATATGCAGCAACCGATATTGGACCCATATATTCTTTTAGGTTGAAGTGGTTGGCAACATAAAGTGTAGTCGGGCCGTCTGCCGCACCAATGATACCAACTGCTGAAGCGAGATGCATCGCGTCTTGACCTGTGATGCCAAGATAAGGCAACAAAATCAAAGTTAGAATAAATGTTGCGAATATACCAAATTGGGCAGCCGCTCCAAAAAAGATCATAAATGGATTTTTGAAGAGAGGAGTAAAGTCAATCATGGCGCCGACCGCTATGAATATCAGGATAGGGAAGAGCTCAGTCGCGATACCGGCATCGAAGAGGACTTTGAGAAAACCTGGTTCGCCTTCAACTCCGATTACGGCAGACATTCCCTCAATTGCTGGGGGCAGATTGGCAAGTATCGCACCAAAACCTATGGGCAGCAGAAGTGCCGGTTCGTAGTCCTTGGCAATTGCCAGATAAATCAATACAGCACTGATGGCAAACATAACAAGTGCTCTGATGCCTGCAGCGGTGCCCAAAAAGGCAACACCGTTAAACAATTCACTGAATAATTCCTGCATGTTCTTTACCTTTCTTTCGGTTTTTCTTTATGCCTATACAAAATTCATACGAATTAAAATACAATTCAAAAACAATTATTTGTTGATTTTTTCAAGAAGACTACGAATTTTTACCGTTGGATCCATCAAAGTAGAAAGTGATGCATCGTGATTAATAGCGTCAATCAAGAGAGCCACAAATTTAGATGCGTCAACATCAACAAACCAGGAAGCTTCAAGCAGCTCGGGTCTTCGGTATATTAAATTACAGGCAAATACGCGAGAAATAAGTCCTTGCTCATATGCTTTGTTGAACTGATCAAGACCTTCTGTAAAAAGACCAAAAGTAGTAGCACAGAAAATTCTATTGGCTTTTCGCCCTTTCAACTCTCGAGCTATATCAAGAATAGAATCACCTGAAGATATCATATCATCAACAACAATGATATCCATGCCTTCAACCGTATCCCCGAGGAACTCATGAGCCATAATCGGGTTTCTGCCATCGATTACCTTAGTATAATCTCTGCGTTTATAAAATGTACCAAGAGGAACTCCTAACATGGAGGCATAATACATGGCTCTTGAGATGCCTCCCTCGTCAGGGCTGACCACCATCAGTTTCCCATCTTTAACATTAAGATCTGGTGTTGTTTTGAAAAGAGCTTTTATTATTTGGTATGCAGAAGGGATACTCTCAAATCCACTTGTAGGAACCGCATTGGCAACTCGGTCATCGTGCGCGTCAAATGTAATTACGTTATTTATCCCAAGACTATAGAGCTCTTCAAGCATATGTGCACAATCAAGTGATTCTCGAGCGTTTCTCTTGTGCTGTCTGCTCTCATATAAAAATGGCATTATTACATTTATTCTTCGTGCCTTACCGCTTATCGCAAGAATTACACGTTTTAAGTCCTGATAATGATCATCAGGACTCATATGATTAATTAATCCATGCATCTTATATGTACACGAATAGTTCATAACATCGGAAATAATAAAAATGTCATGACCACGAACGGTATTATTAATAACTGCTTTACCTTCGCCAGATGAAAAACGAACATTCGAAACCTGAATTCTATAATCCTGTCGCATAAACCCAGGATATATTTCATTAACTTCAGGTCTTAACTCCATATATTCGGTTCTTCTCTGAACAAGGAAACTATTGACCTTGCTGGAAAACTCGGCACTGCCAATAAGTGGAATAATGCCGATAGGCCCCACAGGTGACATTAGATTGTTGCCGTATTGATTGTAGATGTTGTAGTTTTTGTCATCACATGACATGGTCTGGAACATTTAAACCCTCCCGATTAGCACATCAAAAATTGGTTTCCAAAGTGTTTAGTATGAACTCGAGCACGCACTATGTCAATTATTTGGCCTGTTTTTATAAAATTCCAGCAATTTGTTGATTTTTGTAGTGGGTGAGATGAGTTTTGATAGTGAAGCATCATGATTAACAGCATCAATTAACAAAGAAACGTAACGTGCCATATTTGCCTCTATAAACCAAGGAGCCTGCTGCAATTCATCAGAACGATAAATCAAATTTGTCGCAATTATATTTGAAATAACTCCTTCGGAATATGCCGCGTTAAAACCTGATAAGCCCTCTGTAAACTGGGCAAAAGAAGCAATACCGAAAATTCTGGAAGCTCCTCTTGACTTAAGATCATATGCTGCTTTTAGCATTGTTTTACCTGTGACAATCATATCATCAATTATCAAAATATCTTTACCACTTACATCGTCACCAAGAAACTTCTTGTCTACAGTCTGATAATCTCCGGAAATTTTTTTCTGATAATCTATTTTTTTGTAATATGTGCCGAGAGGGACTTCGAGCATCGATGCATAATATATAGCTCGGTTGATACCACCTTCGTCAGGACTGACAACCATAGTATGATCAGCATCAAGCTTAAGGTCATTTACTGACCTGATAAGAGATTCAATTATTTGGTAAGATGTAGGTAAATTTTCAAAACCACCAAGAGGAATGGCATTTGAAACACGACTATCATGAGCGTCAAAAGTGAAAATGTTACTTACATTATAGTTATAAAGCTGACGCAGCATAGCCGCGCAATCAAGAGATTCTCTGCTTGTTCGTCTGTCCTGTCTGCCTTCGTAAAGATATGGCATGATAAGATTAATGCGTCGAGCATGTCCGCTAACTGCCAGTATAATTCTTATGAGGTCTTGATAATGATCATCCGGCCCCATACTGACTTCTTCTCCGAATCGTCTGTATGTGCTCGAATGATTCAATACATCAGTGATTATAAATAAATCATGGCCACGTACCGACTGTTCAATTATTGCTTTACCCTCACCAGAAGTGAAACGAGGAGCTGACACTGGTATACGGTAATCTATACGCATGAAGCCCGGAGTCTGGGAGAGCTCCGGGTGTTTTGATAAATATATGGCTCTTCTATTACGTAGAAAATAATTGACTGAACCGGCAAATTCAGGGTCAACATTTAATGTGATAAGGGCAATTGGTCCTACAGGGGGCATAGGATTGTCACCATATTGGTTATATAAATAATAATTCTTATCATCACGGTGTTTTGGTGACATTTTTCAACCTCCTGCTGTTATACTATAAGTCTCAGCATGCATATTATAACGTAAATCAGTTCTTATTTGAACAGGAGGATAAAATGGCTGTAAATTTTCGTAAAACAGTATTCAAAGGCGTAGCTGCAAGGCTTGATCAATGCCCTGGGGATAATTTACCAGAAATAGTGATGTCAGGACGTTCTAATGTAGGTAAGTCTTCTTTGATCAATTTGCTTGCAGGTCAAAACAAACTCGCAAGAGTCAGTAATACACCGGGCAAAACAAGAATGGTTATATATTTCTTAGTCGATGACAGGTTTTATCTGACAGATTTACCTGGATACGGTTATGCTAAGGTTTCAAAAAAAACAAAAGCAGAATTTTCTGAGCTTGTAGATCAATACTTATCCGCTTCACGACCTATTTCAATGGTCTTACACCTGATGGATATACGCCATAAACCAAGTGAACATGATCTGCAGATGATAGAATGGTTATCGTCTAATCAAATTCCCTGGCGTTTAGTTTTGACCAAGAGTGATAAACTAAGCAGAGCCCAGATTAATAAACAGCTGCAAGTATTGAGCAAGGTTCAAGGTATGCAGTCAGCACCGAAGCCTATGGTTTTTTCTGCTATAAATAAACAAGGCTTGCATGAAATGCGGGAGCTAATCGCTGGTGTTTTTGATGATATACCTTTGAAAACAGATTAGTATTTGCAGATCAAGCAAATTAAGTATGCTTGTTATTTTGTCAGGTTTTGTTGTCTTTTGTCGTTTTGTTAATGCGTAGAATTCACGGAAATTCTGTCATACTTTGTGTAAAAGGCTGGCAGGTGAAGATGAATAGCAAAAACAGAATTCAACATTGGGATAATAAGACTGCAGAGATTAGCAGATTAGTAAGTATACGTGATCTTGTTGCGCATATTATTATGCGTCCGGGGATTGTTATATTTGCAATCATTGGTCTATCCAGTCTGCTGGCAATTAGTGAAATAAATAAAATTGTATCTGTTATTATAATTATCGTGATTTCTTCAACATGCTTGCTTCTCTACATAGGAGCAGGAAACGAAATAAGAAGCTTTACTTTTTGCTTTTATGTTGCGGTTATCCCGATTTTTCTACTGTTCTTCTTTCAGAGCTCGAATAATAACAATATCGCCAAAAAAACAAGCAGATTATTGGCTGGCAGAAGTGAAACAGCAATTGGTAGAGTTGTTTCCTATCCTCCTGTTGATAATAATAGTAATGGCTGGAGCAATGTTACTGTCAAATTAAATAATGGTTCCCATATAAGCTTAACTGGTCCTGCTGAGAAAATGCGCTATGGAGCAGTGTTGGAATTTTTTGCTGATTGGCAACTCCCCGATGTTGCCCGTAACCCAGGCGGCTACTCTCATGCTGAAAATCTTGCGTCTAAGGGTATTTATTTATGTGGTCTGTTATCTGGGAAATGTGAAGTAGTTTCAGTAAAACAAAATGCTGATGTGTTTTTATCTAACATGGCTTGGATGATAAGACAAAAACTCTACTACGCGGCTCGTAATATTCTTGAAGATGGAAAAAGCCGTTTGCTGACTGCATTGCTTGTTGGTGAGAATAAACTACTTGATCCAGCTCAAAAAGTGATATTCAGAAGATCTGGTTTATCACATTTGACATCGGTATCAGGCACACATGTTGCCAGTGTTTTTATTCCTCTGAATATTATTTCAAATATTGTTTCCCGCAAAAGGAAACAATCAGCAATAATTCAAATATGTGTTTTGTTTCTGTTTGGGACAGTCACTGGATGGAAAACAGGTGTAATGCGATCTGTGATAATGCTGACAGTTTTGATTATTATTGGGATGCGCGATAAAAATAAAGATACTGGCAATATTCTCGGTTTAACCGGTGGTTTGATGATTTTTACCGATTATAACTTAATCATGCAGGTTGGCTTCTGGCTAAGTTTTGGTGCTGCTTCAGTTCTGGCACTTATTGTCAATCCTGTTTCTGAAAGAATACAGACAGTGTTTTTAAATAGATATAACAAATTGTTACCGAAGCCCGTTGTTAATTCTCTGTGCGCGGTAATTTTGTTACAGCTTGTATTGATGCCGTTAACAACAAAAATGTCAGGTGAAGTTTTCTGGCTGGCTTGGTTGTATAATATACCAGCTCTACTCTTGACGACATTAATATGTACATTATCAGTATTTTTAATACCAATTCTAACAGTGGTAAATCTATTGTCGATTGTTAGTAATTTCAATACTCTGAAGGTGGCCGCTGGAATTTGTGATAGGTTTGCCGGCTTAGTTGTAGATTTGCCGCTTGAACTGCTTTTGAAAATAGCCTATGCAGGTTCGTCAGCTAAACTTAGGACTTCAATCAATTCGTTCAATTGTTTCATGTTTGTCGGGGTTTATATAACACTAATTTGGTTATGGTTTAAGTATATCAAGTTGCGACATTTCCATTACCCTTTTATCTCAGCTTTTTGTGGACCTTGTTTTTTATCAGCAGGATTAGTAATTTCCTGTCTGCAATTCGCATTATCGCCTGTTTGGACATGCTATTTTCTTGATGTAGGACAGGGGGATTGTTTGCTGATTCATAATAGGTTTAAGGACAGAGCTGTACTTATTGATACAGGACCTGAAGGCAGTGGATATTATGATGTATTACCATGTATGACAGTGCTTGGAATAGATAGTATTGACCTTGCCCTTATCACTCATGGCCATTCTGATCATGTTTCCGGTGCTGTTGAGCTGATGCAACTTGGCTTAATAGAATCAATTGCTTTGCCTAAAACAGATTCTGTGACGGAGATAATACTCTCATTAGATGATAGTTCTAAAATAATCGATTCGGCAGGCCGCAATAGTTTTGTTGAGGAGGATTTAACTAAGCAAGTTGTAGATATGGCTAATGACATGAATGTCCCTATAATACAACTGGGAAAAGGTGATCTGATAGAATTGCCTGATGCTGGGATTATAAGCATAATTAGTCCGGATCAGAATAATCAGAAAATAGATTATGAAAAAGATGTCAATAATACATCAATAATATCGACTTTTAGCTGGAGTGACTGTAAATTATTATTGCTGGCAGATTTAACTGAGGATTTGGAGTGCGACTTAATGAATGAATGGCAGTCAGCAAATTTGATCAAAGTTGCTCATCACGGGTCAAAATTTACGACTGGCGAAGAGTTTATAAACATAGTTAATCCTCAACATGCTGTAATAAGCTCCGGTAAAAATAATTATGGTCATCCAGCACAAGAGGTTATAGACAGATTGGTTTCAGCAGACAGCCAGGTATGGCGCACAGATAAATGTGGCTGTGTGATTGTTGATCTGTTCAAGGAGCGGTATACTGTTCGTACCTATGTAGATATTAATCGTGAACAGGAGAGTAATAGTGCCGACTGGAAGTAAAGCGAAAAAAACAGCTGATATCTTAAATTATGCAAAAGTAAAATCTCAAATCAGATCAGGTGAGATTCACTCTGTTTATTTGTTGTGTGGTGATGAAGCCTTTTTGATAGATAAACTTGTTCATAGCCTGCAGGAATTTGTACTTGAGCCTGCTTCAGCTGATTTGGATCGAGTTAAATATGATATTGATGGTAATTCAAATCGATTAGACCTTAATAAGCTGAAGGCTGAAATTCAGACACCGCCATTTATGTCCAAGCGGAAGTTGATAATTGTTAAAAACAGTGGACTATTTACTGCTGGTAACGGACGCAGATCCTCAGTTGAAAAGAAGCAAGACGAGTCTGATGATAGTGACAATGGTGGTTTCGATCTTAATTCAAATACAGGAAGTCATAAGGATAGACAAAACGCATTATTGGAACTTATCGCACAGGTAAGTGATCAAACATGTCTTGTGTTTGTTGAAGCCAAGTTTGACAAAAGACTAAAATCAATGATTAAAGTAGTTCAGGAAAATGGAATTGTAGCTGAGATGCCATATGAGAACCCTAAGATTCTTAAACAATGGGTTGAAGCCGAATGCAAACAGAGAGGACTGACAATAACATCTGGAGCAGCAGACAGCCTTGTAGACAGATGCGAATTAAGCATGCGTGTTATCTGGTCTGAAATGGAAAAACTGTTTTTGTATACAGAGTATGTTAAAACTAATGGAATAGATGAAGAAACAATTGATTTGATTAGTCTTCCTGATTTAAGAGGTAATATATTTGACTTGACTGATGCTATTTCAAAAGGTGATACTGGCCGTGCGCTGGTGCTTCTTGACACTTTGATTCGTCAACGTCAGCCACTTCAGCTCATTCAATTTATGTTCGCACGCCACTTCCGACAGTTGATTTGTGCTGCTGAATCAAGAGACTCAAATTTACTTATTAAGAAGCTGAAAGTTCCACCATTTGTTGCTGGTCGGTTACTCCAGCAAGCTCGACAGTTCAGTCTGCCGGTGATGGAAAGAATCTATGAACTGAGTTTTGAAAGTGACATGATGGTAAAAACTGGTAGGATGAATGATCGACTTGTAGTTGAAACATTGATAGTTAGAGCTGGTGAAGCTGCAAAAATTCAATCCCGGCGTTGACTCAATCAGCTATGCTTCACTATAATATGCAAGATGAAATAGATTTTAATTGCTTGATGGCCGGTAGAACCGGTGATAATAATGGAGGTATAACACGTGAGTAAAATTGCAATGAAAACCCCGCTTGTTGAGATGGATGGAGATGAAATGACCAGAATTATCTGGAAACAGATCAAAGACATCGTAATTGAACCGTTTGTCGATCTGAAGACAGAGTATTTTGATCTTGGACTTGAGTATCGTGACCAGACAAACGATCAGGTTACAGTTGATTCTGCAATAAGAACACAAGAGCTTGGTGTCGCTGTCAAATGCGCGACAATTACTCCGAATGCTCAACGTGTAGAAGAATATAAGTTGAAAGAAATGTGGAAAAGTCCAAACGGTACAATCAGAGCTATTCTCGATGGAACTGTTTTTCGTGCTCCTATTATGACAAGTTGTATAACTCCTTTTGTTTCCAGTTGGAAACAGCCTGTTACAATTGCTCGTCATGCATACGGTGATGTTTATCGCGATTCTGAAATGGTTATTGATGGGGCTTGTAAGGCTGAACTTCTTTTGACAATGCCTGATGGCAGTACAAAAAAGCAAATTATTCACAGCTTCGACGGCCCCGGTGTGCTACTTGGTATGCATAACACCGATAAATCAATTTATAGTTTTGCCAGATCCTGTTTTAATTATGCGCTTGATGTGAAACAGGACCTATGGTTTGCTACAAAGGACACTATATCTAAACAGTATGATCATCGTTTTAAAGATATTTTTGCTGAAGTTTTTGCCGCTGAATTTAAAGAAAAATTTGAAGCTGCTAATATCGAGTATTTTTATACCCTGATAGATGATGCGGTCGCTCGTATTATGCGTTGTGAGGGCAATATAATCTGGGCGTGCAAAAACTATGATGGGGATGTCATGTCTGATATGATAGCTTCTGCTAATGGCAGCCTTGCAATGATGACATCTGTACTTGTATCACCTGACGGAAAATATGAGTACGAAGCTGCTCATGGAACTGTTACAAGACATTATTATCGTTATCTCAAAGGACAGAAAACATCTACCAATCCAATGGCAACACTTTTTGCCTGGACCGGTGCTCTTCGCAAGAGAGGCGAGCTTGATGGTATTGATGACCTTATGGCTTATGCGGATGCGGTGGAAACTGCGGCAATTGAGACAATTGAATCGGGTATTGTAACTGGTGATCTTAAAAACCTGATGAATCATGAAAATATAAGAGTTGTAGATACGGAAGATTTCTTGCGCGAAATAGCAGCGAATATCAAATTATAGGAAGGAGCGGTCTGCAGGCATGTACTTGCGGATGTTTTAAAAATGAGTTATTTCGAAGAATGGCAAAATAGAATAGAAGATACTTCTAATCCAGAAGCGTATAATGATTTTGTTCAAAAATATTATCAGTTGGAACAAAATGCTTATGATCAGGTATTGCAAAAAGGAAGTGCTGAAATTAGTGGAGTTGCTTCTGAAATTGCGGTTGAGCTCGGCTTTGCTGACGATATGGTAATTTTTACAGGTTTCCTTGATGGTATTCAGACAAGTCTTAAAAATACAGTTGACTTGGCTTCAGTAGCTGATGATACAACAATTGATTTGAAAATTGATTTTGAAAAACTTTATTGGAATATGCACGATGCAAAAGCTGAATGGCTCTATAAACTTGACAGTTGGCAAAATGTTATTTCTGAAGATAGAAGAACAGAAATTGCCAAAGAATACAGAGAGTCGCAGATTGTACGTGTTGAGAAAATTGGAAGAAATGATCCATGCCCATGTGGTAGTGGCAAAAAGTATAAACAATGTTGCATGAAAAAGCAGGAGGCAAGAACATGATTGAATCTATTTCGGTTCGTAAGCTGTTCAGAGATACAGATTTGTATCTTGGCAAGTCTGTTACTGTGGCCGGATGGATCAGGACAGTTCGTGATCAGAAGCAATTTGGTTTTATCAGCCTTAATGATGGTAGTTTTTTTCAATCTTTACAGATCGTGTTTGAAAGAGAAAACCTTGATAACTATGATGAAGTCTCACGTTATGGCAACGGCAGCGCAATAATAGCAAAAGGGATACTTGTAGAAACACCTGATTCTAAACAACCATTTGAACTTAAAGCTGAGAGTATAGTTTTGGAGGGTTCATGCCCGCCGGAGTATCCTCTTCAGCCGAAGAGACATACTCCGGAATATCTGCGTACGATTGCTCACTTGCGTGCGCGTACTAATCTTCTGTCTGCGGCATTTCGTGTTCGTTCAGTTGCTGCTTATGCTATCCATCGTTTTTTTATGGAACGTGAGTTTGTATATGTACATACACCTATTATTACCGGCAGCGATGCTGAGGGTGCTGGCCAGATGTTTACAGTTACTACTCTTGATATGAATAATCCTCCACTTGACGATAAAGGCAAAATCGATTTCAGCCGAGATTTTTTTGGCAAACATACAAACCTTACTGTAAGTGGACAGTTATCTGGTGAAACTTTTGCCATGGCCTTTAAAAACATCTATACTTTCGGACCTACCTTCAGAGCTGAAAACTCAAATACTGTTAAGCACGCCGCAGAATTTTGGATGATAGAGCCTGAGATTGCCTTTGCTGACCTTGAAGATGATATGCGCTTGGCAGAAGACATGATCAAGTACATTATTCGAACAGTTTTGGATGAGTGCCCAGAAGAGATGCAATTCTTCAACCAGTTTGTTGACCGCGATCTTATGAATCGTTTAAACAATGTAGTTAATAATGATTTTGCCGTTATAACATATACCGAAGCAGTTGAAAAATTGCATGAAGTTCGTGACCGTTTTACATATCCCGTAGATTGGGGTTGTGATCTGCAAACTGAGCATGAGCGCTATTTGACCGAGGAACTGTTTGGCAGACCTTTGTTTGTGATTAATTATCCCAAAGACATAAAAGCATTCTATATGAAGCTTAATGATGATGGGAAAACTGTTGCTGCGATGGATTGTCTTGTGCCTGGTATTGGAGAAATAATTGGCGGCAGTCAACGTGAAGAGAATATTGAGACACTACGAAGCCGTATGGAAGAGCTTGATTTGAATGAAGAAGACTATTGGTGGTATTTACAGCTACGTGAATACGGCTCTGCCAGACATGCTGGATTTGGTCTTGGCTTCGAGCGTATGATTATGTATTTAACGGGTATATCAAATATTCGTGATGTGATACCATTTGCCAGAACAACAGGAAGTGCGGATTTCTAAGTATGAGAAACGAGGCCAGCTGTGTAAGTAATTCAGCCGTTGATAATCAGAATACTCTGCTGGTGCTTGCTTCTGCTTCACCAAGAAGACATGAATTATTTGATCGATTTTGGGGCTGTCATAACTATCAGGTTTGCGTACCCTTGTATGATGAGCAGGCAGCCCTGACTAAGTTTCATAGCAGAGAGCCCAAAATGGTGACTGAATACTTGGCCGCTGGTAAAATTGAAGCGCTTCGAGATCAGTTGTTATTTACTGACAATGTTGTTGCTGTTGCTGCGGATACAATTGTTGAAGTTGATGGCATAATTCTTGGTAAGCCTGCTGATGAGGCTGAAGCGATGGATATGTTATCTAAGTTATCAGATAGGAAACATCGTGTTTTAACATCAGTTGGACTTTTTTTGAAAAGTGACAATTTTGAACAGATGATAGTGCAAACAGAGGAAACAGCTGTTACTTTTGCCCAGCTTGATCGAGATATGATCGAATGGTATATAAAAACCGGTGAGCCTCTTGATAAGGCTGGAGCTTATGGTATTCAGGGATTTGGCAGCGCACTGATAAAAAAGATTGATGGCTGCTATTATAATGTAATGGGTTTGCCAGTGAACAGGTTGATGAACATGCTGCGACAAGCGGCTGTAAGTTCACCTGAGTTTAGTTTTGTTAAAGGTTTATTGCCTTGGTCCTGACAGGCCTCCTGGAAGGAGACTTGAAAAATGGAGCACAACAGAAATCTGCAGATGAAAAATCTGCCATCAGACGACAGACCTTATGAGAAACTTGAGCGGCTCGGTGCACGTGGTATGACGGATGCCGAACTTTTATCAGTTATTATAAGGAGTGGAACAAGGGAAGTATCAGCATTGCAGCTTGGTCAGAAAATCATGTCATCAGCCGGTGACCGAGGTTTAATGATGCTACTTGACTCAAGCTTGGAGGAACTGAAAGAAATACCTGGCATAGGCAGAGTCAAGGCTCTCCAAATTAAGGCAGCGCTTGAAATTGGCAACAGAACTGTAGAACAGGCAAGAAGCAAGCCGCGAAAACAGATTAGAACTCCTGATGACGCAAAAGAGATGCTCGAGGAACAACTAAGATCGCTAAATCGTGAAGAACTTCACATGATTATGCTTGACATTAGAAACAGGGTCATCAGAACTGTGCGCATGTCAGAAGGTGGTTTGACTTCTGCGGTGATACAGCCACGCGATTTATTTAGAGAGGCTGTAAAAGCAAATGCGGCTGGTATAATATTAGTGCATAATCATCCAAGTGGAGATTCCAGTCCCAGTAGAGATGATATTGAATCAACACTTAGACTGATTGAAATGGGGCAACTCATGGGGATTAAGGTAATCGATCATCTTGTTATAGCTGTTTCTGGATGTACAAGCCTCAAACAGGAAGGGCATATTTAAAAGAATTATACGAGGAGTACCTGAATGCGCAAGGTTGTGCGAACAAGAATATTTACAGTAGTACTAACAAGCCTGATTTTGTTGGCACTTATTTTGCTCTCTTCTTTTCCGGGAAGCCCTTTGAATCATTTGACCAGTCCCGTAAGCGCTATTTTCAAACCTATACAATCTTCATTTCGTAGTGTAACTGGCAATATATCAGACTTCTGGATTTCTCTTACCGATGGAATGAGCATACGACAAGAAAATGAGAAACTTGCTCAGGAGAACGCCCAGCTCAAAAATAAGGTGTCTCAACTTGAAGCAGCTGGCAGAAATTATGAAGAGCTTAAAACGGCATTACAGCTCAAAGATAAATTTGATCGTTATGAAATAGCAGGTGCCAGAATATTAACGCGCGAGCTTGGTACCTGGTTCGATGTTTTCAAAATTGGTTCAGGAACCGCTGATGGTATTACTATAACTGAATCTGAGTCATTTGCTGTTGTTGATGCCCAATCACGACTAATTGGCCGAGTTTTGTCATCAGATTTGACAACGGCAAAAGTTCTTCCGCTCTTGCATGAGGGTTTCGCGGTCAGTGCCAGAGTAAATGAAGTTAATGGTGCTATTGTAAGATTGAGAGGAGATATAGAACTTAAAGAGGATAATTTATGCGTGGCTGATCAAATACCAACAAGCTCGGATTTAAGAATAGGTGATGAATTAGTTACAAGTGGTTTAGGCGGATTGTTTCCTGAGGGCATATTGATAGGTAGTATTATCGAATTCAGAGATGATGCTGCAGGTAGAAAAATTGCGATAGTTCGGCCGTCTGTTGATTTTGATAATATGTCTGTTGTTTTTATTATGAAAGGTTTGCAGTCATGAGATTTCTCAAAAAGCATGGCAGACAAATTCTGGTTTATTCGATTTATATTATAAGTTTAACAGTTTTTCAGTTTGCTCTATCTGGATGGCTGGTTCCAATATCTTATATGCCTGATCTGGTCTTGATACTGGTTGTTGTTTGCGGAAGTTTCTTTGGTAGTGACGACGGCATGATAATTGGCATTTTAGCTGGATTTTTGCGCGATATGATGGTGGGCAGAGTTCTTGGTCTTGGTATGCTTTTGTTTATGTTTGCCGGATTGACAGCATCAATATTTTTAAAGAACTCTATAAGACGCAATCCGTTATTAACTATAATTCAAGTTGCTGCTGTAAGTTTGATTTATGAAATTGTAATTGTGATTTTGACGTTTCTTTTTCCAATGCTTCCTGATCAGGTGTACTCATTTGACATGCTGATAAATTTGAGATACAGCGATGCGTTACGAAAAATTCTTGTTAATGTCGTTGCTGCAGTTCCTATAATGTTTCTTCTTCACTACGCAGGCCCATATAGACGTGGCCAGCAAAGAACCGGAATGGAAGATGAGGGAGAAGGGGGACACGCATGGCACAAGATTTAAAGAAAACCTATTATATATTTGATCATGATGAAGCCCAGCCACTTGAAATGTCAGAGGAAAAACGTCCTGGAATTAAGCATCGGGTAAGTTCATTTCTCCGAAGCCGTTTTGCTATCATGAGTATCGCGTTTTCTATAGCCGGCATTATGATATTCTATCGAACAGCAGCTCTGCAGCTCGATCCTGGAGCTGTTTCTGGAGTAAGTGAGAGCAGTGGAATATCGCGCCAACAGGTTATACAAGCTCCAAGGGGAGATATTTATGATGCTTCCGGAGTAGCTCTTGCATATTCAGAATCCATTCCTGTCCTATTTCTCAGTTATGCAGGACTTGATGATGAGTCTCTTAATACCATGTTGCTTGATTTAGCTTTGACTCTTGAATCTTATGGTGTTGAGATCGATTCAGAGTTGCTTGATTATTTTGAGCTTGATCATACCTCTTGCGATCATGATCCCGGGGAAGGTCAAGATTGCGGCATCGCTGTTTTTAAGAAAAATATTGAAGAAGTTAAATACTGGCAGAGTAATCAAAATTTATTTGCTCTCAAGGAAATTGAAAAATCTACAAAATCTGATTTTGCTGACGATTATGTTAAAACCGATCCTGAAGAGTTTTATAAATATCTTTTGTACAGTAAATATAAAATAGAAAACTATGAATCTGATGGATTAAGATACAGCCGTGAAGACGCATTGCGAATAATGAAACTTCGTTATCTGATCATGAAAAACAATTGGTCTTTTATTAATGGAACACCAGTTGAGATTGCTCGAAATCTACCTGATGAGCTTATAAGTCTGATAAATGAACAGAATTTTAGATTTATGGGTACGATTATTGATTATGACAGTCAGAGGGCTTATTCAGATCAGGTCCGGTATCTCAGTCATGTTATCGGGTATATTGGCAGAATATCATCATCACAATATGAGCAGCTCAGAGAGTTAGGCTATGAACCTGATGCAATGATAGGACAAGCAGGAGTAGAATCGTCTGCAGAAAGATATCTGTCTGGTCAAAATGGTGTAAAACCATACAATATCTGGTCTGTATCAGCTGAAAATGGAGTTTTCTTTCCCCAATCAACGGGTAAAGACGCTGTGCCCGGTAATGATATCCAATTAACTATTGAGTTACCACTTCAGAAGCTGGCGCAGACTTCATTAGAGCAGGTTATTGAACAGATCAGAAATAGTCCGGATAACAAAAATAAGGGTGATGCTGACGCTGGTTCGGTTGTTGTCTTAAATGCTAAAACTGGTGCTGTGCTTGCTATGGCAAGCTATCCATATTATGATCCAAACGATTTTCTCATTCAGTCATATGATGAGGAAGCCGCGAAGCGTGTCAGCCAGTATCTACAAGACAATGATCAAAAACCTATGATGAATCGGGCTATCATGGAAATATACGCACCTGGATCGACATTTAAACCGGTAACTGCTGTTGCAGCACTTGAAAGCGGAGCTATTACCCCTACTTCAAGTGTTATCAGATGCCGTGGTTCTGAAGTAATAGGAGATTGGCCTTGGCGCTGCCTTGAATATCCTGTAGGCGGGCATGGAGACCTTACACTGACTCGCGGAATGGCGACATCATGTAATATGTACTTCTATCATCTTGGTGTGAAAACAGGCGTCGATAATATTGATTACTGGGGACGCAAACTTGGTTTAGGAGAATTGACTGGGATTGATCTGCCTGGAGAGGTTAAAGGTTATCGTTCAAGTAGAGATACTAAAATTCTTCTGCGTAGTAACCCTGCAGACCAGATTTGGTTTCCTGCTGATACCTGTCAAACAGCAATTGGCCAGTTTGATAATAGTTTCACAGTTTTACAGCTGGCTCGCTATACTGCGGCTGTAGCTACAGGTAATCTTGTTACACCTCATGTTGTTTCACAGGTCATCAGACATGATGGTGTTGTAATCGAATATAATAATCCGGAACCTCAGCCAATTGGTATGGAACAGACAACATTGGATGCTGTTCGTGAAGCTATGGTTGCGGTTAGTAGGGATAACGAGGGGACTGCAAGGAAATATTTTTCTGATTATCCGATTGATGTAGCAGCAAAAACTGGTACTGCGGAGACTGGCAAAGAAGATGTGTCTTCTTCAAATGGTTTGTTTATTTGTTATGCGCCAGCGGATGATCCAGAGATCGTAATCGCCCAAATAATTGAAAAGGGCGCCTGGGGTTCAAATACGATAGGTATCGCAAAAAATATATTGGATGCCTGGTTTGGTTTCGATTCGGACGGATCACCTTCAGATTTAGTATCAGAACCAGCAGTTTCAGGGTTAGGTTCTGATACCTCAGAGAATGAAGAAACAGAACCAAATTAATATATTAGTAGTGTAATGTGCTATGATTATTTGAGATTACTGTACATATTATGAACTAAATTCTATTGCAGTCTTGTTAGAATTGGCAAATGTGGTTAGAATAGATAACAGTTACGTGCATACAGGGGAGGTAGACTTGTGAATATTGTTTTGCTTGCAGATCACCGAAAAAATGAATTATTGGTAAATTTCTGCATCGCCTATAGTCAAATTTTATCCAGACACACCATGTATTCTTTGTTTAATACATCCAAGCTGATTCGTGACGCGACATCTCTTGACGTTATAGGTTTGTCTACCGAAATATCAGGTAGTCTTGACCAGCTGGCTTCGAGGGCTATGTATAACGAAATTGATGCTGTGTTATATTTGCGTGATCCGCTGTTGGAAACATATGATGCACCAAACGCTCTTCTAAAAGCATGTGATACAAACAGCATTCCTGTTGCAACAAATATTGCAACGTCTGAATTGTTAGTTCTGGCAATAGATCGTGGCGATTTGGACTGGCGCGAACTTGTTCGTTGACCATATTGTTCATAGGGATATATTATTCGTATAACAAAAAATGCAAGTTATGAAAAAATAACTTGCATTTTTTCTTGACGAAATCGCAACTTAGCAATAGAATGATTGATGGGTCTGGTATCGTTCTTCAGACTTTGCTGTTAATAGACAGTATCATAATAAATTATTTTGCGGAGGGATATGCATGAACAAATTACAAGCAGTTTATGACCAGGTAGTATCAAGAAATCCTAATGAACCGGAGTTTCATCAGGCTGTGCTTGAAGTTCTTGAGAGTCTTGAGCCGGTTGCAGAAAAACATCCTGAATGGGTGGAAGCAGGAATTTTTGAAAGGATTGTTGAGCCTGAGAGACAGGTTATTTTCCGCGTTAGCTGGGTTGATGACGCAGGAAAAGTTCAGGTAAACAGGGGATTCAGAATACAGTTTAACAGTGCTATCGGCCCTTACAAGGGTGGACTTAGACTTCATCCATCCGTAAACCTTAGTGTTATCAAATTCCTTGGCTTCGAACAAATATTTAAGAACTCACTGACAGGTTTACCAATTGGTGGTGGCAAAGGTGGTTCAGATTTTAATCCTCGCGGTAAAAGTGACGGAGAGATTATGAGATTCTGTCAAAGCTTCATGACTGAACTATATCGTCATATCGGTCCTGATACTGATGTGCCTGCAGGTGACATTGGTACAGGTGCACGAGAGATCGGTTATATGTATGGTCAGTACAAACGTCTTTCTAATACCCATACAGGAGTTCTCACGGGTAAAGGTCTTACATGGGGCGGATCTCTTGTAAGAACAGAAGCGACTGGTTATGGACTTCTCTATTTCATGGATGAGGCGCTAAAAGCAAAAGGCAAAACCTTCAAAGATGCTGTTGTATCTATTTCCGGTTCAGGCAATGTAGCAATTTTCGCTACTGAAAAAGCTCAGCAGCTTGGAGCGAAGGTTGTTACCCTCAGCGATTCAGATGGCTATATATACGATCCTGAAGGTATTGATCTTGATGCAGTGAAGGAAATTAAGCTTGTTAAGCGTGCACGTATCAAGGAATATGTTTCCAGCCACCCAAAAGCCACATATACTGAAGGTTGTTCAGGTATATGGTCAGTCCCTTGTGACATAGCTCTTCCTTGTGCTACACAAAATGAGATCGATAAGGCTTCGGCTGAATTACTGGTTAAAAATGGCTGCTATGCTATTGGTGAAGGTGCTAATATGCCTTCTACTCCTGAAGCTGTCGATATTTATCTTACAAACAAAATTATTTATGGGCCTGCAAAAGCTGCGAATGCTGGTGGTGTTGCCACATCAGCACTTGAAATGAGCCAGAACAGTATGCGCTACAGCTGGACATTTGAAGAAGTTGATGCCAAACTTAAGCAAATCATGGTTGATATTTATAAGAATGCCAGTGCTGCCGCCGCTGAGTATGGTGATGCTGATAATCTGGTTATGGGTGCCAACATCGCAGGTTTTGAAAAAGTTGCTACTGCAATGCAGCAATTTGGTATAGCATACTGATTGTTAATTGATAATGTATTGTAGCATTTAGATAATATAACAATGCTCCCGTGGGGATGCCGGCTGTACAGTAAACAGCATGGCATCCTCATTTTTTATATGTTAGAATACTCAATGGTGTTTTAACGAGAACAAATAATATGTTGCCTGGAGGGATAATACAATGTCCTGGTCGATCAGCAGATTACCTATAAGCGGATTTGCCGCAAATTGTTACTGGCTTGAAAACGGATCTGAAGCTTGGCTTATAGATCCTGCGGCCTGGCCAGAAAAAAGACCTCCAACGGACGCGATTCTTCAGGGAATAATTGTTACTCATGGTCACATGGATCATATTTTGACTGCGGATGATTGGCGTGATAAATACAATGTACCCTTGATGATTCATAAGATGGACGCGCATATGTTAGCAGACAGTATGGCTAATGTTTCAGCAAGGTTTGGTAGACCTTTGAGCTGGCGTGAACCAGAAAGAATTCTCCAGTCTGATGAGATTTTGCAAACCGGTGATGGTTCTATCTTAAAAATTATTCATACACCAGGCCATACAAGTGGTGGAATATGTATATTATTAGTTGATGAAACCGGTCAGGATCAAGCTTTGTTTACTGGTGATACAATATTTTCTGATAGTGTCGGTCGAACAGATTTAGGTGGCTCCGACAAGGAACTTGTGGATTCAATTTCAAAAATCAAGAGTCTGCTAAATACTAATAATGGTCAAATGCAGGTTTTTCCAGGGCATGGACCTGCAATTAGTTTTGCTGATTTATGTAAATCTCATCCGTGGCTGCGAACAAATTCTGTTGAGTGAATAAAAAAATGTTTGTTAGTTTACTCTTGTTGGTCTACTTTCACCATTAACAACACTATATAATCTGTTCTCGCCGGATCTACGATAAAATATGTAGTCACCAATTATACAGAATTCATTTACAGCGTCATCTATTTTGATAGTCGCTTCTGTAATATCAATACTATCTTTCAATTCGATAGAGAAGACCTGATGTTGTCTGGTTTCGTCAATAAAAATTAAATGATTATTGTATAGAGAAAATTGATTGTTAAATCGATAATCTATTATTCTTTTTGGTGTAGCAGATTTTTCTGCGCTATTATCGTCTATATTTAGACTGTAAAGATTGTAGTCTTCTTGAAGATCAGCATAATAGATATTGCCTTTATCGGCTTGCAGATTCGCGGCAGAAACGTCTGCAAGCTTAATTATTTTCTGCTGTTCAATCTGGTACTTTGCCAAACCATTGGCTGTACTCTTGCCGGAAATATAAAGGCAGTCGTTATAAAGAATAAAATCATTAACAGCATAATCAGTTATAATGGTGCGATTGGTGCCGTCAAGTCTGAAGCTAACGATATTTCTGTCCGGGAGCTCAATTGCATAAATACTATCTCGGTAAAAGACCAGGTTAATCAGCTCAGTTGAACCTATTCTCACATGTGAGCTGCCATCTGTGCGCATTTTTGATAGTGTGCCTGAACTGCTTCCTTCAGCGTAAAAGAACTGATCATTTGCAATGATTGGCCATGAGGAATAAGCATCACGTAAAACCTGGCTATTCTTGCCATCAGGATCTGAATTTACAAACTTGCCATCGCTGTTGGTAAAATAAATTTTAGTACCATCGGATATAACCAGATTGCTGCCGGCAATATTTATATTGAACATAAGATTGTCAAGTTCTGTCTGATCATATGGCAGCTCAGGATTGTTTACAGGAAGCTGTTCCATACTACTCTCAGAATTATCACAACCAGCAAAACAAAATGAAGCTGCTATTATAACAGCTGTTATTACAATAACTACAACTCCTTGGTAAGGCAAATAAGTATCTTTGTTAGGCATATTGTTACTCCTGACTTTACACTGATTTGATCAGGTGATATTATATCATGTAATGTAATATATAACGCAATGATGAAGAGAGTAAGAAATGGAAATTCTAAGAGAGAAAGGGTCGTCGGCTGTAAGCCCTTTTGTACGGAAATTTCTGAAGTTCACTTCTGAGCGGTTCGATTGAAATTGTATTAGGTCGAAACGGTTTGTTACCGTTATCAACACCATGAGTGTCGTGATTAGTCACGGAATTCGGGTGGTACCGCGGATATACTTCCGTCCCGTTCTGGGTCGGAGGTTTTTTTATTGCCTGCACCTTAGAAAACATTATTATGGAATTGATAAAAAAATGGAGGTTAATTATGAGCAACATGAAAGAAGAGCTCAGAAAACTGGCTGATGACTTTCATCAGCAGACTGATAACGCTGCAGATCTGACAGAACTCGATGCTTTGCGTGTGAAATATATGGGTAAGAAGGGACCGCTGACTGCTGTGCTCCGTTCTATGGGCAGCTTATCACCTGAGGAACGTCCTCTGATGGGCCAGCTGGTAAATCAGGTTAGAGAAGAGATGGAGACTACTCTTGACAATAAAAAAAGCGCACTTAGGATTGCAGAAAAAAATCTAAAACTGGCTTCAGAGACCATTGATATCAGTTTGCCGGGATCTTCTTCAGGATCAGGTGCCCGCCATCCTTTGACCAGAGTTATAGACGAGATATGTGAAGTTTTTCTTAATTTGGGATATCAGATAGCTGAAGGCCCGGAAATTGAACTTGATCGCTACAACTTTGAACTCCTGAGAATCCCCGAAGGACATCCGGCAAGAGATACTCAAGATACATTTTACATGAGTGACAACATTTTGCTGAGAACCCAGACTTCACCTGTTCAAATTCGTGTGATGGAAGAGCAGAAACCGCCACTTAAAATCATATGCCCTGGTAAAGTGTATCGTTCAGATACGCTTGATGCCACTCATTCACCAATTTTCCATCAAATTGAGGGATTAGTGGTAGATAAGGACGTAACCATGGGTGATCTGATTGGTTCTTTGCAATTGTTCGCACGCCAATTGTTTGGAGAGAATACAAAAATAAGACTTAGACCTCATCATTTCCCCTTCACAGAACCAAGCTGTGAGGTAGATATAACTTGCTGGACATGCGGTGGATCAGGCTGCAGAACTTGTAAGGGAGAAGGTTGGATTGAGATACTTGGAGCTGGAATGGTACATCCTGAGGTGCTTTCGAATTGTGGTATAGATCCTGAGATATATAGTGGTTTTGCTTTTGGTATCGGTGTAGAGAGAACCGCTATGGGAAGATACGGCATAGATGATATCAGACATTTCTATGAAAATGACGTACGTTTCCTCAAACAGTTTAAATGAAAGGATTGGTTGATATAAATGAAAACATCATTGGAATGGCTGAGGGATTTCACACCTGTTGAAGGTAATATTCATGATATTTGTGAAGCGTTAACAATTTCAGGCTCAAAAGTTGAGGGGTATGAGATTCAAGGCGAAGAGATTCAAAAAGTTGTAAGCGGCAGAATTTTAAAAATTGAAAAACATCCTGACGCAGATAGGCTTGTTGTTTGTCAGGTAGATACCGGTAATGAACAGATTCAAATCGTAACAGGTGCAGATAATATAGCTGAGGGTGACCATGTCCCTGTAGCTTTGATTGGTTCAACATTAGCTGGTGGAATTAAAATTAAAAAGGGAAAACTACGCGGAGTTGTTTCTGAAGGAATGATGTGTTCAGTTCAGGAACTTGGATATACTACAGCTGAATTCCCCGAAGCTTGTGAGGATGGCATTTTCATTCTTGATTCTGATACTCCCTTGGGGCTTGATATCAGAGACATCCTTGGAATTAATGATACAATTATTGAATTTGAAATTACTTCAAACAGAGTTGATTGTTTCGCTGTTGAAGGTTTAGCTCGTGAAGCTGCTGTAACATTTGATTTGCCATTTGCGGCAAAAGAACCGAATGTTAAAGCTATGTCGAAAGAAAAATCAGGAGAAAAAGCATCAATTGAAA
Source organism: Eubacteriales bacterium (assembly GCA_028695145.1). Taxonomy (GTDB): domain Bacteria; phylum Bacillota; class Clostridia; order Saccharofermentanales; family UBA5734; genus JAAYFZ01. The sequence continues at coordinate 34,331 of JAQVJP010000001.1, forward strand.
TACAATCACCTGATTTATGTTATCGATACTGTGGCAGAGTAATTGAGAATGTAAGAGTAGAACCTTCTCCTGCCTGGCTGCGTAGAAGGTTGCGAGCAGCTGGTGTGAGACCTATTAATAATCTTGTGGACATAACTAATTACGTTATGCTTGAGTTAGGTCAGCCGATGCATGCATTTGATCTACAGGATCTTGAGGGACAGAGAATTATTGTTCGCCGAGCTTATGAAAATGAGAAAATAACCACTCTTGATAGTGTAGAACGAGTACTCGATCCAGATATGCTTGTTATTGCTGATACAGATCAGGCGGTTGCTCTTGCAGGGGTTATGGGCGCAGAAAATTCTGAAATCCGGAATGAGACAAAAACAGTTTTACTTGAGTCTGCAACATTTAATCCATTTGCGGTCAGAATGGCTGCGAAAAAAGTTGGTCTCAGGACTGAAGCCTCATCACGTTTTGAAAAAGGACTTGACGTAAACAACGCAAGTCGGGCTCTTGACAGGGCTTGTGAACTTATAGAGCAACTTGAGTGCGGAGAGGTTTGCCAAGGGGTAATTGATGTCTGGCCTGTTAAGAAAGATGCTCAGGTCATTTCATTAAGCGCTAATAAGATAAATAGGCTTCTTGGAACTAAAATACCATTGGCAGAGATGATGGATATACTTACATCACTTGGTTGTGAGATTTCTAATTCTTGTTCGATGATAGAAGATGATGAGATTGTGGAAGTTACTGTGCCAAGTTTTAGACCTGATCTCGAGACCTCGGCTGATCTTGCAGAGGAGATTGCCAGAATATTCGATTACAATAACATTGAACCTACACTTCTTTCTGGCAAAGCCGCTACTATGGGTGGACGTTCACAGAAACAGAAGCTTATAGAAAAAATTAAGGATCTGATGATAGGGCAGAGCTGCTATGAAGCTTTGACTTATTCCTTTGAGAGCCCCAAACAGCTTGATAAGATGCAGCTTCCGGCTGATCATGATCTGAGAAGAAGTGTTCGGATTTTAAATCCTCTTGGTGAAGATTTTTCCAATATGAGAACGTCAATGGTACCTTCTTTGCTGCAAATCGCGGCAGGCAACAGTAATAGATCTGTTGAAGCTGTAAGCTTGTTTGAAGTCGCTTATACATATCACCCGAAGCAGCTGCCTCTAACTGAATTGCCTGAGGAGGTTAGACATCTTGCTGCTGTATGTTATGATCTCAAAGTCGGCAAGGAAAAAACTTTTGCCAGGGTCAAAGGTATATTTGAGAATTTAATTGACAATCTGGGGATAACTGATGACAGATTCACAGTCAAACGCTCTGAATCCAAGCCCTGGCTGCATCCCGGTCAAAGTGCTGATTTGTTTATTGATGATACCTATGTAGGCTGGATAGGCAGTGTCCATCCGGATTGCGCAGAATCATTTGAGGCTCCTGATCAGACTGTGCTAATGGATATTCTGATCGATAGAATTGGTGAAAAAGCAGTTTATGAACGTAAATTCAAAGCGATGCCAAAATTCCCTGCTGTTGAGCGAGATTTATCGTTGCTGTGTGATCATTTGATGCTTGTTGATGACTTAAAAACAGTTATAAGAAATAATGCTGGTTTATTGTTAGAATCGGTCGAGCTGTTTGATGTATATCAAGGATCACAGATTGGCGCAGGAAAGAAATCTGTAGCATTTAATTTGAAGTTTAGATCAGCTGAGAAAACTCTTAACGAAGACGACATTAAGCCGTCAATGACCAAGGTTCTTAAAGGACTTGCGGAAATTGGTGCTGTTCTGAGAGAATAATCTGCGTATAAAACTTGAAAATATGCCGTATATGATGTATAAATAGTCAGTAAACATTAATATTTCTGACTGATGTCTGACTGGATATACGGCTGGAAGCCGCAGATCATTCATGAAAAACACCTGGCAGATTTCTGCCGCAGTATACATAATGATTGGAGAAGAGGATGAAGAGATTAACAAAATTTGTTTCAGTAATTTGTTTAGCCGCAATTAGCTTATCTATGGTTGCTTGCTCTGGTAAAGAAGTTCAGATTGGTGGTCAGGAAGATCTGGTTGGCAAAGTTATTGGTGTTCAGCTTGGTACTACTGGTGATGAGCTCGCTGAAAAAATAGATGCAAAAAATGTTGAAAAATATAACGCGTACGTTGACGCGATCACATCACTGAAACAGAAAAAAATTGACGCGATTATTATGGATAAGGATACAGCAACATCATATGTCGACAAGAACGAAGATTTGGTGATACTCGATGTAGGTTTTGAACCAGAGCAGTATGCCATAGCTGTACCTGACGGTGATACTGAGCTTAAGGCTGTTGTTGATGGCGTTATTACAGCTATGAAAGAAGATGGTTCTCTGGAAGCTTCTCTGGAAGCTCATGCCGAAGAAACAGGAGAAGCACCTGATTATAATACCGATGCTGCTAATGGCAAGTTGATCATGGGTACTGAAGCAGGCTTCCCGCCTTATGAATATATGAGTGGTAATAATGTTATTGGCACTGATGTTGACTTGATGGCCAAAGTTGCTGCTGAACTCGATATGGAGTTAGTTGTCGAGAATATGAGTTTTGATGGCTTAATTCCGGCGCTGCAGCAAGGTAAAATAGATGTTATCGCAGCTGGTATGACAATTAACGCTGAAAGAGATGTCAATGTTGATTTCTCAATTCCTTATGTTGATGCTTCGCAAGTAGTAGTTATTCGAAAAACCAGTATGAAATAAATCATAACGTTAATTACTATGAGTCATGTAAATATCTGAATCAGGCTGTCCTGTCCAGGCAGGGCAGCCTGATTTGTCAGAAAGTGAGGGATGATTTTGGAACTCAATAAGCAAGCAGATAACGCTGAAGAGATTGTTTTAAAATATGATGCTGTACCTAAACCGTTTTGGCGCAGACATATATATGATTTCCTCATTCTGACGGCTTTTCTCGTTTTTGTGTTAATAACTGCTTTTGCTCCACGTCTGGGGCTTGATACACCATTTTTCTCCAAACTACGCACTAATTTTATTAATGATTTTATTGTTGATAATCGCTTCACTTGGTTGTTGTCTGGTCTTGGCACAACTATAGTTATTACAATATTCTCGACATTGCTTGGCCTGACTCTTGGTTTGACCCTGGCGATAATCAAAGTGCTTGATTATAACGGCAAGAGAATATTTTTTGTTACAAGACTTGCTGAGTACTATTTGACAATCATTCGTGGTACTCCGGTTGTAGTACAGCTGCTGATCATTTATTATGTAATTTTTGGCTCGATAAATATCAGCAAAGTTCTTGTGGCCGTACTTGCGTTTGGTATAAACAGTGGTGCTTATGTTGCTGAGATTATAAGAGCAGGTATACTCGCTGTTGACCGTGGTCAAATGGAAGCAGGCCGCTCACTAGGTCTTACATATGGCGTAACAATGCAGAAAATTATATTACCGCAAGCGTTTAAAAATGTTCTGCCGGCTTTGTTCAATGAACTTATAACACTGCTCAAAGAAACCGCGGTAGCAGGTTATATTGCTATAGCCGACCTTGCACGTGCCGGTGATATGATTAGAGCTCGAACTTTTGATGCTTTTTTACCTTTGTTTGCTGTAGCTGGTATATATCTTGTACTTGTTGTATGTCTCACCCAGCTGATGGGCAAGCTTGAAAGGAGGTTGCGTCGAAGTGATAACCGTTGAGAAATTATGTAAAAACTTTGGCAGCTTATCTGTGTTAAAAAACATTGACACGGAAATCCAAGAAGGAGAAAAGATTGTAATAGTAGGGCCTTCAGGATCCGGCAAAAGCACCTTCCTTAGATGTCTTAATCTTCTTGATGATCCGTCATCCGGACGGATAATTGTTGATGGTGAGGAAATCACTGCAAGCGGATGCAATATTAATCGTGTGCGACAAAAAATGGGGATGGTCTTTCAGCATTTTAATCTTTTTCCGCATCTTACTGTAACGGAAAATATTACGCTGGCACCAGTTCATCTTAAAATAATGAATCGAGAGCAAGCTGACAAAAGAGCTATGGAATTACTTGAGAGGGTTGGTCTGAAGGAAAAAGCGAATGAATATCCCGCTAAACTTTCTGGTGGACAAAAACAACGAATTGCTATTGCCAGAGCGCTGGCTATGAATCCGGAAATTATGCTATTTGATGAGCCTACGTCAGCACTCGATCCTGAAATGATCGGTGAGGTTCTTGACGTAATGCAGGAATTAGCTGAAGAAGGCATGACCATGGTGGTTGTGACACATGAGATGGGGTTCGCAAGACGTGTTGCCAGCAGAGTTTTGTTTATGGATGAAGGACGCATTGTCGAACAGGGCGTACCTGATGAAGTGTTTGGCAATCCTCAGAACGATAGAACTAAATTATTTCTTTCGAAAGTTCTTGCTCATTAAAGAAGAATAATATAAAAAACAAATGACTGCAATTAATAAATGACTGTCGCTGGAATTAAGCGGCAGTTTTTTATTTTTTATAAGTTATTAATGTTTGTTTTTGCCGTATTTTGTCGAATTGATGCTTCACAATACTCACAGGGTTTAAGCTAAAGTTTATGATGAACAACAATAAACTGCTTTTTTCTAATGGTGGAGGTGTAAATTGTGGCTTTTTCTCTTGAATCCGCTTTATGTGTACCGATCGCTTTGACTGTTATTGTGATTTCTGTTCGCTCTGTTTTGCCAGTTTATATAGATACTGCTGCAATTTGCACATTGTCAGCAGCAGCAGCGTACAGGGAGAATTATGAAGGTGAATACTCTTCTATCTATAACATATCTGTTATTGGCGATGAACAATTCATTACTAACAGCTTAAGAACATCGCCTGATGGATTAATCAGTATATATGGTTTGGTAAGTGATCTGATAGAACATGTCAGTGGTCTAACAGAAGGGGAGAGGCCATGAAACATTTGATGCTTAGAAAGAACAAGAAACCAAATATATGCAGTCGTAAGGGTGGAGCAGTTACTCTTTTCTTCTGCTTGATTATAGGTGTCGTTTGTAGTTTGTTGTTGATATGTTTCGAATCAGCAGCAGAACGTAGTGATGAAACTGAGATGATAAGAGCAGGACAGGCGGCTGCGGAAGTCTCCCTTGCTGCATATGATCTTGATCTTCTTGAAAATTTCGGGATATGGGGACTTGATAATAAAAGAATAACTACTGATGCTTTTTATGCTCTTGCTAACACAAGGCTGCAGGCTGCTGATGTTTATATCGAATCAGCTGGCAACGTTTTTGATCAAGATTATTTGCTAAATCAAATAACTTCGTTTATGCAGGTGAGAGCACCAGCAGGATGGATTAACAGATTTGCTGCAGAACTTAGAACAGCAGGAGAATCGGTCGGCGGCATACATCAAGAAAATAGATCAATATCAAGCAGTGGTCAACCCAAGAATATTTTTCAAAATGAAATACCTGACATAGATGAGATTATGGATTTTCAAATGCAAATGCAGGAACAGATGTATAAATTGATACCATATAACTTAGCAATTAGTAGTGTACGGGAAGGCCTTAAGTGGATACTATCGCCAATTATTAAACCTCTGGAGGAATTTTCCGAGGATTTATTTGAAGAATTTGTTACCAATATTTTTGATGACTGTCTTCCTGTTTATCCTGAAGATTTTGGCTTAGAAACCAGTATAGTAGCATCGGGGACTGTTCCTGATTTTCTAAATCCCGCTGTGATAGCAGACCTGTCAGCAGCTGTTGATAGTTTGATTAAGCCTGCTGCAAATCTCGAATGGCAAAAATTATTGCTAATGGAATATTGTATTAGCTGTTTTCCTGCCAGAATAACATCATATAATTTTGATGCGTCAGAGCAAATTAAATTGAAATCACCATCAGGAGAGGCACATGATTCACTGGTATATTTACAAAACTCCAACGATGATTTAAAAACAGAAGAAAAAGCAAAACGAGTTAATGAGCTGGAAAAAATAATAACAAATGAAGATGATGGTGAAATAGCGGTTAAGAGGATCGAAGGGAATATCCTTATGCTGCGATCGATTATTCGCATGCTTGAAACTATAACTGACCAGAGCCGGCTTGAGGAATACAGACCTGCTGCCGGTATGCTGTCGGCCTGTATAACAGCTGCAAGTGCAGGTTCAGTCTACATCGATACTGAAACTCTTGTGTGGATTCTTGCTGTTGCAGATGCCGTTAGAATGGGAGTGCAAGATACTGAAGATTTGGTTTCCGGCAAAAGAGTCGCTCTTTGGACATATCATGATCAATCGACAATTGAGCTTGTATACCATGACTATCTACGAATGTTTTTACTTGCTGTTCCTCAAGATGAATTATTAGAATCAATTGGGAAACAGATCAGAAATTTGCTGCCTGGAGAATATGCTTCAGCAGTAGCGGTAAATATGACATGGCATGGTAATAGTATTAACATAACAAAAGGCTATAGATTGTATGCTAATAATGGTGATTCCAGTGAGCAAAGATGAACAAAGGATTCAGGTAGATAATAGATTTAACTGCCCAAAAGCAAGCAAAGGTTCAATTACTCTTGAAATGTCTATATGTTTATCGATTTTTCTGATAGTAGTGTATTTCATGATTAGTGCTATCTCGGCATATAAGATTGAAGTAGCGGCAGAAGCTGCTCTTGATAATACAGCAGCTGAAATCAGTTTAATATTACCGCTGGCAGAGAAGAGTTTTGATAACAATAATTTATCCTGGCTACAGGAAGAGAATTTAAAATCGATAATTGAAGAGAGCACCGGTGAAGAACTTATCAGTTCTCTTGCGAGTAACTATATTTCCGACCTGATATCATCAGTTGTATTTGCTGGATTAATTGAACAACGTATGAGATATTGGCTTGAAGATTCAGCTGGCGGACAAAAAATAAATCTGCTGAAATTAGAATCGATTGATATTGCGTTAAATTCTATAGCAAACTGTAATCTTATAATAATTGAAGCAAGAATTGAAATAGCAGTATTAACAGGAAGCATGACAAAACAAATTCGTTCAGCTATAGCCGTTTGGACAGGTTCCAAGAGAGAGGGTTCTGATGAAGATGAATTAGATAATGATCTAAAAGATGATATTTGGAATTTAGATAATTTCAGCAGAGGAAGAAAAATCAGAGAATTATTCGGGGCCAATTTACCTGCAAGTTATCCATTGATTGCCAGATTCTCAGAAGGCCAAGCAACTGTAATCAGAAGCATGGATCTTACAGCCCCTTCTTATAGTGATCCTGACAATGCTATCGCAAAAGCAGCAGATGATTTAGCGAAGTTAAGCAACTACAAAGGTCATACAAGTAATCGGGAAAACTGGCCGGATATTCTACCTGAAGATATTATTAAAAAAGAATATCATCTTATAGTTCCCGATAACAGCGACCCTGAGGTTGTGGCTGTATTAGAGTCAAATATTAGAAATATTGCTGATCACGAGTTTATCAGTGTAAAAATTACAAAATATATGGATAGTAGTCGGTATAATAATGATCTTACTGCTGGCGGATAACTTGTATCTTGGCCCTTGATGAGTTATCATTTTATAGTGTTTGACAGAAGTGTTTGTGACATTCTGCACATATATGTTTCAGCCGCGTTTTGAGGTGATATTATGAATGGCAAATTAAGAGATGAGAGTATTGATCGTTTGTTTCGAGGCATACTCAGTTTGGAAACTCTTGAGGAATGTTACAATTTTTTTGAGGATATATGTACTGTTGCGGAAATCAAATCTTTGGCACAGAGATTGCAAGTCGCCGGAATGCTTGAACGTGGCAAAACGTATACTGATATATGTGAAGCAACTGGAGTCAGTACTGCTACAATAAGCAGGGTTAACAGATGCCTTGAATATGGTTCGGATGGATATAAATTGATATTAGATAGATTAGCTGATTATGACCACAAAAATTCTGACAACTCTTGAAAGGAATAATTAGAGTAATGAGTATAATTGAGAAGCTTTTCGGAACACATTCCGAAAGAGAGATTAAAAGAATAATGCCTTTGGTGGCTCAGGTCGAGACCCTGGCGGATAAGTATGAAAAAATGGATGAAGAGACTCTTAAGTCTACAACTTCTTTGTTCAAGCAGCGTCTTGAGAACGGCGAAACTCTTGATCAAATCATGCCGGAGGCTTTTGCCGTTGTCCGTGAAGCCGCTCGAAGAGTATTAGGAATGTATCATTATCCTGTGCAAATACTTGGTGGTATTGTATTGCATCAGGGTAGAATTGCTGAAATGAAAACAGGTGAAGGAAAGACTCTTGTTGCTACATTGCCAGTTTACCTTAATGCTCTTAGTGGTAAGGGTGTTCACGTTGTAACCGTTAATGACTATCTGGCAAGTCGTGACAGCGAGTGGATGGGTAAGGTTTATCGCTATCTGGGTCTATCTGTTGGTTTGATTGTTCATGGACTTAATAATGAACAACGTAGAAAAGCCTATTCTGCTGACATTACATATGGTACAAATAATGAGTTTGGATTTGACTATCTGCGCGATAACATGGTTACATATCAGCAAAACAGAGTTCAACGTCCTTTGAATTTTGCGATTGTTGACGAAGTTGACAGTATTTTGATAGATGAGGCACGTACCCCGCTTATTATTTCTGGTATGGGTGAAGAGTCATCCGACTTATATGAGAAGGCAGATAAGCTTGTGAAGAGATTCAAAGCTTTTGTAATGACCGAGACTGACGATAAGGTCGATCAGGAGGAACTTACTGATGACGCCGACTACATAGTTGACGAAAAGGCAAAAACAGCGGTTTTAACAAAACGTGGTGTAAAAAAAGCTGAAGAATATTTTAATATAGAGAATCTGTCAGACCAAGAGAATTATCAGATCAACCACCATATAAATAACGCGTTGAAGGCACATGGAACTATGCATTGTGATTCAGATTATGTGGTTAAGGATGGAGAAGTAATAATCGTTGATGACTTCACCGGACGCTTAATGATGGGACGTCGATACAGTAATGGTCTGCACCAAGCTATAGAGGCAAAAGAAAATGTGAAGGTTGAGCGTGAAAATAAAACTCTGGCCACTATTACTTTTCAGAATTATTTTCGAATGTATAATAAATTATCCGGTATGACAGGTACTGCTTTGACTGAGGAAAATGAATTCAGAGCGATTTATTCTCTTGATGTTATATGCATTCCTACAAATAAGCCAATGATCAGAGAAGATATGCCTGATGCTGTATTTAAAACGCAAAATGGCAAGTATATGGCTCTTCTGCGTGAAGTAGAAGAAGCGAATAAACGTGGACAGCCTTTATTAATAGGTACTGTCTCAGTTGAAAGATCAGAATTGATCTCTGCGTTATTTCGTAAACATGGTATCGCACACAATGTTCTTAATGCTAAACAGCATGAGCGTGAAGCAGAAATTGTCGCGCAGGCCGGACGTTACGGGTCTGTCACAATAGCAACTAATATGGCTGGTCGAGGAACTGATATTCTGCTGGGTGGTAACCCGGAGTTTTTAAGTAAGCAGGAGATGCGAAAACAGGGAATTCAGGAAGATTTGATCGAAGCATCAACTACGCTCAATGAGACCGAGGATGTTTTAATTATCGATGCCAGAAAAATGTATAGAGAATTATATGAGAAGCACAAAGCTGAGACACAAAAAGAGCGTGAAAGAGTAATAGAAGCTGGTGGTCTTTACATAATTGGTACAGAGAGACATGAATCACGAAGAATTGATAATCAGCTTCGTGGTCGTTCAGGACGGCAAGGAGATCCAGGACGCAGCCGCTTCTATCTGTCATTAGAAGATGATCTGATGAGACTGTTTGGCGGTGACCGCATGACGAAGGTGTTTGCCGCTCTTGGTGTAGATGAAGATGTTGAAATTCAACACAAGATGTTATCAAACGCAATCGAAACAGCACAGAAGAGAGTTGAAGGCAGAAACTTCAGTATTCGCAAGCATGTTCTTGAATATGATGATGTAATGAATAAACAACGCGAAATAATTTACGCTCAGAGGCATAAAGTTCTTGAGGGAGATGATCTGCATGAGAATTTCCGCAAGATGATTGAAGATGTCATGCGTGAGACTTTGCTCGATTTCTGTGCCGGGCTGCCAAATTCAGCTGAATGGGATACAGTTGCGATTGATGCTAAGGTAAAAGATTTATTTGGCGATCTGGCGGGTCTATCTGAGCTGAGCAAAGCCAGACAAGGTATAGATGCTGAAGAATTAAACAATCTATTGACGAGTCAGGCACTTGAAAAATTCGAAAGTCGTGCCGTAGAAATTGGTTCAGAAGAATTAATGAGGGAGGCAGAAAGAGTAATTCTGCTTAGAACTGTTGATAGTCACTGGATGGATCATATTGACGCTATGGATGATTTGCGTGATAGCATTGGCATGCGTGGATATGCTCAACACGATCCGGTTATTGAATACAAAAAAGAAGGTTTCACTATGTTTGAGGCCATGAATGCGGCTATTCGAGAAGACGCTGTCAGGCTGATCATGCGTGCCAGATTTAATACTGAACAAGCGATGCAGAGAAAATCAATTGCTCGCAATATTACTGAAGGCCACGGTGGGAGCGGATATACAGGTTCAGGTGCTCCTTCCATGCCACAGTCAAATGCTCGTGCGCAGGCTTCCGCTACAAACGCTGGAGAAGCTTCAAAAAAGCCTGTTCAAAGAGACGCTGCCAAAGTTGGCAGAAATGATCCTTGCCCTTGCGGTAGTGGCAAGAAGTATAAGAATTGTTGTGGTAAGAACGCAGATTGAATAGATGATAAATAAGAATACAGATTGAATAGGTGATAAAAATGATTAATGATGCTTATTTAGTTAAAATTGAACAAGCTGCAACGATAATAAGAACAATGGTGAAAGAGCCGATTGAATGGCTGCTTGTACTTGGCTCCGGACTTGGTGCTCTTGCGGACGCTATATCTGATGCCGTAACTATTAGTTACGAAGAGATTCCTGGATTCCCAAAGTCGACTGTTCCCGGTCATGCAGGGAAATTTGTATTTGGCAAATGGGCTGGCCATAGTATCGCTATTATGCAAGGACGTTTCCATTATTATGAAGGTCACTCAATGGAGGACGTTGTTCTGCCAATAAGAGTAATGCAGGAAATTGGGGTTGAGAATATTCTCCTAACAAACGCTGCCGGTGGAATTGGCGAAGATATGAGACCTGGTGACCTTATGTTGATTACTGATCATATTGGTCTATTTGCAGAATCACCATTAAGGGGAGCTAATATTGATAAATATGGCTCAAGATTTATTGACCAGAGCCAAATATATGATTTGGAATACAGTGATTTACTATTTGATATTGCAGGCAAAATGAACATTAAGATGCATAAAGGTGTTTATGCCTGGTGCAGAGGGCCACAATTTGAAACCCCGGCTGAGATAAGACTCTTAAAAATGGTAGGTGCAGGTGCTGCTGGGATGTCAACAGTTCCAGAGGCAATTACCGCATCACATGGTGGAATGAGAATTGTCGCGCTATCATGTATAACTAATTTTGCGGCAGGACTTAGTGAGGTGCCTCTGAGTCATGAAGAAGTAATGGAAACTGGTTCTCGAGTTGCTGAATCGACAATTAAGCTGATCACTTCTTTTTTAGAGACAGTCTAAGATAGCTTTTGAGCGGGAGATGAAAAAATGTCATACGATATTAGAGATATAAACTTGGCTGAATCCGGCCACAAGAAAATAAAGTGGGCAGCCGCTAACATGCCTGTATTAAGCAGAATTGAGCAGGAATATGCCGTCACCAAACCTTTTGCCGGTCTCAAAATAGCTGTTAGTGTACATGTTGAGGCAAAAACGGCCTATCTGGCACAAGTGTTAAGAGCAGGTGGAGCCCGAGTGGCTCTGACTGGGTGTAATCCATTGTCAACACAGGATGACGTTGCCGCTGCACTGGCCAGCGAAGGTATGGAGGTATTCTGCATTCATGACGCGGATGCAGATACTTATGTGCGTCATCTGCGGCAAGCACTTGAGTTTAATCCGCATATTGTCATTGATGACGGGGGAGATCTTGCTCAATTGCTGCATACATCTGAAACAGATAAGCTTATTGATTTGATTGGTGGTTGTGAGGAAACAACCACAGGTGTCAAACGATTGAAGATTCTTGAGCGAGAACATAAATTGAGGTATCCGGTAATAGCTGTAAATGACGCGAGATGTAAACATCTATTTGATAATAGGTTCGGCACGGGTCAGTCTGTCTGGTCAGCTATTATGAATACAACAAATCTTGTTGTCGCAGGTAAGACTGTAGTCGTCAATGGATTTGGCATGTGTGGTAAAGGTGTAGCTCTTAGAGCTGCAGGTATGGGAGCAAGAGTAATAGTAACTGAAATAGACCCGGTAAAAGCCTGCGAAGCGCTTATGGAGGGTTATGATGTCATGAGAATGGATGACGCTGCAGCCGTAGGTGACGTTTTCGTTACTGTGACAGGTTGCAAAGATGTAATTACGTCAAAACATTATATCAATATGAAAAATGGTGCGATTATGTGTAATGCAGGTCATTTTGATGTTGAAATAAATATTCCACAATTACAAGCCATGTCTGTTGAGAAGAAAAATGTGAGAAATAATATTGATTCTTATATACTCGAAGATGGACGCTCATTAAATATTCTTGCGCAAGGTCGCTTAGTTAATTTGGCGGCCGGTGATGGTCATCCAGCGGAGATTATGGATATGAGTTTTGCCTTGCAGGCAAGATCCGCCGAGTATATCTCGAAGCATGGGCAAAAAATGGAATCTATGGTTTATGATATTCCGGCAGAAATAGATGATGGTGTGGCTATGACTCTTCTTCAACATAAGACAAAAGGTTTGGACACACTTACTCCTGATCAACAGTATTATTTGGAAAACTGGGATTTGAGTGAACTTGAAAAATGAGATTTGTTTATATTTTTCTAAATGAGGTTTATTGATGATACATCGCAAGAATAATGTGCTTTTTGAAAGAATTAAAGTCATAACATCTTTGCCTGATGCTGCCAGCGCTGATTTGCTTGATATTGAAGAGGTTGATCGTTTAAACTCTTCTGACAAGCTTCAAGCTGTAATTAATGATGCTTATGTTTCGGTTGTTGGTGGGAAGTTTGCCTATGTTGGCAAAGACAGGGCAAAGGCAGTCAATGTTTTTGATAATTCCAAATATGATATCTATAATGGCCGCGATCTTGTGCTGTGGTCTTCAATGGCTAATACACATGGCCATATTCCCATGACTCTTATGCGTAATCAAACTGATGATCATAATCTGCATGATTGGTTGTTCAACGTAGTGTTCCCCATGGAAGCTCGTCTAACGCCTGAACATGTTTATCATGGTACTGTTTTAGGCCTTGCGGAAATGATAAGAAGTGGTACCGGTGCTGCCGCTGATATGTATTACCACAGCAATTCTGTTGCTCAAGCCGCACTTGAAGCTGGATTTCGGCTCAATGTCTGCTGCGACGGTAAGAAAGAAGGCGCTGATGGTAAAAATCATGTTGTGCCTGAAGAGATCTCAGATTTTCAGAGCCATTGGCAGGAGAACTTCGGCGACCTGATAAGAACATCTCTTCTTGTGCATTCAGTTTATCTATATGAGCCCTATCTATACAGGGAGCTGGCACAGCAAACGTCAGATCTTGGAATTTCTGTGCAAGTTCATATTTCGGAAACACAAAAGGAGGTAGATGATTGTATTGCCAAGTACGGGCGAAGACCACCTGCGCAGCTTGATAATTTTGGTTTGCTTTCGGACAGTACAATTGCTGCTCATTGTGTTTTTCTCGATGATGATGATCGTGCGCTTCTTGCAAGACGTGGTGTAACAGTTGCTCATAATCCTTCAAGTAATTTTAAGCTTGGAAGCGGGTTTGCCGACATTGACGCTATGATTAAAGCAGGCATACGTGTTTCTTTGGGCACTGATGGTGCTGCAAGTAATAATAACTTAAATTTGTATCAGGAAATGAGACTTGCCGGATTTCTGGCAAAAGGGCTCACAAAAGATGCAAGCTGCCTGACCGCGCCTCAGTTGATTAGAATGGCAACGTATAATGGTATGAGAGGTTTGGGGTTTGACAATACGGGTTGTATATTGCCTGGATGGACTGCAGATCTTCAGATTGTAGATACAAATAATGCGGCTATGACGCCTCTTGGTAATATAGACGCAGCACTTGTTTACAGCGCGGATTCTAATTATGTTGAATCACTTATGGTAGATGGCGTATGGCTAATGTACAAAAAAGAACTTAAGACGATAGATGAAGAGTATGCTATTGCAGAAGCAAATAAATTTTCGGCATCGCTTCGTGCTTGATAATAGCTTAAATGAATATAAGAATAATTGACAACGGGGCTTGCGTTTTGATATTATTATCGTCGCCCTGTAAATGCCGCTGTGGCTCAGGGGTAGAGCAATTCACTCGTAAGCGGTTATTAAATTTCGTGAATATTATAACACCGTTAGCCTGTATAAACAACTCTTTGATTTAATATCATTAATAAAATCATATAAAAAAAAGCGGGGTAGTATAAAACTACCCCTTTATTTTTTTGTCAAGTCCATCTACTTTATGTATCAATCCATCAACTTTGTTATCAAGAACATCTATTTTTACTTCAACTTTCTCAACTTTTTCATCTATCTCGTTTACGCCTCGTTCTGTTAAACAAACAGTGTTTAGAATTTTATCATTAACCTTATCGAGCGTTATACGCATAGCCGTTTCTCTGGACTTATTTTCCTTCATTGTCCATACAAACAGCGCAACAAATAAGGCGGCAAAAATACCATACCTTACTGCAAAGTCTGCAATAGCTGTCATTTCCATTATGTCACCGCCTTAAATCGTCTATTATGTCATTCTGTTTACTGATTATGTCTCTAAGTTCGCCTATCTGTGCTTTCAAGTCTGCATAGCCCTGAATAGCTAACATGGCAATAGGTAGCGGCTGTAGTCCATGATTGATTGTGCCATCTTCTAAAGTTTCTTTGATACCTATATACTTGTACGCTTTGTGCTCTGATATTTCGTCGGCTATAACGCCAAGTTGAACAGCTGACTGAGGTATTTCTTTTTCTTTTGTCTTATAATTATAAGTACATTCTTTAGCCGCTATTGTATCAAGCAAGTCTAAAAAGTCTTCTTTATAAATATCTTCTGTAGATTCGTCTCTGCTAACTGTCAAGGTTTTAATATTGTCTATATCCTTGTTTTTAAGTGGCTTAATATTTTCTTTGTCTTTTAATCCTGATGTTTGAATAGTACCATTAACAGCCCAAACAGTAGACCAGCGCCTACCAGACTGTCCAAGACTTATAGCGTTATCGGCACTGGGGCGTAAAGTTGTAGCATACACAGATAAAGGTAACTCGCTAGCACCAAGGTATATATCAGAAGACGTTCCACCAATTACAACTTTAGTAGACGTTGAATGGATAAAAAATGGGGCGTTAACGCTATAGTCAGATATAATGGCACTTATACAATTTATACTCCATGATGATAAACTTTTATTTACAGAAACACTACCATTAATTTTCATATCATCATAAAAAATATGTCTCTGTGTTTGCCCCGCAAAATCAGACGAATTATTTATTATGTATTTTCTGTTAACAGTATTGTCTGCATCTCTAATTCCAAAGCCTAATATTGAAGCTTCATGAGAACACATTATGTCTAAAACTCTTGTGGAAAAGTCCCCCGCAACGCCAAAACTTGGGGATATAACACCTGACAAAATGCCAGCTTCGTAAAATTTAATATCATAGGTATAACTTGTGTTAAACTCTCGTCCTGAGGAAAAAACTTTAGGCGTATTCATCTTTCCTAAAACTTCCAATGTATCACTATTCCAAGTTAAAGCACCATTACCAAAAGAAAAAGTGCCATCATTAAGATTAAGCCAACTATTATTGTTTTGACTTTTAATAACGCCTGTTATCACTTTATCAGCCGATATCTCCACAAGCTGAACAGCTTTTTCAATTGCCTTAGTTCTTGTAGTTCCATCAGGATTGATAGTATAGCCGCTGACTTTTAGATTCTTAAACAGCGCTGGAATTTCCTTTTTTCTGTCTATATAATTTGCAGTCTCTAAATCAATCTCATGAGGGTTATCAAAATTGATTGAATAGCCTACAATTGTCTGATAAAAAAACAAGTCAATTAGCTTATCTGAATACTCTACAGTTTTGCCAAGCCAGATATCAGGAATAGCCGGAGTAGATAGATATTTGAGTTTAACATCTATCTTAGGCTTTGCCAGAATAGAGAGTTTATCAAGTCCAGCTTCTTTTAGTGCCGCTGGATTCTTGAAGCTACCATTAGTAAAAGTAGACTCTTTGCGGAATAGATGAGGGTTTAAGTCAATATAAGCCCCGCTATAGCCCTGACTAGTAAAGTAACTATAATCTTCAAGATATGTTAAGCCGCCATTTACAGGGGCAATAGTTATATCCTCATTGTTCGTATCATCTGAACCGCCAAAACAATAGAGGCGTGTAGTCAGTTCTGAAACGTCCTTTGATACATCTACTGAAATAGTATTCATAGCGTCTAAATATAAAACATCAGCTGATTTCATGTCAGCAGGATAAATATTTACATAGCCGCCTACAAATGTATCACCGCTGACAATTGTACCAAAGGTTAAATAGCCGTTATACATTTCAGCTACTGAAACTAGAGCACTAAATATAGTGTTATGTTCAGTGAAGACAGGGCGCTTAGTCGATACAGGTATAGCGCATTGTCCTACTTGCCAAAAGTTAGAAACAGGCGCTAATAAGTTAGTCAGAGCTGTATTTGCGTCTGTGCTCTCATAAGTCAGCAGGGGAGAAGTCTTCTCCTGAAGCATCTTTGAAATATGATAGCAGGAAACACTATATATCAAGCCGCCGCTGTTTTGCGTCTTCTTAATGCTGGCTATCTCATATGCTTCATTTTGAAAAAATATAAGATTACCCTCTATAAGATACTCAGCCGCTTCATTTTTGCTTGATATATTAAATTCAAGTTTTGATATCTCATTAATCTTGCCGCTGTATTTAATACCATAAGGGGCTAAACCATCATTAGTCATTAAATCAGCAAGCTTTTGCATTGCTAAATTATAAATTATCATTATAGCCACCTCATGCGGGGAGTTATTTTATATTCAATACCGCTATGTGAAAAAACAATGCTATCACCGTTATCAGGCGCTAACTTAATCCAGCCTTCAGCATTAGACATATCGAGAGAGTTATATAAATTCTCTCCTGTGTCATAGTTCCAGACTTTGCGCTTTTGGCTGTCTATAACTATATGCGGCGGTATATCTGTAAAAACCCATTTTTCACCAGACTGCAAGCTAATTTCAATAGCCGCTGGACAGTTACCAAGTTCAATTAGTGGTAATGATTCAACAGAGCCAAAATTCAGTTGATTTACAATATTAAGTCCTGAAGTAACGCCTTCAATAACTATTGGGTTTACTTCATAAAAATGCGGGTCATGAGCTATAAATTTAAGCTCGCAACGCCCCGCTGAACTTCCTAAGCGTTTAATTTGTTCCATACCATTATCTAGCATGACTTTAAGCTTTATGCTGAAATTTTCATTTTCAACAAAATAAAAGTCTTTCGGCTCTTTTACTGTTAGCCAGCTTGAAATATTTCTGATTTTCCTAATGTCTATATCATCAAAAAGAACAGGAACAGAAAACACCCTCGGGTTAAGATAGGAATATGTAACTGCAAGCCCATCATAGCCGTAAGGCTGAGCCGTAACTGTTTCAACAGACGGTGCTAAACTTAGCTCTAACATTCCTGAGTCTGAAGCTATAATACCGTTAAAGTGCGACAGCTGATAATTATTAAAATAAAAGTCTCTAGTTGTCTCCATAAGTGAAGCACCCCCTTATCTCAAACCTACTGTAACAAGAGCGCCTCTTATATCTCTTGCAAGGTTATCATTATTGTTTCTTAAATCAAAAGGCGTATAGTTATTTACTGTTTGTTCTATCTTTACCATCTCGCCGCTGTTACCAATGCCTGTTAAGCCTCGTAAGCCTTCCATAATCATTGACGGTAGTTTATCAAGTGGAATTACAGCTTCTTGTCCAGCCTCGCCTATAATGGCATGCATCGGCGCTGTAGTAATACCGCCCTCAGCAAGCATAGGAATTTTAGGAACACTAAAACCAAACTGCTTGCCTCCCATTACAGGAACCCATGAAGGAATATTAATCTTAAACTTGTTAAGCCCGCCTATCATTGAGTTGACAGCTTTGATAACAGCATTAAGCGGCGTTTTTATTAAATCGCCAAGCCCGCCAAATATATTAGCAAAGATATTTTTAATATTATCCCAAGCGCCCTTCCAGTTGCCTGTAAAAACATTTTTAACAAAACTGATAATGTTAGACAAAATAGTTTTTATTCTGTCAATTTGTCGAGTAATTAGTCCTACTGTATCTGAAACAAGTGAACCTATTCCAGAAAAAACTGTTTTGAAAACAGGGGCTAATTTTTGAACCGCAAAATTCACCAATTTAACTAATACGGCTATCAAAAAATTGATTGCCGGAGTAAGCGCCGTGAATAGCTCTATAAGCGGCGGTAACAAAGCCTGTATAAGTTCCATTAAAATAGGTAGAAACGGCTGTATAGCCTGTATAACGGCTTGTATAAGCACAATTACCATAGGTAGAACGCTTTTGATTATCATTGTCAGCATAGGCAGTATAGGTATTAGAATTTCCTGAATAATTATCATCAATAGTTCAGTAAGCGGCGGCAATAATTCGCTGATTATTTGCATTATAACCGGAGCTAAAGGCATAAAAACATCATTTAGTAGAACCATGAATAAATCTAACAAAACGGGTAAAACAGCTGTCCCTAATTCAAGTAGCACAGGTAATATTTGCGCTAAAAAACTACCTAACGTTGAAGCCAGAGTAGTTATCATAGGTTGAATAGCAGGTAGAGCGGCAATGATTGTATTGAACAAGTCGGTTATTATAGGCATTAAACCCGCTCCAACTTGGTTTACCAGCCCGCCAGCAGTTCTTTTTATAGTATCAAGTCCGTCTGCAAACTCTACAGATGAATTAACTGCATCATCAGACATAACCATCCCCAAGTCATTAGCGGCTTGCCTTAATTCGTCAATGCTTCCAGCCTGTCCATTAAGAAGGGGTAGCATCTCTTGTCCTTGTTTACCAAAGATTTCCTGTGCAAGTCTTGCCTTTTCAGCGCCTTCTTCAAGTCCTTGAAAAGCGGTTACTATTGAATTAAAGGCATCTTCTTGACTCATTCCCTGAATATCTTCAAGTTCTAAGCCTAAAGAACCCAACATCTCAGCAGAGTTTTCTGATTCGTCAGTTATAACTTTTGTTAACTGTTTCATTCCTGTCTGCATAGAATCAATAGAGACGCCAGACTGACTTAGAATATAGTCCCATTCCTGAAAAGACTGTCTACTTAAGCCCAAACGTTGAGACATTTTGTCTACTCTATCTCCAGCGTCGGCTGTTTTGCTTGCAAGGCTCGCTAATCCACCAACAGCGGCGGCAGTTCCAGTTACAACAGACGCCCCCGCTACAGCTATGCCTCTGCCAATTTTCTTAGCTGAAATACCTGATTTTTTAGCAACGTTCTCTGTTTCGTCACCAGTTTCTTTTAGTTGTTTAATAGCGTCCTCGTTATTAACAAGGATTGACATTTTCAAAGCGCCTAAATCAAGTAAATTCGACATATATATTAAACTCCTTCCTCTTAAAATTGCCGTTTGTGGCTAAATTTAGCGTCTGTTTGTTGACAAGATTAAGAGTAGGGAGTTTATTTATTCATTTTCTTTCTAAAAGCGTCCATATCAGGGGCTGTTTGTTTCAATCGTTCACAGTCCTCTAAGTATTTTCTGCCCTCAGGGGTAGACATTAATCTATCTAAAAAGGCGTTTTTTAACATAAGCCTGAAAGTATCAACAGGTAGTTGCATAACGTCGTTATAGTTAAGCCCGCTATAATCAATAACAAGCTTGATATCCTTCATCATTTCTATGCCTTCTACTTTTTTGCCCTTCAATGCCTCAGCGGGCAATGAGGGCAATATTAGTTTTTTTCTGAAAGTAGATTTTTTGCAAAACTGAAATAGGATTCAATAACTACCTTAAGTAATTCAATATCAAAATTGTCAGATACATAAGACTTGTCAAAAGCCCTGTTTTCAGTATTGTTATTAAGAATCATAAACATGACGTTATAGAGCGCCTCTAATAGTGTCATATAATCATCATCGTCAAGCTCTTGTAGCTGAACCAGTTCTACAAACATTTGCTGAGTTGGCTTTTTAATCTTCAAAACTGAATCATCAAATAGTTTTATGTCAAAAGTGTTTTTGTTGCTTATCTGTTTTAAGTCAAGTATTTTGCTCATTTAGAAAACTCCTTTTTATCAGCCAGCAGGGGCGGCTACTTCTTCAAGAATAGCGTGTGCTCCGTCTGACATATCAATAGATTCAAATTCAAAGTCAGTAGTTGTCTCATTGTCGTTTGTAAAAGATAGCTCAACACCGCTTACAGCGTTTCCTAAGATAGTAGCTGTAACCTTAGAACCATCTTCAGATTCATGCACAAAATGAACCCAATAGTCAGGAATCTTAGACGAAACTTTACCACCGATTTTCAGGGTAGAGCCACTTACTGTAACGCCCGCTATTTTAGCTACGTTTTCAAGTTTCCAAGTCATGATACCTGTTTTAAGCGAACATTTTTCGCTAATAATGTAGTTACCTACAATATGCCCGCTGTCAGCTTTTGCCTGATATGTCTCTTTTTCATAATTTATAACTGCACCGCCCTTAATCTCACCGGCTAAATTGCCTTCGATTTCAAGAGCTGTACCAGTAGGAAAGACTCTATCTGTAGCTTCCATAATGTAAAGCTTACCTGAGCCTATAATAATTTTCTCTGCCATAAAAGAATAACTCCCTTCAATTAGCGACTCTGGACAATATAAAAACTAAACAAGTGATAAGTTTGTGTATTGTCATCTTTAAGCGAGCCGCCACCGTTTTTATTTATATTCAAAATTTTATTGTCTTTGCTATTATCGCCCGCCGTTAGTAAACAAGCTGTAATAGCTTCGTCTACCGCTAAAGCGTGTGAATAATCTTCGCTTATAATTCTTATTTCAAGCCTGTCAAGTCGTTTAATACCATCATCTGTAATAGGGGAGTAGGTATAAACAATAGCCGGTATTTCTGCTGTATCAAAAGCATTAATTACATCAATCATAGGGCGGCTAAAAAGCGCTGATACGCCTGTGTCATTACGAATAAATGATAACAATCTGCTCAATATCTCCATGCGCTTAACCCTCCTTTAATAAATCGCTAAAATAGCTGATAATATTTGCTCTGTTTGCCTCAATAGCAGGGCGCAAAAAAGGCTTTGCTATCATTCCATTAGTACGGTAAAATTTGCCGCTTTTAGCATGATAGTAAGTCCAGTTGTCTTTCCTGCCGTTTTTTTCGGCGTGTATACCTGTACCCATTTCTACAAAAGGGGCATATTCAATGTTTGTTCCTACATAGCCTACAAGCCCTGTATCAGTCTGTTCAATGTCATGTGTTATTGAAGCTCTAAGTATTCCGTTATCGACTGGACAGTTTTTCTTTGCGTCGCCTTCTATAGTTAAACAAGCTTGTTCGAGCGGCTGTTTGAGTCGCTCTGGCAAGCCGTTGATAAAATGCTCAATATTTTTCAAAACCTCGGAAGCGTCTATATCCATAGTTACACCGCCTTAAGGTAAACAATATTTCTTTTACCAGCAGGGGCAATATAAAGCACTCTGTAATTACAGTTATCTGTCCTGACTTCATCATTAATTAAGATTTCAGCGGATTCTGTAATTCCAACGTGCGTTAAACCCTCGCCTATAAGATTTAAGTTTGTTTCTCTTGTTGAATTGAGCAAAGAAATAGAAAGTTCTATGCTGTGGCTATATACAAAAGAACCAGCAGTACCTAATTCAGTCTTGCCGGTTTTTCTGTAGATATCATAGGTTGTAAGTCTTGAATTAATGCTCATTACATCACCTTCAGTCGGCGGTACTTGTTCAGCTGTTTTATAATGTCGGGGCTATAGTCAGAATAACTTTCACTAACCCCGCTAAAAGATTGAGCTGATAAACCCTCAGCGCCCAATCGGTTGTATTTTATTACAACTAATTGAGCGACAAGCGTTCCAGGTACTTCTGTAACATTGCAATATGATTTAACTTCTTCAACAGTAATAAGAATAAGCGTGTTAAATAACTCATCTTTATCAGTCTTACCTGTCATTGTTTTGATAATACTGAGTATTTCTTCGTTAGTCATTTATACCCGCTCCTTTATGCTTTATTAAGCTGATTTTGAGATTTTAACTACCTTAGTGTCATTTGTGAGAGCGCAAAGATTTACTTTTCTCATAACAACAGTATTAGTTCTTGTTTCGATATCTCTATCTGTTTCTGTTTCAGCGTCCTTCTTAACGTAAAGAGTAACGGCATCTTTTGTAGCCAGATATGAAACATCAGCAGGAACAAGCTTTGAAACTACAACAGGTACACCGGCAATAGAGCCAATCTGTCCATTATAGATAATAGAACCAAGTTCAGCCGCCTTAAATTCTGCGTCTTTTCTTAGTCCAGCCTTCATAGCAGGATTGATAATCAGGAACAGCCCGCTCTCGTCTTCAAGATTCATTTTTGCGATAGCATCAACTACAGCATCATAAGTAACGTTAGCAGTTGCGTATTCCTGAACCAGAGTGGCTTTAGCAAGTTCTGCAAAGTATTTGCTGTTCATGTCATTAACCATAGCAGTAGCGCCGCCTTCAAGAATGTAGTCAACTACTTTAGAATCCTGCATTACTTGTTCGTCTGTGTAGTCAGCTGTCTGCTGGGCTACAGCTACCTCATAAGGGAAAGCTTCAAAAGAAATAGAACCTCTTACAGTGTTACCAGCGCCTTCTGCTACTGTCTCGACTGTGCCGCTATATGTATAACGGTTAATTTTCTTAATCATGCCCTCGCCTTCAGTAAGACTATCATCAATAGTCATGAAGTTGCGGGTATTCATCTTTGTGTTAAGAATGTCATTCAGCTTTGATTCGATAATAAAGTTCTCATAAACTACGTTTGCCATGTTATTTTAATCTCCTTTAAGATTGTTTATCTTGACAGCTCTTTATACAGTTCAGGGTTAGACTTATATAGCTCTGCCCGCTGTGCGACTGTCATTTTCATAAATTGTTCTTTAGATATTTCATCTGACTGCTTTACAGCCATCTTAGGGGAAGGGGTAGCAAGTTTTGATTTAACCTGTTCGGCTACCGCCGCCTTAATAATTTTGTCAACGCTCTGAATTTTTGTGAACATTGCGTCAGCGTCCTCGTCTATAACAAAATCAATAAGAGTAGAAGGCAGTCCTTTTTCGCTAAGAATCTTAAGCCCTTCAATTTTATTTTCTCGCCTATTAAGTTCAGATTCCTTTTCTTCAAGCTGTTTCAGAAAATTCTGTCTTTCGTGCTCTGCTTTTTCTGATTCGCTCATCTTAGCCAATTTTTCTGATTCTCTAAGCTTTTTACTAAATTCTTTTTCTCTCTTTTGAAGAGCCTGAGTAACCCTCTTGTCAGCTTCCCGCTGAAGCATCTGTTCAACTTCCTCGGCGCTATATGTTTCTTTCTTTTCCTCGGTATTTTCAGTAACTTCAATATTTTCATTTTCCATTAGTAATAATCTCCTTTTCGTGTAGTTGCGCTAAGCCCCTATTAGTCCAGCCGTTTATAGTCTGCTGTCCTACAGACTTGGTATAGTTGTGCATCGGCAATTAGGATGTAACGGCGGGTAATTTTCCCCTTCGTTAATTTCTGCCATTGAAAATTCTTTGTTATGAAGCGCCCCGCATAAATCACAAGTTCTTTCATCTTCAGCTGCATAGTAAATATATTTGTTTACTCCTGCCCGCTGATATCCAGCCCTTGTTCCTGCATTGTAGGCGTGTATAGATTCAGTCCTAACCAGCTTTTCAGCCGCTGAATATGATTGTCCAAAATCTTTAGATATTGCCTCGGCTATCTTTGCAGGGTTTTCGCCTGTAATGAGAAGAGAAGAAATATCGGTTTCTATTCTGGCGGCTATTTTACTTGTGTTAGTCCAGACTCTTTCAGAAAAATGTTTACCCTTATAAGGGGTAGTTAAAAAAGCGTCTACTTGTAGCTGTGATATTTTGTCAAAAGCTATATCTTTACCAAATTCGCCCGCTATATCTTTGAGTTCTCGCCAGTAAACAAGCCTGAGCATTGAATCAATGTCGGCTATTTGTTCTTTGGCTATACCTCTGAATTGCTGTTTAATCTGATTCTGTAGACTTCTATATTTTTCATAAGTGTATAAATCAATGTATCTTAGCGGCGCTTCCTGCCGCATCAAGTCGCTATATAGGCGCTGAATTTTATTGTCTAAATCTTTATAAGCTTGCTGATAAAATTTTCTCTGTTTTTTAAGTAGCTTGTCTTCTTGTCCGGCTACCCATTCAAGCCGCTCGCTATTTCGCTTTTCCCAATAATTCAATCAGAATCAGCCCCTTCAAGAAAAGAATAATCATCAAGGCTCTGTTCAGCCGCCAATCTTTCAAGCTCAGACTTTGCATCAGGAATAAATGACAATTTAGATATAAGAGTTTCATTAGAAACAATACCTCTAAGCTGATTAATAATACCCGCTGTTTCAATGTCGTTTTGTGGCAAGCTACGGCTAAAAGACATATCAATATCTCGGTAGTCATATGCTGAACCTATAACATTCATGTAGGCAGTTATTAGTTCTATTCGCCGCTGTAAACCTATCTTAAACAAGCGTTCTTTTTCGGCTGTTCGGCTATTAAAGAAGATAAGCTTATATCTCACGGCTACCCCGCTGTCTGTACCAAAGCTTGGGTTTTGCAAGTCAGGACAAAGAGAAGTTTTGTAGATGCTGTCAACTAATCTGTTTTTCAGGTTTTCTATATAAGTATCATTGATATTCTTAGTTAGAAAAGCCGCTTTACCGTCATCAGGTAGCAATAGAACCCTGTTATTCTTCATGTCCTGTATATCTTCATTAGTAGTACCTTCAAGCCCTGACAGGGCAAGGTAAGCGTCAGAGAAAGCTTCCAGTTCATCAACAGAATAAGAGTCAATTTTATTGTAAGCATCTTGTAGTGTGAGAATACTTTCAAAATCTCCCTGCTTGTCTGAATCGTTAAAGAAAACAACTACAGGGACAAGACTAAAAGCATGAGCTATTCTGCCTGTTTCAGTCAGCTGATTGCTATTGCCGCTATAGCTTATTATTTCGTTTCGGCTATATACCTGAACAAATAGAGTAGGTGTCTGCTCGTCTATTGCTTGATATTCCCAAAACCTGATAGCAAAAAGTAATTCTTCTTCAAGTGTGTCATCATAAATAAGAATTACCTCGGCTGGATTAAGCCGCTTAAATCTTACCAATCCCTCTGAATCAATATATACCAGCTCTATAGCCCTGCCTGTGATACTGGCATCTTTAGCAAGTTGCATATTTTCGCCAGCTTCATCATTGTAATTATTTATTGCTTCAAGCTCAGAAAGCATTTCCTTATTGTCTGACTGATATCTTACAGGCTCGCCCATAAAATAGCCGGTATAAGCATTAGAAATAATTCTCGTAAAATTAGTTTTTACAATGTTACAGGGTTTGCTTGAATCAGCGACTGATTTATTATCAATAGCCTGAAACCCTTTGTAATAGTTCTGTAGCTTGGTTATATAGGCGTTATCTGTCCTGCTGGCACTGATATACTTCAAAATTTTTGCTGTAGTCAGTAGTTCGTCATTACGAATATTGTAAATTATCTTAATCACCTCTTTATAGCCCAAATAAGGACTTGTTAAGCGTTTTTAGTTTGTTTTTATCATTAAGGGAAGATAAGGCATACCTGAGGGCGTCCATCAAATGATTAAATTCATCAATCGGCTGATTAATGTATTCGCCGCTCTGCCTATCTTTTTTCCAGCTGTAGTTAGATAGCTCAATAATCGTATTTTCACAGTCAGGGTGAACAATAATCTCATATTGAGACAAGTAGTCTATTCCAGCCGCTATAGAACCTTTACCTTTTTTAGCCGGTTTAGCGCTGTATATACCGTTAATTTTCAGCTCGGCTATAGACTTAGGTTCTGCTGAATCACAAATAGTAGGGAATCTATCAAGCCCTGCATATTTAATCAGTTCCGCTATTTTGTCGTTTGTTAAACCTTTTTTGTATATTTCCTTATAAATATACAGTGATTTTGTATTTTTATTCACTAAACAGGCAATTATAGCCGTCGGGTCATTAGAAAAACCAAAATCAAGCCCATTAACGGCAACAAAATGAATATTTTGTCTAATTAGATTATGAAAGTCAAAATTCTCTATTTTCCAATTTGTGAATATTAACTTCTCTAAACTTGCAAATTCGCCCTCTGAGTCTATTTGATACTGTATAGGTTTAACTATTTTAAGATGTTCCATATCAGCCGCAAAATGTGAGGGTAGATAAGGATTATCACGCCAAGTTGTTTTAATTATTCTTGTGCCCGCTGGAATTACAGCGCCGTCTGCAAACCATTTACCATAAACCCAATTAACCTTAGATACAGGATTGAATGAATAATAAATTTTCTTGTATTTGCTTCTAACTGAAAGCTCAACCTGTCTGACTTCCTCAGCCGTGCATTGTGTAGCTTCTTCAAACCAGACATAATCAATACCGTTGATACTTCGAATCTTTGCTTCGTCATCAAGTCCCTTAAACAGGATAGACGAACCGTTAGCAAATTCTATCTTCAGGTAAGATTCTTTGATTTTTGCCAGCCCCGCTATTTCCCATTCGTGAATAATGTTAACAAATAAGTCAAAACAGCTATCTCTTAAACTCGCCGCTGTCTTTCGTATAACCAAGAGCCGCCGCTCTGACTGCAATAGCTTAATAACAAGTGCTCGGGCTATACTGTGACTCTTACCGCTCGCCCTGCCGCCAAAGCAGACAAAATAGCCGCTATCATCATCATACAGGAGCGGCTTAAGCTTAGGAATTATAACATCATCGTTTATTGTAATATTAATAAGTAGCGCTCCCTTCTTGTGTAGTGCTGTACAAGCCCTCACAGCCGCAAAGTGATATACTTTCATTACTAAGGACTGTAGGGGCTGGAATCGGCTTATATTTAATCTTTTGAAGATGGTTCTATTTTAATGTCAATGTCAGGAGTAGATATCTCTTGCTTCTTAACTGGCGCTCTGCCGTTTCTATCCATAATGTCCTGAGCCGCCTTAAGAGCTATTGCTTCTCTTTCAGATTGTGACAGCTCAGCTATCTTCTTAAGAGCCATAGAAGACAGTGAAGACTGATATTTATCAAGCTGTTTATTATACTCGTGCAGGAAAGTTTTATTTTCAAACCAGTTATATACAGTTCTGTTAGACATTCCTAACTTCTTCACAATATCAGTGATGTTCATGCCTTCAAATACCATCATATGTATCACCTGAATTTGCTTAGGTGTTATCCCGGGTCTCTTAGCCATCAGCTCACCCCCTTGCTGTAATCCCTCATCATATCCTTTAGCATATTGTGACAGCGGATATATTCTTTAATATCAAAATATAGTTTTGTTTTCTTATAATTAATGAAGCAGGCGTTTATAGCCTCACAGTCTTCAAAAATGAATACAAGTCTGTCATTATCGCCTATCGCCAGCTGTGGGGTTAGGGAAGTGGCGGCAATGATATAGCTTGCAAGGTTCATGCTATATACAGTACGCATTGTTAATTCTCCTTAGTGTTTCTATTAGTTTGTCCAAATCTACCACTTGTAGGGCAAGAGCCGCCTGTAGGGCGTCCTCAGTAACCCCTATAGACAGCGGGGGAACATAGTAAGAAAAGTTTTTGTTTATTCCTTTAACCATTTGACAGACGTCATCAGCCGCCTCTGTAAAGTTCATTAAGTCTTTATTCATTTCTTTACCCCCAAAGCTTCTTTAAGGGCGTCTATCCCCGCTATTAGCAGCTCGCTTAGTTCTTTGTTTGTTCTCATGATGTTTCTCCTTTAATTTTGTTAATTTTTGATTAGCCAAAATGTAGTTTACCTACTGTAACTTTCTACAAATTAGACTATCTTTGACTATAGCTATATTAAGTAGCCAGCCGGTTTGATACTTTGTTGATTTCTGTTTATCTTGTCTTTGTGATTGTACTTTTATTAATCTCGCCTTACCTTGTTCTACCGCCGCCTTAACCTTGTCAAAAGGTATTAAATAAACAATAGCCGCGACGTTATCTATATACGCCAAATAGTCAGCCTGGCAGTAGTGATACCAGCCGTAAAGCTGTTTATCTATGTCAGTCATGTTCTCAATATATAAATTATTAGTTTTACGGATTCGGTTATCAGTTTTAACTTCTATTGTTTTGGCTATGCCGTTCTTTTCGGCTATAAAATCTATGTCTTTTTCTTGGTAGTCAGGTAGGTTACTTGTATCTATCATAGTGTAGCCGCAATTTTGCATGAAGCGCATAAACTTTTCTTCGCCCTGCTTGCCAATGCTACATGAAAGCTCAAAATTATTAGCTAACAAAATCGATTCAGTCCCTTACTTTAGAATCGCCTTTTGTTCCTTTTATTCCTTTTATTCAGTTAGCACGTGATATTGTATAGATGTGATTACCAGCTGTAGCCGCTTGGCTTTTTGCCTTGCTCAGAAAGTTGTCTACAGGTAGAATCATAGCATAGCCCTACAGCGCCTGTAGTGCCGTATAGACGGTTCTTGCCTATTGTGAGTATAGCATCAGTCTCTGACGTTATGTCAGCGCTTGTAGAGCGTCTCACGCCTATTACAACAGATGCTAAGTTAGTTATATCGGCTGAACCACTTACATTATCGTTTATATCGTCAGTATATGATTTTTTAGGGTGAGCTATAAGCACAACGCAAACATTATATTCAGACGCAAAATTAACAAGTTCTATAACAAATTTACTTTGTGCTCGGTAGAAGTCTCTCTCTCCGTCGTTGCCAGCATAAGCAGTCATTAAGTTGTCTACAAAAAACAGTTCACAGCCAAGTTCTACCTTAGCTTTTTTTAGTCCTTTGATTACATTTGACTTATTATTAGCCTCGGCGTAACGGTTATCGTAGAGCCAGAGTTTACCATCAAGCCAGCTTGCTATTTTATTTGCCGCCTCGGGCTTAACTTGCCAGCGGGGCATACCTAATACATCTGGGACAGATTCAACGTTATTGTTTCCTGCCGCTTGCGTGTATATCCAGTTCTGAAACATAAAGCTCGATAGCTCGCCGCTATAAAAGCAGACTTTCTTACCTTGCTCTACCGCATTAAGCGCCAGCTGTCCAGCAAAAGTAGATTTACCTTCACCTCGTTTACCTGTAATAACAAAAAGGCTTCCAGATTGGAAACCTCCTGTCATGTTATCTATTGTTTCAAAGCCGGTAGATATTACCCTGATATTCTCTTGCCGCTGTATCTCGCCCATATTGATAAAGCTTGTCGGTGTTTCTTTTTCTACAATCAGCTCGGCTACATCTTTGCGAGCGGGGTATTTTTTCAAAAACTCTTGTTTCAAGTCAAGTAGTGTTTTCTTTTCCCCGCCTGTGCAGTCGCAAAGCCAGCCGCCAGAGTCATCTATCTTTAGCCGTTCATACGCCCCGCAAATAGGGCAGTATTGGTAATTGTACGTTCCGTTAGCTTTGTCGTAAGTGTATTTTCCTATTATGTCCAAAAATTGTGTTTTATCCATCATAATTCTCCTCATAGCGCCAAAAGTGAAGCCAGAACCCCTCATTAGCTTCATAGCGATATATTTTTTCTATCATTTGTAGTTCTTGAATCAGCCCGCTGTTAAGAAAGTAGCGATAATTATCTTTTTCGGTGTCATATAAAAAAGCCGCCCTATTTACCAGCCATTCCGTTTCATCGGGATACTCGGTATATAGTAGCGGCTCTAAAGTTAAATAACTTTTCATATTTTACCGTTCATGAGCGGATATTTTTCGAGGTGTCGCTCCAATTCAGATTTTACTACTTTCTTAGGTGGGTAAATTTTGTACCAGCCGTTAGCTTTAGCTTCATTAACCATAGCGGGGTGCATATGTCTGGGGTATTCATCAAAAACGTCAACAATAGATTGTAAGTATTCAAGTGTTATATCTTTACCTTCTGTTTCTTTATCAAGCAAAAAATATTTTAATGCTTCTTGTGCATCAGGGTTGAACCTGTCAAAGAATTGATAAAAATGAAGGCGGAAGTCTATATTCTTATTACTCTTCTTATTATTATTCTTATTATTATTCTTATGGCACTCCTCAACGCTTACAGCCTCAGGCGTTTCAGCCGTTTTAATATATCCCTGAGATATATTATTATATCCCTGAGATATATTATTATATCCCTCAGATATATTATTATATCCTGTAGATATATTATTATATCTTGTAGATATATTAATATCGTCTTTAACATATCCCTGAGATATATTATTATTTTTAATATATTCTGTAGATATATTATTATCATCTGATTTTTTGTTAGATAAAGTAAACTCGACGATAAAATTTAACATGATTTCCGTATCAGTTACTGTAAGCCAGCCGGAGTCTTGTAACTCTTTTAGTGCTTTACTTACTTGCGGCTGATTAAGATTACAACGTTCTTGTAATAAGCTATTAGTAATGTATATTGTTTTATCTTTGTTAAAATACAATTCCATTAAAACAGCCCGCTGTGGAGCGCTCTTTATATTCTTATTAAGCATTACCTGAAAATTATGAGCACCAGCCAAACCAGCTTTATAGCATTCAGGTGGTTTTTTTTGTAGCAGTCTGCTTACCTCGGCTTTAGCCATTAAAAACACCCCCTTGAATCATGCAGTTCAATACATATTGATTAGTAGCAGGGTAGTAGGGGGCTTTGTGAAACTTATACCAGCCGTTTTTAGGACAATATTCTAAATGTCCTTTGAACATTAGCCAGAATAACAGCTGTTTATAGTTTTTCAGGTTAAATGCTTTGTTCCAGTTGGCAAGGTTTATAGCCCTGCCGTCCAGATTCAAAATATTCAGTGTTTCGTAAATGATGTAAGCATCTGTACCAAGTCTCTTAAAATTATCCATTAAATTTCCTCCATTATTTTATTAACTGTTTGATGAAGATTATTAGTCCTATCAAACCAGTACCATTTCTTACCTAATCTGTTTGTTACAATCTCTACCGGCTCAAAACCAGCCGTCATAATCTTATCGGCTATTATGCCCTCGCCAAAACCATATAGCTTCATAGCTTTGTACTTATGAAAAGCATTGTCTGCCGCTATAAACTCATCTGTCTCAATAAAGTAGTAGCGCTTAACATCTCTTACTATTTTCACGTTATTAGCGAAGATTAGATTAAAATTTAGCCAGATATTCTTAGCCTTGTGTGTTACTATTCTCATGATTTACCCCCTGATAGTGCTTCATACAGTTCAGACGATTTATCATAGATGTAATAGCATCGTTCTGTTTCAAAATTTCTAACCTTGCGTTTAGGCTCAATTCCTGCCTCATGTAGCCGTGCTATAGAGTCATTATTTAGACAAATAAAGTCGTTAAATTTGATTTTTAATTCCTTAAAAACGCTAATTATGAAAGTTAATTCTTCCGTTCTTGCAAAATAGGGTTTGAGTCCCTCTGGCGTCTGTTTGTAGCCCTCGGGTATCATGTTATGGTATGTTAACCAGTAGTAATGAATCTTGGACTTAGGCACGTAATGTTCATTATCATAGCCGTGATATTCCTTAATCAGCTGATTAAGTCTCTCATCTGCCTGAAACCATATCCAGCCCGCCTTCTCATAAACAGGCTTAATACCGTGCTCTATAAAATAGTCGGTTCTGTCTGACTTGTTAAAGCCGCTCATTCCTGCCGCTTTGTTTTTCTTAAACTCAATAGTCAACAGTTCGGTTTCTTCTGATTCATCATAGCGCCAGCAGAATCTATTGTTTTCAACAGTAATTGTTTCGACTGGATAGATTCCATTTTGCTTAAGCCAATAGAATAATGATAGATTTTTCGTTTTCATGTTCTTCTTTCTCCTTTTGTTTGTGTAATTAAAAAAGCGCCGTCCTAAGACAGCGCTTCCTTAAACATTGAATAAGTTTTTTAGTGCTTCGTGCAGAACACGAAAAGCCGCCGCTAAATAAATTAGCAACAGCTTTTCATTTTCTGTACCCCTCACTCAATACTATGTTTACTATGTCGATTTTAGCAGATTTCTGTCGACAAGACTAAATATATACCCCTTCACTCTGTATTTTAGAACTATTTTTCGATTTTTGCAGATTTTTGACCAAAGACTCATTTTAATCGTCTTTTTGTCAAGAACCAAATTGATTTTTGTCCTCACTATATAGATTAGTGAGAGTCGGTTTTAGCAGATTCTTGACCAAAGCTTCACTAACGTTCATCTTTGACAAGAACCTATAATATTTCTGTCCTCACTCAATACTATGTTTACTATGTCGATTTTTGCAGATTTTTGTTCCAAAGACTCTTTTTAGTCGTCTTTTACACAAAACTCAGGTGATTCTTGTACCCCTTCAATAAGTATAATTATGTTTACTATGTCGATTTTTGCAGATTCTTGACCAAAGCTTCACTAACGTTCATCTTTGTCAAGAACCAAATTGATTTCTGTCCAAAGATATAACCCCTCACCCTTTAGCGTAACGTTTGTCGATTTTTGCAGATTTCTGGCACAACTCGCAAAAAAGTAACCAGTGTTACGCTAACGCGACATACACTAACGCGATATTGCACTAACACTACATAATTTTCTTATGCCTACGTCTCATTTTTTCCAGCGGGTTATAATCGTTATAATCCTTTTGTAAGTCAGTAGCGAATAGCTCGACATACTTCTTAGTCATTTCTATGCTACTGTGCCCTAAAAGCCGCTGAAGCCGGAATATATCAACCCCTGCAAGTACCATCATTCGGGCATAGGTATGACGAAAACCATGAACGCTTGTCTTATCAACGCCATGTGCCTTGTTGTATTTAGATATAATATGACTAAGCCTATCAGCCTTTAGTTGTTCTCCGTACATATCAGGGAATAGCCAAGTTGTGCCTGTTTTAATAAGTTTGCTCGTGTAGGTATATAAAATCTCGGCTAAGGTATTAGACAGGGGAAGGGCAAGGCTTTTCTTATTCTTTGTTGTGTAGCAAAGTAATAAGTTATTTTCAAAATCAACATCTGTTATTTGCAGATTAATTAGAGTTGTTCGCCTGATGCCAGTTCCTAAAAGTGTATTAACTATTACCCAATTGCGATAGCTGGGGAAGTCTGTAAAGTCAGCCGGTTCTTCTAATAGCCGTTCAAGTTCAGCTTCTGTATAGAATTTTAGCGGGGGCGTTTGTTCCTTCAGCGTTCTGATACGAATCTTGTTAATATAGCCGTTTTCACTCAGCCAGTTCAAAATACCCTTCAGATAACGTAAATAGCTGTTCACTGTAGTAATAGTGATATCTTGCCTACTCAGATAATTAAGCCAGCGTTTAACGTCCAAAGCGCTTAAATTCTCGATATTTACCGGCTTAAAATCATTAAAATAGCGCCAAGAATTAAGGTAATTTTTGATAGTTGAAGGGGCTACATTCTCGGCTTGTTTTTCCCTAATGAATTGTTCTATCAAAATAGTGCTGTCTGGCTTAGAATCGCCTAATTTCAATGGTTTTCGGGTTTTGTTTTTCATTTTTATTCACCTTTTTTCTAATAATGAATTGGTGTGGTTGGCAAAAACCCTAATTTTACCCCTGAATTTCGGTAGTGAATTGCTGTGGATAAGTGCCGCTACAGAGCAATTCATTTTTTGCGTTTAGCTAAATGTTTGCAACTTTCTTGTTTTGTATTGACAAAGCGGCTAATATCTGAAACAGCGTGATTTCAAGCTATTGACAACGGGGCTTGCGTTTTGATATTATTATCGTCGCCCTGTAAATGCCGCTGTGGCTCAGGGGTAGAGCAATTCACTCGTAATGAATAGGTCGTGAGTTCGATTCTCACCAGCGGCTCCATGA